>NZ_CP028271.1:1879839-2193146 GCF_009914055.1 Mixta intestinalis
ACCACAATGGCAATACCAGCCAGCACCAGGATCTGATCCAGCAGCGAGGCGGCGGAAACCACCCCTAACGTGATGGTGACAATCTCCGCCGAGAGAATAAAGTCGGTGCGCACCGCCCCTTTGATTTTCTTTTTCTCGTAGCCAACCGGGTCCTGCTCAATTAACTTTTTCAGACGCGCCTGGCGTGCCTCAGGCGATTCAGCATTTTTATCGCGATGCAGGCTGTGCATCACCTTCTCCACTCCCTCATAGCAGAGGTAGGCACCACCGATCATTAACAGCGGCGTAATCGCCCAGGGAGCGAAGGTGCTGATAACCAGCGCCAGCGGCACCAGAATCAGCTTATTGAGGAATGAGCCTTTAGCGACACCCCAGACCACCGGCAATTCACGGTTCGCCTTGACGCCGGTAACCTGCTGCGCATTCAGCGACAGATCGTCTCCCAGCATTCCTGCGGTCTTTTTCGCTGCAATTTTTCCCATTACGGAGATGTCATCCAGCAGCGTGGCGATATCATCAAGCAGTGTCAGTAAGCTACTTCCAGCCAAGTTAGTTTCCTTATTTTATGGTTCATCGTGCTGACAGCAGGGGCATACTTCAATTTCGCTGACCGCCATATCCGCGATGCCCTCACAGTCCCACTCAACGCGCACCGGCCCCTTACCGGCGTGGTGGTGTAAATATTTACTCACCGAACTTTCGGTCATGCCGGTGATCTCTTCCGTTGCTATCAGGGTTTCGCCGACATAAATCCGCGCCGTCGCGTGCGTATTGACCATGCGCTCACCCTGCAACTTATACAGCCGCCTTACCGTCAGCTTAATACTGGACATCCCGCCCCCCAGAGTCATCAGGCTAAAACAGCGATCTAACCAATTATGGTCTGGTTTGGCAAACTCTGCGCCAGATCGCATTGTGGTAACCGGAAAAAATCAGGTAATTTTTCTGCTTTCGTGGCAGATTAAAGCCTTTGATTATCATCGGATTGAAAAAATGTCTCGCTCCACCTCCTCGCTGCTGCCGCTTTCTCTGGCGCTGTTTACCTTGTATATCGTCTGGGGCTCAACCTATTTTGTTATTCGTCTTGGCGTGGAGAGCTGGCCGCCGCTGCTGCTCGCGGGCCTGCGCTTTCTGCTTGCCGGGCTGATCCTGTTTATCTTTCTGCGCTGGCGCGGCCAGCCGCTGCCGACGCTTCGGGCGACGATTAACGCAGGTCTGATTGGTCTGCTGCTGCTGGCGGTAGGTAACGGCCTGGTTACGCTGGCTGAACATCAACAGGTTCCATCAGGCCTGGCGGCGGTGATGGTAGCGACGGTGCCGTTATTCGCTATGTGCTTTAGCCGACTGTTCGGTATCCGCACACGCAAAATTGAGTGGCTGGGTATTCTGGTAGGTCTGGCAGGCATCATTCTGCTGAACAGCGGTGGCCATCTGGCGGGCAATCCACAGGGCGCGCTGCTGGTGCTGACGGCGGCGCTGAGCTGGGCGTTCGGTTCGGTTCTCGGCTCGCGCATTACCCTGCCGACCGGTGCGATGGCGGGCGCGATTGAAATGTTGGTGGCGGGCGTGGCGCTGCTGCTAGCCAGCGTGCTGAGCGGTGAACGCCTCACCGCACTGCCCGATTTGCAGGGTTTTCTTTCGCTGGGCTATCTGATGCTGTTTGGCTCAATTATCGCCATTAACGCCTATATGTATCTGATCCGTAACGTCACGCCTGCGGTAGCAACCAGCTACGCCTACGTGAATCCGGTTGTGGCAGTGCTGCTGGGTACTTCTTTTGGCGACGAGATGCTGACGCCTCGCGAATGGCTGGCGCTGGCTATCATTATTTTCGCCGTAGTGCTGGTAACGCTGGGGAAAACCCTGTTCCCGGCGCGCTCCTCCGTCACCGCGCCCCGTAAAGAGTCAGACTAAGCGAAGCGCTATAAGCTGCGCCTCTTCAGCTTCTGCTGGCGGGCGCGGCTCCAGCTATTCCGCCGGTAGCGTGAGCGGATGCATGCCCTGATGATCGATGGCAGCATTACTGTCGCTGGCGAGCAACCACTCCTCCAGACGGCTGATAATTGCCTCATCATCCAGCCTCAGCTTACCGCGCAGTGCGCATTCCCACACCACCAGCACTTTCCATTGCTGCTGTGTTAGCTGGGCAACGTGGCGGCGATCGCGCTCTACATTGCTGCCGATTTTCCCCATCCAGAAGGCGGTACGGGTAGCGGGTACTTTGAACAGATAACAGTGGTGGTGATGCCAGAAGCATCCATGTACGAAAATAATCGCCCGCTGTTCTTCCAGAACAAAATCGGGCCGCCCCGCCAGGTTTTTATCCTGAACCCGATAGTGAAATCCGCGATCGGTTAACAGCTCGCCCAGACGCTGCTCGATGGCGGTATCACGCGTGCGGATGGCGCGCATATTTTTACTGCGCACCGCGGCGGAATGCACATCAGCCATAGCAATTTCTCCTTTTCACCTGCTAACAGTGTATGCGCCAGAAGGGAAAAGCAGCAAATTACCGGTGCGCCTGTTGTAATAATTTACAAGCGCACCTTCTTAACTGCCAGGCTAAAGCCAGCATTTTGCTGTGGCCTGTGCACTATCGCTTACTGACCGCCTCGGCAATCCACGGCTGTAGCAGCTGCGCGACAGCGGCAAAGACCGGCACGATCACCGAGTTGCCGAACTGACGATAGGCCTGAGTATCGGAAACCGGAATGCGGAACCTTTTCCCTTCCGGCGTTTCGAACCCCATCAGCCGGGCGCATTCACGCGGCGTCAGCCGCCGGGGACGACGCAGCTGATTTTCTGGATGATTAAAATCCTTCTCGCCCAGAGCGCGATCCCAGCCGCGATCGATCAAAATTTCCGAACCATCTTTGTAGTAACGCGCCGACAGCGTGCGCACCACGCCATGTGCGCTGGCCGGATCGAACAGGCCATAGCCGAAGCCGTTACCCTTCGCCTGATGCTTACGCGCATAGTTATAGAGATATTTCCACAGCGTCGGCGTCAGAATATATTTCTCATCAACCTGCGGCTCCAGCAGCTCCGCCAGCGTGCGCCGCCGCTGCGGCCAGAAGCGTGAGATATCGCGCAGGGTAAAGCCCGGTTTCAGGTGTAAATCGCGTCGGAACCCCACCAGCACGATACGTTCGCGATGCTGCGGCAGAAAATGCTGACCGTCGATGATTTTCGGATCTGGCCCGGTGGCATCAGCATCCGCTATCTCGTAGCCCAGCTCATCCAGCGTCTGCATAATAATGCGAAAGGTATTGCCTTTATCATGACTTTTCAGGTTTTTGACATTTTCCAGCACGAAGATGGCCGTTTTTTTCGCGGCGATAATGCGCGCGACGTCGAAAAACAGCGTGCCCTGCGCCTCGCAGGCAAAACCGTGAGCGCGTCCAAGCGCATTTTTCTTGGAGACGCCTGCCAGCGAAAAGGGCTGACAGGGAAAGCCCGCCAGCAGTACATCATGATCCGGGATGCTTTCATCAATATGCCGCCACGCCGTTTGCTCATCAATATCAGCATGCTGGCTTAGGGTGACGTCACGAATATCCTGATTAAAGCGATGCTGCTGCTCGTCACAGTACCAGTTCGCTTTATAGGTACGCACCGCATGTTTATTCCATTCGCTGGTGAATACGCACTGACCGCCGATAGCTTCAAAACCGCTACGAATTCCGCCGATACCGGCAAACAAATCGATAAAGCGAAAAGCGTAATCAGGATGATGCGTCGGCGGCGCGGGCAGCATCTGACGCAACAGTGCCACTTCTGCGGCGGTTAGCGATCGCTGGCTTCCCTTTCCCGCCAGCCAGCGGCCCAGCGATTCGCGCGTCCATTCATGCTGATTAAGCTGACGCAAACAGGCCGCAACGCTTTTCCGATCGTAAACGTCCAGCACCTTTTGCAACAATGCCTGATCTTCCAGCCGCTTCTGCTGCGCATCTGCCTGCGCCTGTTGCGCCAGCCGTAGCGCCACTTCATCAAATTCGCTCATAACTTTGCTGTTTTGGTAAAAAGTGCGGCAAGTGTATCACCAGTTTGACCCAGCGCTCTATCAGATAGCATTCCGCTTTGCTGCTTATGCGTTCTGCGTCCCGTCGCGCTGAAATAATCAGCGTCAGCCCGTCCTGGATAAAACTGGGCAAACCTGAATACACAGAAGAACACAGGTACAGGGTTTGTGGGTGGTCAGGCAGAAGTGAATAAGGCGCTGACGCAGTAAAGCGCCCTCGCCTTAAAAAAGAGGAGGCAACTGGCGCTGCACCTTTCATAAAGCGCGCCGGTTTATGTAGGCTATTTTTTCTTTTTGCCTTTCTTCAGCAGCGTGCGGAGCTGTTTGAGTTCGCTGCTGGTAAGCTGAGGCGTCGGTTCTTCCTGCGTTTCCTCCTCCAGGGTTGCCAACTCTGCCGTGTGTGAGCTGTCGATTGCCGGGTGAGGCTGATTTAACAGGCTGGTCTGCAAACGCTGGCTTACTTCCTCACTCAGCGAAAGCTGCTTTTCCAGCGCCAGCGTTTTTAACGTTTCTTTTAATGCGGGATCAATTTTGATCGTTAAGCTAACCGTTTCACTCATACCGTTTCTCCTGATTGTTTGGCTCATCCTGGCGGAACGGGAGTAAATTTAACAGACTGTCACAAAAATTTAATATTCGCCTGATACAGGCATGAAATCACGCAGTACCGATTCATCGAGAGAAACCATGTCACCCTGTAGCTCTGCACAGAGCTTGGCCATATAGGTCACCAGAAAAGCAACATTATGCTGTGCCAGCCGCTTCCCTTCTGCGGTCTGCATAGTATCCGGCAGGCGCAGCAGCTTTTGTTGGAAGTGATCGAGCGTCCAGAGTTTGTCATCCAGCGGACGAGCACGCCCTAACGGATCCTCGCTGTCGAACAGCGCTCTTCCCAGCACGCCGGAAGTGTAAAACACCCGCGCCAGACCAATCGCTCCCAGTGATTCCAGCCGGTCTGCATCCTGCACAATGCGAGCCTCCAGCGTTTCCGGCTTGATGGCGGCGCTAAAGCTGTGTGCCTGTACCGCATGAGCTACCGCATCATGCAGCTCAGCCGGAAAATCGCTAAATGCCTCGCTCAGGATACGTCGTGTTTCCGCCGCCGCCTGCGTTGAAGCGAGATGCCGCTGCGGATGGTTTTTGGGCAGGTTAACCACATCGTGAAAATAGCAGGCGGCAACCACGACCAACGGATCGGCTTCGGTGCCCTGCATAATTTGCTGTGCCGTTTTCCAGACGCGACGCAAATGCGCAATGTCGTGCGCTTTGTCATCCTGCGACCAGCTGGCGTGTAGCCAGGTTTCAAAGCGGGATTGCCAGTGCGTAAGGGACATCGTCTTCTCCTTATTATTAGCGTAAGCAGGTTACAACGCGGCAGGACAGTATGCGAGCCGGGAAAGCGGCTTCCCGTGCGGATATAGCGCCGTTTTATGGCAGTTGAGTGAAGCTGAACGCCATTGTAATCCCTGTAGTCAGGCAGTCAAAAATGCGATCCAAATCAAGATATAGCCATTACATTACAAAAAAACAACAATATTGAAACAAGCTTAGTCTTTCAGCAGTAAGGTTAAATCTGAAAAAATATAAGAAATGGTAATGAAGTAACGATAAATCAGACAACAGGCGTACTGCATGTCAGACCAGTATGTGCCATATTGATAGGCTCATGACTTAAGTCAAACTTATTATCCTGAAAGGGGCTTTTATGCTTTACGATGCATTAAGCCACTGTAAGAATATACAATAAAGCGATGAGACGCGGATTTCATTTATCGTTAAAGATAATGCTTACTGCGTCCGGATAAATCGCTGCATTTCAGGGGGTAGCCAGATCATTTTCATAATATGTTCTCATGAATAATTATTGAAATGATTGCCCCCTTTTATCATGAGTAATGTTAGGATTTATCTTATTGCCTGTTTCCCATAAATGTTACCGGGTACTTAAGAAAAAAGAAAAATGAGGTATATGATGAAAGAAAGGCCAATTCTGTTCTCTGAACAACGCGTGCGCGCCCTGTTGGCTGGCCAGCAAACCCAAACCCGGCGAATTATGAAGTCACAGCCTTTTGGTCCAGGACAGGATAATCATGAAGGTTGCTACGCTGTTGACGTAACCAGTAACTACCTGCACGGCAAAAAAATGATGAGCATGGAAGATCTGAGCTATCAGTGCCCGTATGGTCAGCCGGGCGATCGGCTGTGGGTGCGCGAAACCTGGCGCGGCCCTATCGTTCCTCCGGCAGAAATTCAGGACTACGAGCGCACGCCTGCCAGTTTCCGCCAGCCGAAATATTGTCAGTACCGCGCCGACAGTCGCGATCTGAGCCACCAGCACGATGAAGAAAGCGAAACCTTTGGCTGGCAAACTGGCATTCATATGCCGCGCTGGGCCAGCCGCATCGATTTACTGATCACCGGCGTGCGTGCGGAACGCATTCAGGATATCAGCGATGATGACGTGATGGCGGAAGGGGTACAGACCGATTCGCATTTCCTGAATCACTTTTTCACGATGAACAGCGAATCTATTGCACCAAAAGAAGCCTATCGCAAAGCCTGGGAAAAACAGTACGGCGGCACCAGCTGGGAAGTCAATCCCTGGGTATGGGTGATCGAATTTCGCCGCGTCTGATAAAAGGCTGTGACCTTCCCCCGTTTTAGCTGATTCAGCGATTGCGTGACAGGTCAGGCTGCGGCATGGTACGCAATTATTCACTTTTCGCCGAGCGAGTTTTGCGATGATTAAATGGCCGTGGAAAGAAAAAGCTGAACCAGCGCCGCTCCCCTGGCAAGAGGCGCTATCAGCGCCTATCTTTGCGTCACTTCAGCCCGATGAGGAGCAGGCACTGGTGCAGCTGGCGCAGCGTTTTTTACATCAGAAACGGCTGGTATCGCTTTCCAATCTACGGCTGGAAGCTTTACATCATGCGCGCATCGCCCTGCTGTTCTGCCTGCCGGTATTAAAGCTGGGGCTGGAATGGCTGGACGGTTTTCATGAGGTGCTGATTTACCCGGCACCTTTTGTCGCTGAGGATAGCTGGCAGGATGAGGATGGTCTGGTGCACAGCGATCGCAGCGTACAGTCGGGTCAGAGCTGGCAGCAAGGACCGGTTATTCTTAACTGGCTGGATATTCAGGACTCATTCGATCTCAGTGGATTCAACCTGATTGTGCATGAGGTTGCCCACAAGCTGGACGCGCGCGGCAGCGGCTACACTAACGGCGTTCCGGCGATTCCGCTGCGAGAGGTGGCTGGCTGGGAGCAGGATTTACACGCTACGATGGAGGCGATTCAGGAGGAAGTGGATCTGGTGGGAGAAAACGCCGCCTCGATTGATGCCTACGCCGCAACCGATCCGGCGGAGTGTTTCGCGGTTCTGTCAGAGTACTTTTTCAGCGCCCCCGATCTGCTGGCGCAGCGCTTCCCTGGTTTTTACCAGCGTATGACGCGCTTTTATCGCCAGGATCCGCTGGCGCGCCTGCAACCGCTGGCCGCACCGCTGCCGGAAAATATGCCGCAGGCGTGAGCGGCATAAGCTACCCGGCTGAATAATAGCCGTTTTTTAATGTTGACAGCCCGGTAAGCTAACGGTAATATTCGCGCCACTTAACCGATTCCTCTGTAGTTCAGTCGGTAGAACGGCGGACTGTTAATCCGTATGTCACTGGTTCGAGTCCAGTCAGAGGAGCCAAATTTAGAGAAGCCCGCTCAGGGAAACCTGAGCGGGCTTTTTGCTGCCTTAATTCAATCGAAGCATTTTTTGACGAAGCAGTAAAATTAAGAATAACATGTCAGAAAACGGATAAAAATCATTTACGATCAATTGTAATTGATATATTTCTCAGTTATCCTGATATCCCATACATCAGACAAATGAACGGCTAATTGATAAATATTTTCCTTTTTATTGACATGTCGAAAACTTATTTCAATATTATTATTTTCTTTTGCTAAAACAAAAGCTAATGTATACCAGCGTTGATCTCTGCATGTGTTTTCTACCACGGCAATAGCTTCCAGCACGTCAGATGGAAAAGAAATATAGATATTTTTATATCCCAGGCCAATTTGTTTTTTATTTTTCCTTCCGTAGGCTATCAGTAGACACTGAGCATGATCGGCATAAGTTTTTTTTATCGCTTCTGGAGGACAAATATATTCTCCTCCGGGAATTGAACATACTATCTTAACGATAAAAGAAAAGGCCCATTCTTCGTAATTTATTTCTCTTTCGCCTTCGCATTCTAATACATTTGGTATAGTGCCATAGTTAATATCAGACCCAACCATAACACGTTCATTTCCAGAAAAACAACTTTTCCCTGTTTGTGATATTTGTATGTAATCCAGTCCATACCACCTTTTCTTATCCTGCGGGTTAAGCTGTGCCACTACGCACTCATTAATAACTTTTTCATTATTCTGGTCATCAAAAATTATAATTTCAGTAAACATCATACAAACAACAGAAAAAACGCCTGCTCCCCAGCCATATTTAACCCAAAAAACGACAACAAAGGCAATCATTAAACTGAACTGCAAACAGGAACAAACTTTATTTCTCTTTATCCTTGCTGGCAAAAAAAATTTATAGAGAACAGCATACATACCCAAAAGGCTAACAATCCAGATGGGTTGCAAATAAAGCAATAAAAAAACTGTTATAATCATCCCTGCCAGGTACAAAATACCTCCTTATAAAACCTTATATCATGAGCACTATTACTTTATCATTTTAAGATATTTTTTATTAATCTCTGTAAAATTACATAATGAAGCTATCGCTAACTCCATTACCTGATCTTCATTAAAATTACTTTAAAGGAAATAAAGTGTCAATATTACAATATCTAACAATACAGGATGAAATTTTATGTAAGCTAACACTATTCCTGCATTGAATTATAATCAACAACGCTGTATAAATAATAGTTCACCTTCTGGTTAAAAATAACTTAGGGTAGCGCTGCGTCAGAATGTATCCAGCCTCAACTGGAGAAATATTCAAGTGATACTCTAAAGGATGTCGGTTATCAGCAACCGGGAATTCACGATGAGGCACAACATCGACCGGCGAACTGAGGCAGTAAAGGGGAGCATTGACGGTAAAGTTCGATCCCTGCCACGTCTCCCTACATCCGGAATTTTTCACAGAAGCTTTGCGGCTGAGGCCCCTTCTGATATAGCAGACTTGCCTTTCAAACCATGAAAAATTTTTTGTGGGGAGGAGATTCAGGAGATGCCAGAGTTTAAAGTAAATGCAAAGGAAAGATTTATGCGGAACAGCATTTGCTGGCGTTAACTCCGAATACCGCTGCGGCAATATCCGGAGTAACCATTTATTTAGCGCGAAGTTTAAATTGTTCCGTCCCAGGAATCGACTTTTTCACGTTTGGCTTCCTCTTCATCAAACCAGCGTGAAGTGACGCATTTCGATTCGGTGTAGAAACGCACGCCATCTTTGCCAAGACAGTGCAGATCGCCAAAGAACGACTGTTTATGGCCTGAGAACGGGAACACGCCAACCGGAACCGGAATGCCTACGTTGATGCCAACCATACCGCCATGGGTGCGTTTCTGGAATTCACGGGCATAGTAGCCACTTTGGGTGAAAATGACCGATCCGTTAGCAAATGGGTTTTCGTTCATCAGGCGCAGCCCCTCTTCAAACGATTTTACACGCTTAAAGCACAGCACCGGCCCGAAGATCTCCTCAGTACCGACGCTCATCTCCTTCGTAACATGATCGAGGATCGTTGGCCCAACGTAGAAACCCTGCTCATAGCCTGCCACGCTGATGTTGCGGCCATCGAGCACCACTTTAGCGCCTTCCTTAATACCTTTATTGATCCAGTTAATCACGGACTGCTTATGATCTTTGGATATTACCGGCCCCATATCGGTATCGCGCAGATAGCCCGGGCCAATTTTCAGCTGCTTAGCTTTTTCCACCACGGCAGCAATCAGCTTATCGGCGATTTCATCCTGTACGACAACGACCGGCAGCGCCATACAGCGTTCACCCGCGCAGCCAAAGGCCGCGTTAATAATCCCGGCAGCGGTACGGTTAATGGGCGCATCGTCCAGCACCAGCGCGTGGTTTTTCGCCTCGCACAGCGCCTGTACGCGTTTACCATGCGCAGCGGCTTTGGAGTAAACGTGCAGGCCAACCGAAGTAGAACCAACGAAAGAGACGCCGCTGACATCAGGATGCGTCAGCAGAAGATCGGCTTCATTACGCGAGCAGGTTACGATGTTAATAACGCCATCCGGTATGCCCGCTTCCTGATAAAGTTTGGTAATTTCCATACAGGTCATCGGTGTCATACTGGCTGCTTTAATGACCAGCGTATTACCTGCTGCGATACAGAGCGGCGCCATCCAGCCCATCGGGATCATCGCCGGGAAGTTAAACGGTACGATGCCAGCAAATACGCCAATCGGTTCACGATAAAGATTGGTATCAATACCAGCGGAAGCGTCCATCAGGTTTTCGCCCGCCATCAACGTTGGGATAGCACAGGCCAGCTCGGTTCCCTCTTTGGCTTTAAGAACGTCACCATGCGCATCGCCCCAGGCCTTGCCGTTTTCTTTCGCCACCAGTTCAGTCAGACGTTCTTCATGTTGCATCAGCAATTCACGCACACGGTACATGATCTGCGCACGCTTGATCGCCGGGGTATTTGACCATGCCGGAAAGGCATTTTTAGCGGCTTCGATAGCATCCAATACTTCTTTTTCAGTACAGCACGGCGCTTTTGCCATGACTTCGCCGGTGCTTGGGTTGTATACATCCATATAGCGCTCGGTTTTAGAGTCGCGCCATTGCCCACCAACCAAATATTGCAACTTTTCGATGCCAGCCATACTTTTCTCCATGATCTCAACTGCTAATAGTGACAACTCTCAAGAGCCTGTCGCGTTTAAACCGGGGGAACCCCTGCTCTACTTTCATCAATTCTTTGCCTGCCGCACCGTACGAAACATTCAATGATCTGTGCGTCTGCCTGTGTTCTGTCAGCGAACGGTTAAAAAAATTATCCCGCCAGGATGACGTACTACGTGATAACGGAAGTATGCGGTTTCTTCATCACGGTAATTATTTTTCACAAACAAAATAAATGAAATATTTAATTCGTTTTGCGAGACAGATCAAATATAAGGAAATTGGCAGTAACGTTTGCAGGCTAACTGTGAGGGGTTTTTTACCGATCAGGCAACAACTTCAAGAAAAAACCATTAATCATCAATCAATTAAATATAGATATTGCAGGTAAGCCACAAGGATAACATCTAAAAAAGATGAGCTGAAAAAAGGTAGTTCAGGCGCGGATGCTCATTTGAACATCGTATTAAAATGGAAACTGCAATTTTAAAATGGAACATAGCGGTTGAAAAATTCAACCGCAGCACAGATAAGTAACCTGCTCAGATTGATGTTCATCTGCCCAGACAGCGGATTTGCCGCTTTATATCCCCCTTGCCAGAGCATTTTCCTTTCTACACCGCTGGCTAAGCGCAAACGGCATGTTTCACTTGTCCGGCGGGTTATTCAGAAAACCGGCTGACAACACACTCGCTCTCAGCGTCTATACTCAGCGCTATGTTTAAAAAATGTTATGGAGGCATCATGGAAAGTCAAAGCGAGGTTTACACCCGTCCAGAACCGATCGTGGAGCTGCCGGAGGCGGTATTTAATCGACTGCGCGGCGAGATTACGCCACAGCCGGTTAATGAAGCAGTACGACTCTCTACCGTGGATGCCGAAGGCTGGCCGCACGCTGCTCAGCTTAGTCTGGGGGAAGTATTTGCGGTCGATCGTCAGACGCTGCGCGTCGCGCTGTGGCCTGACTCGCATACCAGCGAAAATTTACGCCGTGATGGCCGCCTTTCCGTAGCGCTGGCCTACGATAAAGGCATTATTGAGATGCGTGGGCGCGCCATTCAGATTGCTGAAAATGAAACCGACCTGAAGCTGGCGGTGTTTGAAATCGACATTGGCAATATTATGGTGCACCGCTCTGATTACGCGGAAGTCGCAACTGGCGTGACCTTTAAGCTACATGAGCCAGAGAAGGTGGAAGCGCGCTGGAAAGCGCAGCGTCATGTGCTTTCTTCGCTGTAATCCTTTCCAAACAGGCGGCTCCCTGCCGATTTTGCAGGCAATCAGGGAGCCGCCTGTTCATTTATGACGATGTACCCTGCTCTGCTTCGACACTTTTCCCGGCAGACTTCCAGTATTTTTTTAGCCACTTGCCGCTGGCCAAACGTTGCCAGAAGCAGACGCCGCGCACCATCCAGTCGAGGAACATGCCTAACCAGACGCCGACCACGCCCATCCCCAGCATGATGCCTAACACGTAACCTGCCACTACGCGCGCTCCCCACATACTCAGCATCGATACATACATGGTATAACGGGCATCGCGTGCGCCCTTCAGTCCGGCGGGCAGCACCCATGAAGCAGCCCAGATCGGCATGCAGGCGGCATTCAGCCAGACCAGTTTTTTCACCACTTCTATAACGTCTGCCTCATGGGTATAAAAACGCGCCAGCAGCCCGGCAAAGGGCACCGAAAGGAAAGCCAGCACGCAGAGCCCCAAAGTGGACAACCAGAAGATGTGTTTCAACTGAAGTGTCGCCTGCGATACCTGATTTTTACCGAGGCGCGTCCCGACGATAATCGTTGAAGCCGATCCCAGAGCGTTGCCCGGCAGGTTAATCAACGAGGCGATTGAAAAAGCAATAAAGTTACCGGCGATTTCACTGGTGCCCATCCCGGCGACAAATACCTGCGTCAGCAGTTTACCCCCGTTAAACAGCACGGACTCGATGCTGGCCGGAACGCCGATGCCCAGCACTTCCATCAATATTTTACTGTTCCAGCGGCTAAAGTAGCTGCGCAGCGGAATACGCAGCGCCGGATTAAATCCCACCATTAACACAATAATGACACTAATCGCGCCGATATAACGCGTTATCGTCAGCCCCAGCCCGGCACCGATAAAACCCAGCCCTTCCCAGGAGAAACAGCCGTAAATCAACACGCCGCTGATAATGATATTCAGGATGTTCATACCGCCGTTAATCAGCATCGGGATTTTGGTGTTCCCCGCGCCACGCAGCGCGCCGCTGCCGATCAGCGCAATAGCCGCCGCCGGATAGCTCCAGGCCGATGTTTGCAGGTAGCTGAGCGCCAGCTCTTTTACCTCCGGGCTGGCGCTGCCGGCGATAACATCAATGATGACATGGCCATAGAATTCAATCACCCCCACCAGCAGCAACGAAAGCACGGTCATTAGCCCCAGCGACTGACGCGCGGCGGCACGCGCGCGCTCGCCGTCACGCTTACCGAGGCTGAAGGCAACCACCACCGTAGTACCGAGATCGACCGCGGCGAAAAAGGAGATTACAACCATATTGAAGCTGTCGGCCAGACCGACGCCCGCCATCGCCTCTTTGCCCAGCCAGCTGACCAGAAAAGTACTGAGCACGCCCATCAACAGCACGCAAAGGTTTTCGATAAAGATTGGCACCGCCAGCGGTGTGATTTCACGCCAGAACAGCACCTTGTAGGAACGCCGTTTCGGATACCACGCCGTGCCTTCGATGGCGTGCCGGAGTTTGACGAGTAAAGTTTGCAAAATCGACTCGATGACAATAATGAAGGTGAGAATAATGATGATGGGCAATGGTCAGCGATTATGCAAAATCTTTCCGATACGGTTTAACGCTTTATTACAACTTCGTTTTTTCACCGTCGTCACGCTCAATCATCCTTGCCGCAAGCATATAATACGCCAATTATTGTCGCAGGCCACCACAACAATACCTTAAGAAAGCCACGTTTTCGGGCTGCTTCTGCTGATTAATCCGGCGAACTGCTTACGCTTTCTCCAGTTGATACGGCACGCTGCAAAAGGGTTTTGACATGGCGGCAGAAATCCGTAATATTCGCGCCATCAACCGATTCCTCTGTAGTTCAGTCGGTAGAACGGCGGACTGTTAATCCGTATGTCACTGGTTCGAGTCCAGTCAGAGGAGCCAAATTCCCGTTTTCAGGCGTGCTTATAAGTCCTTATTCAGTTAGGTTTCAATAAGTTAGCGTGAAAATCTTTTCTGATACGTATCTGTTTTTCCCTACGCATCCGGCGAAATTAATGGTCTGATTTGGGGTCATTTCAGTTCGATAATGGAATGACTCCATATATCCCTGTCCGACGCGAAAATCCGTAGTATCAAGCCTTCTGATAATCCTTTTAAACTGACCGATTTTCATGATCTGTATCTGCTCGTCAATCCGGGCGGTTCACGCCTCTGGTATCTCAAATATCGCTTCAGTCGAAAAGAATCCCGCATCGCGTTAGGCGCGTATCCGCAGGTTTCGCTATTCGACACCCGTCATGAAGGGACTGACGCTCCGGTTCAGGTTCGACCTTTTCAAAGGTATTGTCGGTAACGGGACGCCCAGCCTGAAATCAGGGTCCTGGCGAAGTTTTCTCAGTGCTCGGTCAATACGGCGAATTCCGTGGCGGCGCTGAAGGGAACGGAAAGTAACTCTCCGGGTGACTTAATGAAGGTTGGAGTGAAATATGACAACAGAAACGCCAGCTTAAGCGCTGGCGTTTCATCTTTATCTTACGTGAAAAAGCACGAGGTTTACCCGTCAGCAATCCTCAATAATCAGGTAGGCGGCGTTTACCGGGCCGTGAACGCCAACAACCTTAATAAGCTCGATATCTGCCGTGGAGCTGGGGCCGCCGATGATATTCACGCAGGATGGCATACGCTCGCCCTGCTCTGCTTTCTGATGAAGTATCGTCGCCAGCTGTGCTACGCGCGGTAAGATCGTGCTTTTACGCAGAACGAAAACCGAGGTTTCAGGCAGCAGGCTAACGGAACGCCCGCGCTCCGGCGCAGAAAACAGCACCACGCCGCCGGATTCCGTCAGGCCATATTCCGCGTATACCACACCGACTTTGGCCTGCTCCGCCAGCCTGATATTCTGCTCACCCTGCGCCGGGTTCCAGATCACCGCTTCACAGGCTTCCTGCAGGCGAGCCGTAATGCCAAGTTCGGCTAAGCGCGCATCCCCGCTGACCACCACCGGCTGATGACCATACTTGTCACACAGACGCAGTGCCGCTTCCGGGGCATCCTGTTCACTGGTCAGCTCGCAATACGCCATCATTACCGAAGAAGCGAATTCAATAAACGCATCACAGCGCTGCTGCTGGCTAAGCTCGGTCAGCCGCGTCTGAGCGAAGTTATTAAGCGGCTCAGGACGTGCATCAGGAACAGTACGCAGCTCGCGGCCCAGCGCCCCGGCAATCGTTGTTAAAAAATCAGTACGGTTATCCATTCTTTTTCCCCTGCGCCTGATGTTTTTTGAACCAGCTACGGAAGCTTTCACCATCCGCTTCAGGCAAATCTCGCGCCTCGCGCCAGTCACGGATCGCGCCGACGTTCAGCGGTGCCTTGCCGCCTTTGATAAACCAGCTGGCCGCATGGGCACCGGCAATCATCCCCACCTTCCACATCTTCGGATGGCTGTTGGCCCAGGCAAACATCTTAATCGCCCGCTGTTCCGCTTTCGGCGTAATGCCCGCCTCCGCCATCACCCGGCGGTGACGCAGAATCAGTTTAGAAAGCGGAATCTGTACCGGACATACGCTGTCACAGGCGGTACAGAGCGAGCAGGCATAAGGCAGATCTTTAAAGTCTTCATAACCGCCAAGCAGCGGCGAGATAACGGCACCGATAGGGCCGGGATAGATAGAACCGTAACCGTGACCGCCAATATGGCGATAGGCCGGACAGGTATTCATACAGGCGCCACAGCGGATGCAGCGCAGCACGTCACGAAACTCCGAGCCGAGCACGGCAGAACGCCCGTTATCGACAATGACCAGGTGGAACTCTTCCGGACCGTCAACGTTATCCGCTTCACGCGGCCCGGTCAGCCAGGTATTGTAGCCGGTGAGACGAGCACCAACCGCGCTGCGCGCCAGCATGGTGATCAGCACGTCCACTTCTTCAAAGGTTGGCGCAATACGCTCCATCCCCATCACCGCAATATGCGTTTTAGGCAGCGTGGTGCACATGCGGGCGTTACCTTCGTTGGTAACCAGACATACCGATCCGGTTTCCGCGACGGCGAAGTTACAGCCGGTAACGCCAACTTCAGCGTTGAGAAAGTCCTGACGGATTTTTTCACGGATAAACAGCGTCATAGCTTCCGGCGTTTCTGGCCCGTCATAGCCCAACTGCTCATTCAGCACACGACGAATCTGGTGGCGATCTTTATGGATCGCAGGCACCACGACGTGTGAAGGCGGATCCTGGTCCAGCTGGAGAATATATTCTCCCAGATCGGTTTCTATCACCTGGATACCGGCATCCTGTAGCACATGGTTCATACCGATCTCTTCGGTCACCATCGACTTGGACTTCACCACTTTTTTAGCGTTTTTTGCCTGTGCCACCTGCAGGATATAGCGCGTGGCATCCTCTTTGGTTTTGGCAAAATAGACGTGTCCGCCATTGGCAGTCACTTTTTCTGACAGCTGCCAGAGATAAGCGTCCAGATTACTCAGCACATGCTCGCGGATCTGCATGGCGCGCTCGCGCCACTGTTCCCAGTTGCCAAGCTCATCCACCATTTTTTGACGGTTAGCGCCGATGCGCTCCTGCGCGTTCGCCACCGCTTTACGCATGATCGGGTCGTCAATCTGTTGGCGAATGCGTATTTTAAAATCTTCATCACTGGTTTTTAAATACATGACATTCTCCTTAGCGGCTCATCAGGACTTCGGCAATATGCATCACTTTCACCGGATGGCCTTCGCGCTGCAGGCGTCCGCCAATATTCAACAGACAGCTGACATCGGCACCAATCAGATAGTCAGGCTGCGCCTCCATCAAATGGCTGCTTTTTTCCTTAACGATCTCACCGGAGATTTCCGCCATTTTCACTGAGAAGGTGCCGCCAAAACCACAGCAGGTCTCCTGCCCTTTGAATGGCATCAGCTCCAGCCCTTCAACGTGACTCAGTAGGGCCAGCGGCTCTTCCCGCACGCCCATTTTACGAAACAGGCTACAGGAGGGATGATAAACCGCCTTGCCCGGCAGACGAGCGCCAACGTCAACGATACCGAGCGTATTGACAAGAAACGAGGTGAGATCCTGAATTCGCGCCGCAACTTTTTCTGCACGGCGTGCCCATTCGGGTTCATCCGTCAGGTAGCTGGGATACGTTTTAATGGCGTAAGTACAGGAAGCCGCTGGCGAAACGATAGGATCGTTATTCTCCTCCAGCGCAGCGATAAGGTTCTTCATGCCCGGTATGGCTTCTTTGATATAACCGCTGTTAATCGCGGGCTGACCGCAACACCCCTGTTTCTCAGGAAAATTTACCTGGCAACCCAGTTGCTCCAGCAGCAATACCGTGTCACGGGCCACGCGCGATTTCAGCGCGTCACCGATACAGGTAACAAAAAAATTAACGTTCACGATAAGAACTCCATTGCTTCATTTGTTATTTATTTCGCTCCACGTCGCAGAGCTATCACGCCATGAACCAGTAATAAAACAGGCCAATTTCCAGCCCAAGAATAATGATGTAGGCGGCACAATACTTCATGGTACCCGCCATGATAGTGCTGCCTTGCCCTTCCATACGCGCTGCGGAAACGGCGATAGCAATACTCTGTGGAGAAATCATTTTCCCACCTGTCGCCCCGGATGTATTGGCGGCAGCCAGCCAGTTTGGATCGATGTGCAGTTTTTCTGCCGCCATCGTTTGCAGCTTCCCGAACAGCACGTTGGAGTTGGTGTCACTACCGGTGACAAAAGTACCTAATGCCCCGATAATCGGAGAAATAAACACGTAGGCCCCGCCCGTCAGGTTAACCAGCGTCTGCGCCAGCGTGGAAATAAGCCCGCTGACATCCATCACCGTCGCTAACGCCACCACCGCCATAATGGCGATAATCGAGTTTTTAAGCTGTAGCAGGGTATTCACGAACACGCGCAGCATGCCACCCGCCGAAGCGCCCTGAATAAAGCCACCGATAACAGACGCCAGAATAATCAGCACGCCGGGCGTTGCTAACCACTCAATTCTGAGTGCCAACGTAGTGCCGTTCGCCAGGTTGAAGTGCAGTACGGAAGCGATCTGTGAAACGGCACTCTTAACGCCCGGAAACAGCGGCGAGCAGAGCAGTACGAAGAGAAAAATAAAGATATAGATAGAGCAGGTTTTAAGCAGTACGCCTGCGGAACGCGGCGTAGTTTCATTTTTTTGTACCGTATCAATACGCCAGGCCGGATCGGTTTTCCCGTTACGGGCACGGCCCGCCAGCGCGACGGCGATCAGGCTGACCAGGCTACCGGCAAAGGCAGGCAGTTCAGCACCCAGGTAGATAGCGACAAAATATTGCGGGATCAACGAGGCCACGCCGCACAGCAGTGTGATACCAAACACACCGCGTATCGCTTTCAGGCCACCGCCGATAATGCAAACGATCACAAACGGCAGCAGGATATTAAACAGCGCCAGTTGCAGAATAACGGTACCGCCCAGCGTATGCACCGGCAGGTTCACCAGCTCAGCCAGAATGGATACCGGGATACCAACTGCGCCAAAGGCAGTCGGTACGGTATTGGCTACCAGCGAGGCGATAGCGGCCTTCATCGGGTTAAAGCCGAGCGCAATAAGGATACCGATAGGAATGGCTACCGCAGTACCGTAACCCGCCGCCGCTTCCAGAAATCCCCCAAAACACCAGGAAATAAGCAGTACCTGAATACGTTTATCATCGCTGATACTGGCCAGCACCTCGCGCAGAATATCCATCGCACGGGTAGCCTGCATCAGGTTGTAGCTGAAAATCGCGCCCAGAATGACGATGACGATAGGCCACAGCCCTTTAAGGGCACCGTAGGCGATAGCGGAGTTCAGGGTAGTTACTGGCGTATGCCAGAAAAAGAAGGTCAGCCCGTAAGTCAGGGCGAGCGTGATCAAAACAGAATAATGAATGGCCAGTTTAACTTTCAGAATTAAAAAGACCATGAGTAAGAGCGGCACGACTCCCAGCGTAAATAATAAGTATTCGTGCATTGGTTCTCCCTGATTTAATAGTCCAATCCAATTAGGCGAATAAACAGGGCGCTTTTATATCTTCTGTGGAGGCATAAAGCGAATAGCTGGATCGCTTCAGTTGAATATTGGATAAAAAAAAGCAGCAAAAGATAAAGATATGCTCTCGGATTGTTATTTTTATTTTAAAAAAACTACCACCATTACAGGCCGTTACGGGAAAATAAGTGGTATATTACTGTATTATTCGGTATAGCTTGCTTATTGATGAGGCGGTTAAGTCAACACCTCCCGCATCATTCATAATGAGGTGAATGATAATAAGATAGCTATAAATAGCTGAATAGTTCCTGAAGATGACAATTCCCAACGGCGGAGCATTTAATAGACCTGCCGTTGTTAATTTTCAACACAATTTATTTACTTTAATAAAACATTCGCCCTGAAATAATACATCAGTATTTCTTCCGACAGTCATACTCCTGCCCGTAATAGAGCGAATGAAAATATTTTATCCTGCTGGTGGCTGCTGAAGATTGCTGACAGGCTCCATTAAACAGGCTGTCGGCAGAGTACCCAACAGCCTGCGCCAAATTAACCCGCCAGGACTTTCAGCTTAGTCACCTGTAGTTCGGCTCGATCTTTAATTTCTTCTACCAGACGCAGAAATGCCGGTGCTTCACTGTGCTGTTGCAGCTGCGCTTCTGAACCCCAGCGTTCTACCATGACAAACTGGCCCGGCTTATCGAGATCTTTATGCAGCGTGTACTGCTCACAGCCCGGCTCACCATGTACATCACGTACGGCATTACGCAGCGCCTGCTCGACGGTATCGGCTTCACCTGATTTCGCAATAATGGTGGCCACAATGGTAATCGCTTCGCTCATCCTGGTTCTCCTTAAGCTTTGTTACGGTTGCAGCATTTGCGCCACAACGCAATAAATAACAATAGGCTAAAAACGCCCGCTGCGGGTAGCCGCAACGTGCGCCATAAAAATAACCACAGGCGCTGGGCAGGCGAGGATGCCGGGCTGCGAGGTATCACACAATTTGATAAATTCCCGATTTTCCACTCTTGAAAAATGGGGTAGCGCCAATATATAGCGCTCAGGTATATCAGGAATTTGTCTGTCAGGAGCGCCGCGTATGAAACCATGCGATGAAACTTCACCCTCACAACCGCAACCGTTAGTCGCCACCGCCAGCCAGGATACCGTTCAGGAACTGCTGGAGCTGTTACAACAGCAAAATATGCCGCCGGAAACCGCGCTGGCCAGTCTGGCGGTCGCAATGTCGCAGCTGATGTCCACCACCGGCTGTCACCAGTTTGTTCTTAGCAGCCCGCTCTCTCAGCTGGTGGTGCTGTTACAAACCGGCGCACCTGCGCATAGCCATATGATTCACTAGCGCCGCGCCGATCCTGTGCGGCAGCCTGAGCCTGCCGCTTACCTCTCCGCTTACGTTCAGACACAACTTTGCCCGCCTGAGCCGTCCTGACGCGTTGATTCTGCGCTATATTCCAGCCAAAGCCGATAATTTCAGGAGAGGGGATAATGAACAACCAACCCGTTGAAGGATTGAATACCGCCCAGGCGCTGGAGCAGCTGGACGCGCTTTACTATCAGGCGGTTAACGCACTGCGCGATGCGATTAAAGCTTTTATTGAGCAGGGAGAGTTGCCCGATGCGCAGGCGCGTGCAGACGGCCTGTTTGTCTATCCTGAACTGCGCATCAGCTGGGATGGCACCTCACCGCAGAAAAACCGTAGCCGCGCGTGGGGGCGTTTCAGCCATGCCGGAAGCTTCGCCACTACGATTACGCGACCGGAGCTGCTGCGCCACTACCTGCGCGAGCAGCTGGCGGTTATTGAGCGCGACTACGATGTGATTATTACGGTTGGTCCGTCACGTCAGGAAATCCCCTTCCCCTACGTCATTGATGGTTCCGATCTGGAACTGGATCGCACCATGAGCAGTGCGCTGGCGAAGCATTTCCCGACTACCGATCTGGCGAATATCGGTGATGAAACAGCAGACGGTATTTTTAATACCACCAGCATTTTTCCATTGAGCCACTTTGACGCGCTGCGCACCGATTTTTCGCTGGCACGCCTGCGGCACTATACCGGCACACCGCCGGAGCATTTTCAGCCGTTTATCCTGTTCACTAACTATACGCGCTATGTTGATGAGTTTGTGCGCTGGGCCTGTGAGCAGATTGCCGATGAGAACAGCCCTTATACCGCTCTCTCCTGCGCCGGTGGCGTGCTGATTACCAAAGACACGGAGAATGCCGAAGCCGCCCTTTCCGATCTGGCGTGGAAAAAGCACCAGATGCCTGCCTGGCATCTCATCTCTCCTAACCAACGTGGCATCACGCTGGTGAATATCGGTGTCGGACCATCTAATGCGAAAACCATTTGCGATCATCTGGCAGTACTGCGCCCCCATGCCTGGCTGATGATTGGCCACTGCGGCGGCCTGCGTGAAAGCCAGCAGATCGGCGACTATGTGCTGGCGCATGCCTATCTGCGCGACGATCATGTGCTGGATGCGGTATTGCCGCCCGATATCCCGATTCCAAGCATCGCTGAAGTACAGCGGGCGCTGTATGACGCCACCAGAGAAATTAGCGGCATGCCGGGCGAGGAGGTCAAAATGCGGCTGCGTACCGGTACGGTAGTGACCACCGACGACCGCAACTGGGAGCTACGCTACTCTGCTTCGGCACTGCGGTTTAACCTCAGCCGTGCGGTAGCGGTAGATATGGAAAGCGCCACCATCGCCGCTCAGGGCTACCGCTTTCGCGTGCCCTACGGCACTATGCTTTGCGTCTCCGACAAACCGTTGCATGGCGAAATTAAGCTACCGGGCCAGGCAAATCGCTTTTACGAAGGTGCGATTTCTGAACACCTGCAAATCGGTATTCGGGCGGTAGAGCTGTTGCGCGCCGAAGGCGATAAACTGCACTCGCGGAAATTACGTACCTTTAACGAGCCACCGTTTCGCTAATCCAGTAAATAAGGCACCCGCAGGTGCCTTTTTGCTGTTGCTATCAAGCGGCGATGGGAACGTCGCCGTGCTTTCCCCATACTGGCGGCCCCATCACACCGGCTCAAACGGTAATATCAGGCCAGCTTAATCATAACCATCCCGATCAGCAGCAACGTCAATCCTGCCCAGCCGCGCGGGCGCAGACGTTGTCCAAACAGCGCCCACCCAGCTCCCAGCGTGGCGATCACTCCAAAGCCGCCCCACAGCGCATAGGCTACCGCCAGATCGATACCTTTTACCGCCTGCCCCAGCGCGCTGAACGCCCCCATGACCAACAGCAGCGACAGCACTCCCGGCAGCTTTTTACGAAAGCCATCGGAATATTTCAGGAAAATATTAGCGGCTATCTCCAGCACTACCGCCAGAATTAAAAATGCGATATGCCATATATTAAGCGGTTGCATGCTGGCCTCCTTTTTTTACTGCTTTACGGCTGACTTTTTCGGTGCCGCCGTTGAGCAGCACGATGCCAGCAATCAGCACCAGCAGACCGCCCGCCTTCATCAGCGGCAGCGGCTCAGCGAACAACATTACGCTAAACAACGTAATCAGCAGTACGCCGACGCCTTCCCACAGCGCATAGGCCACGCCGAGCGCGATACGTTTTACCGCCAGCGACAACGCAATATAGGAAAGCGTAACCATTAAATACATAACCAGATGGCCCAGCTGCCCGCCGTTCATGCTGGCATACTTCATCGACAGCGTACCCGTTACTTCCGCAATAATGGAAAACAGTAAAAATAACCAATATTTCATCTTTATTCCCTCAAGACGTCATAATTACAAACAATAGCCTGCCATATGCTGTTTTATCGGGATTCAGCATGGTGGAAAGCAGAAAAATGAAAATGACAATGTCAGCCTGTTCTGAGGCGCGGTATGCAACAGGAATGTTGTGGCGAAAACGGGCACACAGCGGCTAACGAAAGCTAAAAGAAGCTACAGCTCGCTGCACCAGTGAGTTTCGTAGATAGCGATCGGTGCAACCAGAACGATACCGGGGAAGTAGGGAGAAAATGGCTTACTATCTGTCAGCATAATTTTTCACTGTGTCAGTAAAAAAATGACCTGTCTGAGTGCCTCGTTAAATGGAAAAATAGCGTTATATGGGACAAATATAGCACGAAAAGGTTATTTAAGGGAAACTCTCTGCCGGGATTATTGAATTTTCTGATTTAAGTCAATTTACTAGCTGCGCTGACACCTTCTGGTAGCGGATTTACCTGGGGATACCAATGGTGTCCAAACGTGCACCTCAGGCCTGCCACCGTGAGATTTCTTCGAGCGATTTTTAACCGACACTCAGTGCTTATCATGAATTTATTTAATCTCTGGTCATTATTAAAAGTTTATCCTATCGAAGCGATTAATTAATTTTTAAATTTTAATCAAAAGTTATTAAATTATTGATACTCAATTAATTATTGATTGAATTATGTGATTTAAGTCAACAAATTATTCTTAAAGATCGATTGCAACGATCGATAAGTAAATACCAATAGACCATAACAATATGTTTTCACATTTTCATTACAATTCTGCTTTTGACTAAAAGTTAATTTCCGGTTATTTTTTCTGAGTTATTTACTATCAATAAATAACTTATTGACCAAATAAACAGGAAGTTAATTATAAAAAGGGATTGTTTGATTATGATGACCACGCCCATTGCGTTCAGACTTAACTCGTTAGCCAGGATCACCGCGTTAGCCTTAGGTACCGCCTTTTTTATTCCTCAGACAGCCTTATCAATCACTATAGTTCAAGTTGATGAGCTTAATTACGATTTATCCAGCCCGGATTTAAGCAACTGGAAGGATATCGTTAGCCTCGAAGAAGTGGAAAATGTTAGCCCCCCTTCACTAACCAATAAGGATTACAATGTAACGCTGGTTGATAATATTAGTAACTTGAGCGTTGCGGTTAACAGCAATACCGTCAGACTTAACTCAGAAAATACGCTAACCATTAACGATAATGGTAAAGCGCTCAACGCGCCTGCCGCCCTGGCCGTTACCCGCTGGGATGCGCCCGGGACGCTGGAGATTTTAAACGACCTGACCATTATTAACTCGCGCAAGAATCCCGACCGCAACAACAGCGGCATCGCTATTTTTGACTATAACAATCTGACGTTAAATGGACGACTGACGTTACACAACACTTTTGAAAGCAGCGGCATCAGCAACCAGTATGGTTTTATGGCGGCGAAAAAAGATATTACTATTCAGCGCCATGTTACGTCGGGCGTTGCTGGCACAACGAGCTTTTCGGGTATTGATAACCAGAGTAAATCTAACGGAGGCGGAGGTAATATTGATATTGCCGGGGCGCTAAATATTAGCTCATCGCTGGCGGCGGATATGGATAATGCTCACGTTGATAACTTTATTGGTATTAGTAATAAAGGCGGAATAATTAAAATCCATGGAAACTATACTGTTTCGAGCACCAATCAGCGCGGCAATGATAATTATTGCGGCCTGTACAATACAGGAACAATAGAACTGGCGGGTATGCGCTCTGCCGCCTCGTACGGGAGAAGCAGTAACGATACCAGGGACTCTGTTTACCATATCTATAACACCGGTAAGGTAAATATCAATGGCGAGGTGGTGCTGGAAAACAACAACCAGGCTGCCGGTAACGGCGTTGACAACTTTAACCGCGTCTATGCCATTTATTCCAGCGGTGAAACGACAATTAACGCATCCAGCCTGGCAATCACGGGCAAAATGGTTGCCGATGGCGGCACAATAAATATCGCCAACGATCCGGCATATAGCGCATCCCTGACCGGCATTACCGATACGCTGAACGGCGGCGTGATAAATCTGCACTTATCCGGCGCGACCAGCAGGTGGAATATGAGCGGCGACAGTCATATCAGCAACCTTAGTCTGAACGGCGCGACCCTCTCTTTCGACGATCGGCAGCAGCGTTTTCAGACGCTAACGGTTGACGGGAACTATCGCGGCGATGATGCACTGATCGTGATGAATACCCGGCTGGGCGACGACAGCTCGCCTACGGATAAGCTGCTGATTAAAGGCGATGCCGCCGGTAAAACCTATGTCCGCATCAATAACGCTAACGGCACCGGGGCGCTGACGCAAAACGGCATTGAGCTGATCCGCGTCGAAGGGGCCTCCTCCGCCGAATTTAAACAGCAGGGGCGCGTAACCGCCGGGCTGTATGAATACTTTTTACGCCCGAAGGAAAATAGCTGGTATTTAACCAGCCAGTATCAGCCTCTCTCCCCGGAAACACCGCCAGTTTCGAACGTAACACCCGTTGCTCCGGACGTAACGCCGCAGCCAACGCCAACGCCAACGCCAACGCCAACGCCAACGAGGGTATATCATCCTGAGAGCGGCAGCTATATTGCCAACCGGGCGGCGATGAACAGCATGTTTTCGTTACGCTATGCTGACCGCGCCGCTCAACAGAAGCGCATCGATCCAGCTACGGGCAAGCACAGCTATTCGGCGCTGTGGCTGCGCCAGATCAGAAGCCACAGCAAAGGACAGGACGACAGCGGGCAGCTCTCCACGCGCGGCACTACCTATACGGCCCAGCTTGGCAGCGATCTGCTGTCCCTGTACGGCGCAAACCAGCATGCGCTGACACTTGGCACTTTCGTCAGCTATGGCAACCATAAAAATAGCACCCGCTCAACGCTGAGCGGCTACGGCGCCCGCGGGCAAATTAACGGCTACAGCCTCGGTCTGTATGCCAGCTGGGCAAGCGATGCGGATGCACCAGGCGGGGCGTATGTTGATACGTGGCTACAGCACGGCTGGTTTACTGACTCGGTAAAAGGCGACGATTTAGACAATGAAAAATATAAGGCTAAAGGCTTTCTCGCCTCGGTAGAAGGCGGTTATCACTTTAGCGCCGGGGCAGTAACGCTGACACCTAACGCCCAGCTTATCTATCAGGGCTTCCACGCCAACGCCTTTACCAATGCTCAAGGGACCGTTATCCAGCAGCAGGGAAACACCATCCTGACCTCGCATCTGGGTGCACGCCTCGCCGTTACCGGTCAGTATTTATCGCCCTATGTACAGGCCAGCTGGATCCATAATACGGAAAATTTTGCCGTGCAGATGGACGGCGGCAAAAACTGGTTGCAGGGAGGAAGAGACCTGGCGGAAATGAAGGTGGGCGGCGAAATCCGGCTGAGTCGGAAATTTGTCGGCGGACTGGATATCGCCCGTACCCTCGGTACGCACAGCTACAGGCAGACCTCCGGTATGTTTAATCTCAACTATCTGTTTTAGCGCCTGCGGCAAAAGCCCGGTTGGTCCTCTGTAGCAGGGCCAACCTTTTCTTTTCTGTCTCCCCTTTTCTTGCCTGAACGCAAGCTGACGTCAATCCAGCCTGACAGCGTGATTACTCTGCTCAGCGTCAGTACGACACCGGCAAACCCTGCGGCAGTCAGCACACCTCAATCTGAGCGGTACGCGGCAGCACCATCAGCATTTCACCACAGGTAAGCATCAGATTAATGCCCTGCCCGTCCATCGGCCATTCACGCAAAAATGCGAGCGTTTGCGGCGGCAGCTGCGGCGCAATAGCACGACGCTCCTGAATACCAGGACCACGCAGGCGCAAAGTCAGGCCGCCATTCAGCGCGGGCACCTCCAGGATCACCGTCGCGCCGGGCGCGCAAATAGTTGCCAGGCTGGGATCGCTGTCGCTGTGCAGCAGCGCCAGCGCAGCGGGCAGTTTATCAGTCAGCGGTGCGGCGTGGGCCTGCAACAGGCAGGCACGCAGCGCAGGCGTATTCAGTTTCTCATCCAGCCACAGCGGTGCTTCCGCTTCGTTCAGGGTAGAGAGCAGTGCGGTAGCCGCAGGTGACAACCCTTCCCATGCTTCATCACAGGGCAGCATCACCGCTACGCCTGGCTCATTCATCGCTTTTAAAATTCGACGCAGTACAGGCTGCGTCTCCACTACGGGGCGGTTAAGGCTCGCCAGTAAACTCATTGTTCTTCTCCATTATTCTTCGCTTGATGCTCAAGCATTAATTCTGTCATGTCGCCGCGCGTCAGGCTGACGGTATATTCGCCCAGCTGCCCGTCTGCGGTTCGACTTAGCGTACGGATACAGAGCAGCGATGCCTGAAGCGGCACAACCAATAGCTGACACGCTTTCGCCTGTGCGCGGCGCATACTGATGCGGATTTGCGCCAGGCTAAGCGGCTGTTGGCGCTGTTGTAAAAAATCGTGCAGCGATCCACTGCGATAGTGCTGAAGCTGTGACCACCAGGCAAGCTGTGGCAGAAAATGATGGGTTATGCAGACCGGAACATCTTCTCGCCAACGCAGCGTGCGCAGATGGATGACCTGTTCGCCTTCCCGGCAGGCCAGTGCGGCAGCCACTTCCTGGCTGGCCGGACGTAGCACCGCCAGCAGACGTTCACAGGCGGTATCGCTACCCTGCTCCAGTAAATTTTGGCTAAAGCAGGTTGAGGTATATTCAGAATAGCTGACAGAATTCATTTGTACCAGTAATCCCGTACAGGAACCGCGCTGACAGTCACTTTACCGTCACAGAATGACAATGCGGTGACGCGCTAATGGCAGCCGGATGAAAACCTAAGCAACGCGGCAGAAAAATCAGAAAAACTCATCAATCGGGACGCCAGCTGCATTTTTACTCTTTGTCCCCCTGGTTGCCGCCACGCCTGTATCTGTGGGGCGCAAATTATTTTTTATCTGTCACAATTAGGGCATCAGGATCGGAAAGCGGGTGGATGAATGTTCAATAAAGATCAACTTCCGGAGAGTTTCCGCCGCGAATTTATTCGGGAAGTTTTCTTTCCCTTAGCGCTGGTGCTGACGATTATCTGGTGTACCGCCAGCTTCAGCGTTTTTTGGGCCGCGAAACACAGTAATCACGAGGCGGTGATTCAGCAGGAAAACATCATCAAAACCGCATTTGCGCAAAGCATGACAGAGCATCAGCGCCAGCTACACAGCCTGACTAACTGGCCACCTTTCAGCCAGCTTTTACAGCAGCCGCAGCTCGATATGCGCTGGCTGGATGAAAACGTAGGCCGCTGGCTGTATCAGATGTTCGGTCATCAGGATATTTTTATCCTCAACCCACAGGATGAGGTGCTGATTGGCTGGCAGAACGGCCAGCGCATCGATAACCGCCGCTGGCGATCGTTTGAAGATGCGATTGCGCCCTGGCTGCTGCGTCAGCCGCAGCCGCACGGCAGTGGCATAATAGAGGATAATGTCGATTTTGCCCGTATCGATCGCCGCGCTGCGCTAATGGCGATCGGCGCCATCGGCAGCGAGGATGCGCAAAGCGGCTATCGTCTCATCAGTATCAAATATCTTGACGATGGCTTTCTGAATGCGCTGGCACAGCGCAGCCTGATTAATCACCTGCACTATATTGGCGAAAAAACCGCGCCGCCCGGACAGGCACGCTTTCAGCTGATGTCACGTCCTGGCGTGTCAGCGGGCTACTTTGCCTGGCTTCCTGAACGTCCCGGCCTCCAGATGCTTAAACTGCTAATTCCGCTGATGGCGGCGGTACTCTTAGTCACTACGCTGGTCTGTGCAGGCATGGTGCTGCGCCTCTGGCGGCTACGGCTACGACTGGCACAGTCAATGCTGCGGCTGGGAGCCAGCGAAGCGCAGGCACAGCATCTGGCCTTTCACGATGTACTGACCGGCCTCGCCAACCGTGCGTTAATTGATGAACGTCTGACCCAGGCGCTGGCGCGCGCAACGCGCAGTCACAGTCAGACGGCGCTGCTGCTGCTCGATCTCGATCGTTTTAAGAATATCAATGATACCTATGGTCACCATGCCGGTGACGATTTGATTATCGAAGTGGCGCATCGCCTCTCTGCACTGTTGCGCGAATCCGATACCGTAGGCCGGATTGGCGGCGATGAGTTCGTTATTGTGATAGAAGAGGTTCAGCAGCTGGAAATTGTAGACACGCTTTGTCAGCAGATTATTACCACGCTGAGCCTGCCCTACACGCTGCTTGGTAGCGAAGCCTGGGTTGGTGTCAGCATCGGCGCAGCGCTGGCCCCGCAGGATGGAACCGAGCGTCAGGAGCTGATGCGCAAAGCGGATATAGCGCTGTATGAGGCAAAAAATGACGGGCGCGGTCAGTATCGCCTCTTTGCCCGCGCAATGGACGAATCGGTGCAGACGCGACAGCAGATTGCCGCCGATCTGCGCAGCGCGCTGCAACAGCATCAGGGGCTGGAGGTATGGTATCAGCCGTTGATGGATATCTCCGGCAATCAGATAGTGGGCTTTGAAGCGCTTTTACGCTGGCATCATACCCAGCGCGGCGCGATTCCGCCTTCTGAATTTATCCCCATTGCTGAAGAAACCGGACTGATTTTACAGATCGGGGAATGGGTACTGCGCGAAGCGTGTCACGTTTCGCTACGCTGGCCGACGCTAACCATTGCGGTGAACGTTTCACCTTTACAGTTTCGCGCTGCCGGATTTGTTCAGCGTTTTCAGGATATTGTTCAGTCGGAAGGTGCTAATCCACGCAATATTGAGCTGGAAATTACCGAAGGCGTGCTGATAGAAGATGAGCGTGAAGCGCGTACTATCATTATTGCCCTGCGTGAAGCGGGATTCCGTATTGCGCTGGATGATTTCGGTACCGGTTACTCCAGCCTGAACTATCTGAGCCACTTTCCGGTGGATAAGATTAAAATAGATCGTTCCTTTACCCAATCGCTGGGCGTTGCGGAAAACTCGGCGGCCATTATTGAGTCGGTGGTACGCCTGGGCCATGCAATGGGCCTGACGGTAACAGCCGAGGGTGTGGAAACCAACGGGCAGATGACGGCGTTAAAAGAGGCTGGCTGCAATCAGCTACAGGGTTATCTGTTCAGCCAGGCGGTGCCGCCGGATAAAATTGCGCGAATGCTGGATAAAAGGCTGGCTGGATAACCGTTCCCCGCCTCAACGCTTCATATATTATCATCCTGTCGAATAGCTTAACTGCCCGCTCCGGGCAGCTATCGCTGTTAACGCCTATCCCTGCGATTTCACCACTACTTTCCTTATTTCGCCGTTTATCACAAGCACCGGTTATGATATAGCTACCGGATACAGAACTATCAGCCGAAAGTGACAGGAAGATAATTCAGGCTGAATTAACAATAAATAAATTATTATCCAGACATTTATTTTTTTGGGGTTAATCTAAAAGGATTTACACATGAATAATAAAATAAAAAAATTCGCCGTACTCATTGATGGCGATAATGCACAGCCTGCGACAATTGAAAATATTTTAAATAAAATTTCCTCTATGGGTAATGCCATAATTAAGCGCATCTATGGTGATTTCACCTCGCCGCAAAGCGCCAGCTGGAAAAAAATGTTGCAGGACAATGCCATTAAGCCAGTACAGCAGTTTGCCTATACTAAAGGTAAAAACGCTACCGATAGCGCCCTGATCATTGATGCAATGGATTTATTATACAACAACGATTTAGATGGCTATTGCCTGATCTCAAGCGACAGTGATTTTACCGGGCTGGCAATCAGGCTTCGGGAGTCAGCCCTGACGGTAATCGGTTTCGGTAACGACCGAACGCCTGCGCCTTTCCAGAAAGCCTGCAATCAATTTATCATTACTGATATTTTTAAAGAAAAGGAGGCGCAGTCGAAAGAAAAAATAAAAACCAACCCTAAATCTGCGTCATCGCCCGAAGAACAACTTATAAAAATGATTGCAAATTTTATCAATAATCAGAAAGATAAAAAATGGGCAACGGTGAGTGAAATAGGCAACATGCTAAAACAGGCGATCCCTGCATTTAAAACTAAAAACTATGGCGCTAAAAACCTCTCTACCCTGCTAAAAAAACATCCTAAGAAATTACAGGTTACTTTGGGAAAAGAGCCGGGTATTAATCATAAACAACTCGTGGTCAGAACAGTCAATTAAAAAATAGTCCGCATCGTAACTGATACCGTTTAACCGTGGCTGCACGTGTCGCGATATTCCATAAGGCCGGTTGGCCTTTAAAAGCAGACCAACCGGCTTTTATCATTATTCTGCCGGAAAATCGGTGCCCAGCGTTGTCTCTTTCCAGGCTTCGATCTGCGCCAGACGTTCACGCAGCTTAGTGGTGACCGCCTCATAACCAAAGGCCCCCATCACCAGATGGCGCGGCGGATTGTCGTTTTCTGCCAGCGCAATCATCGCGGCGGCGGCTCGTGCCGGATCGCCCGGCTGTTTGCCGCTGTAGTTGGCGGTATTTTTCATGCGCGCCCCGGCAGTTTCTGCGTAATCTTCGATACGGTTTTCTGTCTGATGCAACGAGCGTCCGGCCCAGTCGGTACGGAACGGGCCCGGCTCAACGCAGGTAACCTTGATGCCGAGCGGCGCGCCTTCCGTTGCCAGCGCGTCAGACCAACCTTCCACCGCATGTTTACTGGCGGCGTAGTAACCGGAACCGGGGAAGCCCATCAGGCCCGCTACCGAGGTAATATTAATAACGTGGCCACGACGCGCCTTACGCATTACCGGCAGCACCGCACGCGTCATCGCGAACAGGCCGAATACGTTAGCATCAAACTGAGCGCGAATTTCCGCTTCCACGCCTTCTTCGATTGAGGCCTGATAACCATAACCAGCGTTGTTCACCAGCACATCAATAGTGCCGAATTTTTCCAGCGCGGGCGCTAACCGCCTTATCAATACTGGCGCTGTCGGTCACATCCAGCGCTAATGCCAGAGCCCGCTGCTCATTGCCCTGCACCAGATCGGCAACTTTCTGCACATCACGCGCGGTCACTACCACGTTAAAACCGCGTTTTATCGTCTGTTCCGCCAGCTCACGACCGAAGCCGGTCGAACAGCCGGTAATTAACCAGACGGGGCTATTTGTGGCCTGCATTGTATTATCCTCTTTAAGCACGCTTTAACCTCTGCTGCGTCACAGCCCGACCGCGCACGGCGGCCGGACGACATCGACGTCAATTGCTATCGCCGTCAGGCAGATAGCATTAATGCGTCAGCCTTACTTCTTTTTCCCCGGCAGCACTTCATTGAGCAACTGGCTGGCGGTATCGCCGATCACCTGCGCCGCACCACGATCGCCTTTTATCATCGATGCCATAAAGGCTTTTGCCTGCTTAAAGGTGATATGCGGCGGCAAAGGTGCCACTTCCGGATCGGTTTTTATTCCAGCACCACCGGACGATCGCTGTTCAGCGCTTCCAGCCATGCTGCACTGAGCTTTTCCGGGTCATCCACATAGATGCCTTTCAGGCCCAACATCTCGGCAAAGGCAGCATAATGAACATTGGGAATATCCTGGCTGGCTTCAAAGCGCGGATTACCTTCCATCACACGCTGTTCCCAGGTCACCTGGTTTAAATCCTGGTTGTTGAAAACACAGACAATAAGGCGTCCGTCGCCCCAGCCCTGCCAGTATTTCTGTATGGTAATCAATTCAGCGAGGTTATTCATCTGCATTGCGCCATCACCGACCAGCGCCACTACCGGCTGGTGCGGAAAGGCAAATTTTGCCGCGATAGCATAAGGCACCGCCGCGCCCATACAGGCGAGGCCGCCAGAAAGCGTGGCACGCTGCCCCTGCTTCACCCGGTAATCGCGGGCAAACCAGTTGGCGCAGGAGCCAGAATCGGAGGTCACAATGGTATTTTCCGGCAACAGCGGGGACATTTCCCACACTACCCGCTGCGGGTTGACGGGATTCGCTGGTGCCATCGCCCGCTCTTCCATTACCTGCCACCACTCCTGAACCTGGCGGGCAATATCCTCCTGCCAGTGACGATCCGCCTTATGTTTCAGTAGCGGCAGCAGCGCACGCAACGTCTCTGCCGCATCACCGTGCAGGTTTACTTCGCAGGGATAGCGCAACCCCAGCATCGCCGGATCGATATCGATCTGTACCGCCTGCGCCTGCCCTTCCTCTGGCAGAAATTCTGTCCAGGGGAAGCCACTGCCAACCATCAGCAACGTATCGCAATGTTTCATCATTTCCGATGAGGGTTTCGTCCCCAAAAGACCAATAGCACCGGTAACAAAGGGCGCGTCATCCGGCAGCACATCCTTGCCCAGCAGCGCTTTCGCCACGCCAGCACCCAACAGATTCGCCGCCTGTACCACTTCTACCGCCGCGCCGCGTGCGCCGGAACCGATCAGGATCGCCACCTTTTTTCCCGCGTTCAGAACCTCAGCGGCACGCAGCAGATCTTCATGATAAGGCACCACTTTTGGACGCTGATAGCCGGGACCGGAATGGGTAAAGCCGTGCAGATGCGGCGGTGCCTGCCAGGGTTCATCCTGCAAATCTTTCGGCAGAATCAGCACCGCCACGCCATTTTGCGCTTTTGCGATACGTACGCCACGATCGACCAGATGACGCACCTGTGCCGGAGCCGCCGCCTCCTGCACAAAATTTGCCACGTCAGAAAAGACGCGATCGAGGTTCAGCTCCTGCTGATAGCTGGATGCACGAGAAGTGGTCTCCGCCTGGCCGGAAATCGCCAGCACCGGAGCATGATCGAGTTTGGCATCATACAGGCCGGTTAACAGATGGGTCGCGCCGGGACCGCCGGTAGAGAGGCAAACGCCCAGTTCGCCGGTAAATTTGGCATGGCCCACCGCCATAAATGCCGCCATCTCTTCATGGCGCACCTGAATAAATTCAATACCGGCACCCGCTTTGTTGGCGCGCTGAATGGCGCCCAGCACGCCGTTAATGCCATCACCAGGATAGCCATAAATACGGGTTACGCCCCAGGCTTTTAGCCGCTCCACGAAAAAATCGCTGGTCTTCATTGCCATCGTCTGTCTCTTCCCTCTCAGATTACACAGACTTTAAGCATAGCTGACCCCAGCAATCAGCCCATTGCCTGACTCATCAGGCTCCAGGCCGTCATCTCCTGCGGCTGCCACTCTTCGCCGCGTACCATACGCAGCGGCGTATCTACCGCCTCCAGGCCAAAACCTACCAGCCACGCCCCCAGATTACACCGGCGGCGGCTGTCGATACGTACAAACTCGCCCGTCAGCGGCTGCATCGCCTGGGCAATCAGCTGCTGCGCCGTTGCCGCATCCGGCGCAATGACCGGCCCGATATTGAAACCATGACCAAAACGCCGGGTAACGGCGAAACCGGAAGGTATGCCTTGCTGACGCGTCAGAATAATACTGGCCCCGTCAGCCAACAGCCGTTGTAACAATGGAAGGCGCTGAAAACCGTTAGCGCGGTAATCCAGCTGTGCCAGCGCGGGCAGATCGTCGTGGGTTGCCGCCTGCATTGTTCCTGTTACCGGTGGCAGCACGCTCAACCGGGGCGTTTGATACTGAACAACCTCATCTTTGCCAGCAAAACCGAAGCGACGATAGAGCGGCGCGCCTGCGGCAGTAGCGTGCAAATGCAGGGTCATGCCTGGCAGTTGCTGTAACGCCTGCTCCAGCAGTACGCTGCCGATCCCCTGACCGCGCATCGCACCCGCCACAATAATCAGGCCAAGCGTGGCGCGCTGTGTCCCCCAGCGCCAGTAAAGCGTGCTGCCGACGATACGGCCCTGATGTTCTGCCACCAGCCCCTCACCCAGCGCCAGCATCATTTGCCAGTCGGCAAGGCGATGTGGCCACTTTACTTCCTGCGTTAGCGCAGCACAGGCGGCAAGATCCGCTGGCGTCATGGGACGAACATGCATGGATAACCATCCTGAGGTGAAAAAAATCGACATTACTGGCTACGGCGGCAGAGTGCAATCGCCGCTCACCTTCAGATTTGAAAGTCGATAACCGGATCGTCCTCTTCCTGAAGGCTAAGCGCCTGGCGCTTAATCTCCTCCAGCGACAGGTTAGCATTACACAGTTCCAGGAACTGCCAGACATAGTTGCGCTGTAGCTGCCCGCGCTTTAGCGCAAGCCAGACGGTGCTGGCATCGAACAGATGGCGCGCATCGAGGCGCGTCAGCGTAGCTTCTGCTTCCAGCTGACATGCCTGATCCGCCAGAATCCCGACGCCCAGCCCCAGCTCAACGTAGGTTTTCACTACGTCCGAGTCCTGGGCGCTGAGCACAATATCAGGTTTCAGCCCTGCCGCCTGAAACGCACGATCCACGCGTGAGCGCCCGGTAATGCCCTGCCGGTAGGTAATCAGCGGGTAGCGGCTCAGCGTGGCGAGAGAGAGCTGCGGTTCATGTTCCAGCGCGTGCCCTTTCGGCACCAGCAGCGCGTGATGCCAGCTGAACCAGGGAAAGGCCGCCAGCGTCGGTTGATTGACCAGCTGTTCGCTGGCGATACCAATATCCGCTTCACCGGCGGCTACCATCGCGACAATCTCCTGCGGCGAACCCTGATTCAGTTCCAGTCGGACCTGCGGCCAGAGGGCGCGAAAGGCTTTAATGACTTTCGGCAGGCTGTAACGCGCCTGGGTATGCGTGGTGGCGATAGTCAGGACGCCGCTGGTTTCGTTGGTAAAGACATCCGCCAGCCGCCGCACGCGGCTCGCCTCATCCAGAATACGCTCGGCAATGGTCAACAGCGCCTTGCCCGGCTCCGTCATTCCCAGCAATCGTTTACCGCGACGCACGAAAATCTCCACGCCCAGTTCATCTTCCAGATCGCGGATATGGCGGCTGACGCCAGACTGGGAGGTAAAAAGCGTGTTCGCCACCTCCGTCAGGTTGAATTCACAGCGTGCGGCTTCGCGAATAATTTTAAGCTGTTGAAAATTCACACCGCTTCTCCTTATCTGTTCGTCAATGTTGTCTTTATGTTATGCAGACGTATTGATAGCAACAAATAATAAAAATCGGTCTGTTATGCTTTTAAGTGATAAGAGAAGGACGCATCCGCTGCGTCCGCTTGCAGCCCAGAATCAGGTTCAGCTCACCAGCATTAACGTGCGATCCTCCAGCTCAGGTTTACTAAGTAGCGAAAGCAGAATGGCCTTTACCGCCTGTGCAGAGGGCGAGAGCGCCAGCGTGGCAGAAACATTCAGTGACAGCGGCAAATTGAGCGACGGAGAGAGGATGCGCGCCATCCAGCCGCCGGAAGCGCTCGCCAGCGTACGTGCCGCTGATTCTGGCAGCACCGTAACGCCCATCCCGCTGGAAACGGCGGCGGACAATGTTGACAGTGACTCAATCTCTCCAATAATACGTGCGCTCAGGCGGCGCAACGTAAAGGCTTCATCCACCCGCTTGCGCACCGCGCTGTAATCGCGTGGTAAGAACAGGCTCATTTGTGCCACTTCAGCCAGTTCTACCGTTGCGCCCGGCGCATCGCCGGTGCCCACCAGCCAGAGATCTTCTTTAATCAGCGACGTACTGCTGATCCCCGCCGTTGGTGTTCGATCGTACAGCACGGCCATATCAAGCTGCCCATCAATAACCTTTTCATTTAGCTGGCTGCCGCTGTTCTCGTGCAGATAAATCAGAATATCAGGATAGCGATCGCGCACCGTTTGCAGCAGCGGCATAGTTAACGATGAGGCAACAGCACCCGGCGCGAGACCGATAGCCACCTGCCCGCTTAAGGCGTGCCCAACGTTAATGACTGCCGCCTGTGCCTGTTCGCACTGGCGCAAAATAGCGCGGGCGTGCGCGTAGAGAATTTTTCCCGCTTCGGTCGGCGTAACGCCTCGCCGCGTCCGGATCAGTAGCTGCTGATCCAGTTCACTTTCCAGCGTAACAACCTGCTGGCTAAGCGCCGGTTGCGCAATGTGCAACACTTCCGCGGCCTGGGTCAGGCTGCCGATATCGACGATTTTTACGAAATATTTGAGTCGTCTTAAGTTCATATTGCCTCCGTTACGGGATCTGGATGCCGTCAGGAGCACAGAGCTCCTGTCGCGCCTGTAATGGAGAATTGCAATATGCAGGCCAGTTTTTACCGAGCCTGCGTATTAAGGCTGCGCTTAACTAAGCATCGATAAAATAAGAGAAAACGATGGCGCAAGGTTGGCAACCGTGACCTGAAATCATGCAAAAACAGGATGCAACGCAGCCGGTGCACTATAAGCATGCACCGGCTGCGTTAGTGATGGGCAGGCAGCTCATCTTATGCCTTTTCATTTTTTTCTTCCTCCGACCGGGCTCACAAAACTCTCACCATGCCGCGTTCAAAACATGACGCTCATCACTATTTTCGCTTCAGCACATGGCGATTGTAAAAATTATGTCATTAATTTATTGCACAAAATCATTATAAAAACAGTTGCTTACTTCAGATGAAATAATCACAGCGTTAACTTTTTACCTCGACAGACGGTGGATTGATAACTCTGCATCATAGTGGACGAGGTTTCATCACCATGCGTAAGCCGAATGGCGTGCCCGTACCTTCTAACTGAAAAGGAAATTAATTTGCTGACTGTGCTGGGTTTTTCGATGGTGATCTGCTTTATGTACCTGATCATGACCAGGCGAATGTCGGCGCTGATTGCGCTGATTATTGTGCCTACGCTGTTTGCGCTGGCTGGCGGCTACTGGCATGGGCTGGGCGATATGATGCTGAGCGGCGTTAAGACATTGGCCCCTACTGGCGTCATGTTAACCTTCTCCATCCTCTACTTTGGCCTGATGATTGACGCTGGTCTGTTTGATCCGCTGGTGCGTCTGATCCTGAAAATTGTACGCGGCGATCCGTTAAAAGTACTGGTTGGCACTGCGGTACTGACGCTGCTGGTTTCCCTCGATGGCGATAGTTCCACCACTTATATGATCGCCGTGGCGGCTTTTTTACCGCTCTATCAACGACTGGGTATGAACGTGCTGGCAATGACCTGCCTGGTTAACCTCGCCAGCGGTATTATGAACCTCTCGCCGTGGGGCGGCCCTACTGCACGCGCAGCGGCGGCGCTACGTATCGATGCGCTGGATATATTTGTTCCAATGATCCCGGCGATGCTGCTGGCCTGCTGCACGCTGGTAGGAATGGCGGTCTATTTCGGGCTGCGTGAGCGACGTCACCTGGGAATTATGACGATGGAAAGCCATCAGATGACTGATGTCAGCCTGGGACAGGGTGATGCCGATGAGTGTGAGGCAAATCGACGCCCTAAAATGTTCTGGCCTAATTTTATTTTAACCACCGCGCTACTGGTGCTGCTGGTCGCCGGCCTGATGCCAATTCATATCCTGTTTATGCTGGCGTTCGCTATTGCAGTGATGTTGAACTATCCCTCACTTGAACAACAAAAGGCACGCATTGGCGCTCATGCAGCTAACGTGCTGGCGGTAACATCGCTGATTTTTGCCGCTGGGGTGTTTACCGGCATTCTCTCTGGCACCGGCATGGTGGATGCGATGGCAAAAAGCCTGCTGGCGGTGATTCCGCATAGTTTCGGCCCTTATCTGGCGGTATTTACCGCAGTGGTCAGCCTGCCGTTTACCTTTTTTATGTCCAATGACGCGTTCTATTTCGGCATCCTGCCGGTTATTGCACAAACGGCAGCGGGCTATGGCATCAGCGCAGAGGAAATTGCACGCGCCTCAATCATCGGTCAGCCTTTCCACCTGCTTAGCCCGCTGGTGCCGTCAATCTATCTGCTGGTTGGGTTGGCAAAAGTCGATATTGGTGACCACCAGCGTTTCGCTATTAAATGGGGAGTGCTGGTAAGTATGGCGCTGCTGGCAGGGGGCGTGCTGTTTGGCGCGTTTCCGCTTTATCACAGCTGATCTGAATGCGCTTTTTTCCAATAAGGCTGCCGTTTTAACGGAAGAAAAAGCGGCATAGTTGAGCAAAACGGCGCGAATTGTTGGTTTTGCCAGCAAACGCGCTGCAAAACCTTGTACAGGCTTTGACAACATGTCGGAGGCCAGGTAATATTCGCGCCATCAACCGATTCCTCTGTAGTTCAGTCGGTAGAACGGCGGACTGTTAATCCGTATGTCACTGGTTCGAGTCCAGTCAGAGGAGCCATATTTAGAGAAGCCCGCTCAGGGAAAACCGAGCGGGCTTTTTGCTTTTCTGCGCGGCTATATTTCTTTCCTACGCTAAATACAGATGCGCCATCACCTTAAGCGATACGCCACACTTGTGCAGTTACGGCTGCGGCAACAGGCAGGCTTTTTGTGCATACATCACGCTGCGCCGATATTGCAGTAGCGCGATAACTGCCAGCACAGGCAACGCCAGCTCAAGGAATTCTTCCTGCGAGGTTTGTAACGCCACCAGCCAGTGCGGCGCGTGCCAGCCCAGCCACTCTTTGACTATGCCCAGAGAACGATCGAGTAAGTTCGTCAGGGCAATAAGCGCAATGAACGAAACGATACTGATTGCATGAGGGATACGCTGTTTTACCGCACGCAGCGTCGCCCGCCCCTGCTTAAACAACAGCCACAGGCAGGCCAGCGCCGCTGGAGCCAAAAAGCCGAACGCTATCAGCTTATCGTGCAAAGGCAAATTACCCGTCCAGAAACGCAGCTTTATCATGCTCATATCCGCTACCGCCTTATGAAGATCGGCTTCTCTGGCCATCATGGTAAGCAGGACAACGATCACGGCGTAACGGGTTAACGGCTTAAACGTGGGAACAGGCAGTACCAGCAGCAGAAAAATCGCCAGGCCATAGGCATACAGCGTTAGTTGTTCAACAATACGCCCTTCTTCGGTGTGATAGATCAGCACTTCGGCGGGTAAAAAGAGCCACAGCAGCAAAGTGAAGAAGGACGTTAATGCAATAAAAAAGAGGGCAAAACGCGGACGATCAATAGGGTGCATGTTAATCCCATAAAGCAGGGCCGGATAAATCCGACTGAGTACATGGAAAGCGCAGGCCTGATACGGGAAAGAGGCCGGCCCAGCGCGGGCGTTGGCAGGACTGATTTTTTCAGGCAACAAGTTAACTGCCACCCATTAAATTCCTTTACCATTATCATCACAATATACAGGTTAGTATCTTTTAAATTAAAGGAAAACAACAATAACCCGTTCAGTTCGCCTCCAGCCGTTGATGTAAAAATTCAGCCAGCACACGAGCCTGGTTATGCTGCTCATCACGTGCGGCAAATAGTAGCGTCAGGTTTCCGGCGCGCGCTTTGTCCAGCAGCGGCTGCCAGTTTTCAGGCGCCGCAAGCAGCTGGGAACAATACCGTTCGCTAAAACGGGCGAAATCGATTTCTTGCTGATGAAAAGCCTTACGCAGCGCGGGATCGGGTGCCACATTTTTGGCCCATTCATCCAGCATCAGCGCGCTTTTTTTGATACCGCGTGGCCAGAGATAATCCACCAGCACCCGATAACCATCGTCCTCAGTTACTGGTTGATAAACGCGTTTACACTGAATCATTTCTTATCTCCACCGTTCAGGTTATTCCTTTCCGGATGGCACAGACAAAGCGTCATGCCATCTTACTTCGCCAGCAGGCGGTTTACTTTCACAATGGATCGCGTTAACAGGCTGCCATAATGTGGATCACCAAAATGAAACAGTGCCGTTGCGCGGCGAAATGCCGGATCGCAGGCGCCATTAGCATGAAAGGAGCGATAGCCGTAGAAAAAGTAGAGGTTGCCCGGCTGGAGATGCAGCGTCATTGGCTTAACCAGTCGTTGCTTAATCGCCCAGGTTAACAGACGGCGCGACAGCCCGTTTTGCATCAGCATTTTTTCCAGCACGTTAAACAGTACGCTGGAACGAAAGCGGCGCAGGTTAGGAAACAGCACCAAATCGCCTCGCGCCGTGCCCTGCTGCGGAATTTCAATCGGCAGTAGCATGGTAATGACGCTGGCATCGTAGTGGAACGCGTTCGATTTCCTTTTACCGCTCTCTCCCTGCACACAACGCAGCACCGCTAAAACTGACTGATCGGCCAGCGAAGATGCAGCGTTTTCTCCGCCATTAGTAGCATTAGCTGGCGAAAATCGGCATTTTCACTCAGTTCCGCCAGCGGCGTACGGTCGATTTTTTCCACGTCGCCAAAAATAGCATGATAGCCTTGTCCGGTGCCGAAGCTAACTTCCTCTACCCAACGGCGAAAGCGCATCAGCCCTTCCTCAGTTACCGCATTTTCTAATACCGCATAACCCTGGGTTTCAATATCCTGTATTAACTGTGGTACACAATGCGGATCGATACCGGTAATAAGAGAAATAGTACTCTGCCCGTTAATTTTTTTAGCGTACTCGACGTCTGAGCGTCTTATAGAAACGTTACATCACCCTGTTACAATCCTTTTCATCATAGGAGCTCGTAGCAGGAAAGACATGCTCTAATAAAAAATAAGAATTATTAACGTTTAGCGCCAAATTTACTTTGGTAGCAAAGCTTTAGCGAACGCCGCTATTTTTTCCGCTTCGCTCCTGCCTGCTGGCGTTTTGTTGCGTTTCTGTCAGCCAGGACAGGCTTGTTTTACGCCCGGTGATAAGTGAGTCAACCTGAGGTTCATCGCCTTTCCCCTCTCATCTCGCACGTGTCTGCCGGTTATTGCTCATCGGTAAATAGCGTGTTCCTGCCATTGCCTGTAATGCATGTCAGCTGAATGTAACCAGGTTGTTATTAACGGAACAACAGGCTACTCTGCCAGCGGTTGAGTTAACAGGAATGCGGTCCACAATGGCTGAACAGGCAAAACGTAAGAACGATCCAGAAGGTTTGAAAAAGCGCATCCTTGATGGCGCGCTGAAGGCGTTTGCCGAATTCGGTATGCAGGGCGCGCGGCTGGAGCAAATCGCAGGCTATGCAGAGACCACTAAACGGATGGTGGTCTATCACTTTGGCAACAAAGAGAATCTCTATATAGCGGTGCTGGAGCTGGTGTATCAGCAGATTCGCCAGCATGAAACCGGACTTAACCTGACAGCGATGCCGCCAGAAAAGGCGATAACGCGGCTGGTGGAAGAGAGCTTTGACTATCACGCTTCTCATGCTGATTTTATGCGCCTGGTCTGTAGTGAAAATCTGCTGCGCGGACGCTATATCACCCAGTCATCACGTATTAAGGCGCTGAACCGCAGCGCACTGGATGTACTGGAGGATATTCTGACGCGCGGACAGCAGGCAGGCCTGTTTTATGAGCACGTGGATACGCTGGATGTGCATCGTTTGATCAGCAGCATCTGCGTCCATCACGTCTCTAATCGCTATACCTTTAACGCCCTGTTCAGCCCTGATAACGATGAGGCAGAGAGCATCAGGCGCAACCGCCAGCTGGCGGTAACGGCAACGCTGCGCTATCTGCGCCGCCCGGATGCGCCGCGTTAAAACGACGCAGTTAAAGCTTTGGTTTCAACGGACTACAGCAGATCGCGCCATGACATAATCAGCGCCGCCGGAAGCGGTTCGGCACGCAGTGACGGTGCCGGTTGCCAGCTATCCCACGCTTCGAAAGCGGAAAAATCCAGCCCGGTCAGATTCTGTAGCCCGCTTACCGTCACCCGAAACTCATCTACCTGCGGCACGCTATCCTGCGGCGCACGGGCGATAACCCGACGAGGTTCATCCAGCAGGTTTGCCTGACAGACCAGTAACGCGGTAGCCTGCGGCTCCCCTGCTGGCCCCAGACGCAACACCACTTTCCAGTACATCAGCGGCACTTTTACGTCACCATACTGCCGCCATTGATCGTTAAGCACCGGCCCGGTCAGCACCGTAATCTGTTTTTTACTTTGCAGTACGCCATGTTCCAGGATGTAACGCTCCACGCCCTGCCAGTATTGCAGGCTCTGATTAAAGCGAAAATGCTGCGGTGAGCAGTTGGTAAAATGAAAGGTATCTTTATTGGCACGCACCGCTTCCTGCGGCGTGCCCCAGGTAGGATCGCTGCGGCGAGTTAGATGACCGCGATCGAACCAGCGGCTGAACTCACGATAAAATGACTGCGTCAGGTAATAGCGGCTATCCATGCGACTATCCTCATACCAGCTATCCGCTTCCGGCAACAGTGAAGGCTGACCACTGTCGCGATTAATAGCAATGTAGCGCGCGCCGTCAATATTAGTGGCGGTAAGAAACGCAATGCGCCGCGCCGCACAGATTGCCAGCGAAAAATGTTGATAATCGAGGATCGCTGCGGTGCCGGTCGCGCCGCATCGCAATGGCGCGATCTCTTCCGCTCTGGGGGCGATAATTTGTGCCAGCGCAACCTCATAGCCATTAATAAATCCTGACTGATAACCGTTACGGTTAGCATAGTTGGCGTCCGGTGCCGCCTGCGCCGTCAGCATCGGCGGATTCTCACCGCGCAACGCGCCAACCAGTCGCTGTCTGGCTGGTGCATCCAGCCTGATGGCCTCGCTTTTTAACCAGTCGACCAGCGCGCTAACGCGGATGCCTTCATTTACCGGCGTACCGCTCTCATCCTGCGCTGCACCATGATGCAACGCAACCAGCTGCCAGCTATCGTTAAAAACCGGCGCTCCAGAAGAGCCTTCATCGGTATCTGCCGTATAGTGCAAAACGTTAGCCGCTTCGCTGTTTGCCGCCCCGCGCGCCAGCAAAAAATTGTCGCGCAGCGCCACCTGCTGAGCCGCACCACCGGGATGCTGGATAATATTAACCGCCATCCCCAGACGGTGTTTATCGGTGCGATCGCTGAGCATAATTGCCCCCAGCTGCGTTAAGTCTGCATTGCCGGCCAGCTTTTCGCCCAGCGCAACCAACGTGCAGTCCAGCCTCTCTGCCGGACTGGTGAGCCAGAAACTGTCGGCATCCAGCGCATAACGCGTTGTCGCCGGTGCCTCGCCTCGCTCATTTAACCAGTAGCCAAACTCCACGCTGTAGCTGGCAGCACGCTGACGCTCCGGCAGCACGTGGAAACAGGTAAGCAACAGCCCGGCACCAATTAAAAAAGCGGTGCCTTTAGGAACGTCATCTTCGCGCAACAGCCCTACCGCCCGCGCCTGTCGCATGCCCTGCTGAAAAAACACGGTCGGTAAAAAATCAACGTCGGGGCCAATAATCGCCGTTTGCTCTGTTAAACGCTGAAACGCGTAGCGCTGTGCGCGTCGAAGGTCCGGTTCAGCCTGCTCCGACTGCCCTCTCGCTATCGCCTGTACGCTCTGTTTACGCTGGGTTGTCGTTAGCGCCAGTCGCTGCCTTACCAGATTTTCCACCTGTGACTTGATCATTCCTTTCGCCTCGCTTTTACATCATCCCAGTAACCATAGTCAGGTTTGAGTGGAGCGACACGCCGATTGCATCACGATCCAGAGGAAAGCCTGCTGAATTCTTCAGCAGTCAGAAGATTTTTCGTAAAACAGGCTTTGACAACGTCTGGCACCCTCGATATTATGCGCCCCGTTCACACGATTCCTCTGTAGTTCAGTCGGTAGAACGGCGGACTGTTAATCCGTATGTCACTGGTTCGAGTCCAGTCAGAGGAGCCAAATTTAGAAAAAGCAGACGCCTGGCGTCTGCTTTTTTGCTTTCTGCCCTTTGCTCAACGCTCGCCTCTTTATCGTTCTTATCTTCTTCGTCCCGATCCTGTTCTGTTTGCCAAATTTTGCTCGCCGATAGCAGCTCATCCTTTGTCAGCTTTCTGCCTGCCCGCCAGTTCGCCGTATATGCCGGTTGATTTCTCAGCAGTTACTGATGCGAAAGTTTCTTTTACTCCCGCCAAATTCCCTACCTACTGTGTCAGTATTTTTTTCGCGCACTAAAATAAATCTATAAGTTTTATTGTGGTTGTTGAATTTGAGTTAAAGCATGATAAACATACGATACGCACTGAACAATAAAGATAAATTTGGAGTTATTAACCACAAAATCATTAATTTACAGATAAAAAAACTAATTTGCCATTATATTTCAAAATAAAAAATTAGATAAAAGACAAAAAGGAAGAAGGTAACCCTACTATTTACGTGCGTTACTAACTGATGTTTTCTCCTGGCCTCGCATCAATAAACAAAAATAGCACAAATTTTCTTTAAAAATACTGAATGAACAATTAACGTTATTAATAGTTTTAAAATCGGGAAACGCGACAAAATGATTTTAAACATATCAATGGTCCCCTTTATTCCATTTATCTTTATTTAATGTATCAATGTGAATCCGATATAACTCACTTGTAAATAAATAAACACCCAGCTGTAACAGCAAAACGCCAAAAATGTGCACATTGACAAAAGGTTACTAATAAAATTAATCTTATGCCGTCGAATCAACTCAATTAGGAATTTTCCTAACAAAGAAAATGCTACGCATCTCTTTGGTAAAAAATTATGAAACTGAGTAACCTGGTAAAAAAACATTGTTTGTTAGATAAAGTAAATAAAAGTGTCCTGTTAGCTTCATTGATGCTCATTTTTAGTGTGTTTCAGGCACAGGCTTCACTAACACTTGATCAAAGCAGGGTTATTATCAGCGCACAGGATGGTGTAGGGACAATTAAAATTAATAATCCTACAAACCGCGATTATTTAATCCAGAACTGGATAACAGATGCTAACAATGGTACGCAAGAAGATATTTTTGTTCAGCCACCGCTGATAAAAATTAAGGCGAATCATAAAGTAGCAATAAATGTGGAAGCGATCGATCCTGAGCTGGAAAAAAAACCGCATGAGCAGCTCTACTGGTTGAACGTTAAAGAAATTCCTAAGGTAGACAAGAACCAGGGTGGCTCCCAGCTATTGCTGGTCATGTTGACCAGGGTTAAGGTGCTTTACCGTCCTGATGGCGTGCCAGCAGAAATGGATAAAGACTACCTGAAATTAAAATGGAAGCGCGCTGGCAACACTTTGACCGTCACCAATCCAACACCTTATTACATTACTTTTAATAAAGTCTGGGAAGGTAATAACACAGCAAGTCCGCTTGTTGCTGATATGGTAGCCCCGGGCGAAACGCTAACCATTAAAAACTATCGAGGCTCATCGATGATTCATTACAATATTATCGATGACTACGGTGATAACAGTGATACGGTAGATATAAAGCTGTAAATATCCACTGAATCACAGGCGTACAGGTTGGTTATTATTTTCCGATATGTACGTTAATTATTATTTGCATTAATAAGGATGGTATCATGAGGAAATTGAACGCAATTTCTTTAGGTCTGCTATTAGCGGCGTCTTCCGCAGCGTTTGCCGGTAATGACGGTGTTGTGCACTTTCGCGGTCAGGTGACTGAACCTACCTGCGCAGTTGTCAGCGCTGAACAAACTGTGCAACTGGACACCATTGGTGCTGCCGATCTGTTGAGCGTTAACGTGGGCCAGTCTATCGAGAAAGGCTCGAAACAATTTAATATCAACGTAAACTGTGAAGCAGGTAATCTGCAAGATCACGTCGTTATGACAATGAAAGGTGATGCCAGCAGCCAGCAGGTTAATGCCTTAAGCAACTCCAGTGATAAAAATAATGGTATTGGCCTGGAAGTAATAGACGTCAACAATAACCAGATACTGAAGCCTAACGAACCGATTCCGGCCAGTACGCTGTTTAATGTGCTGAATAAAGGGGACGATAACCTCACTATGACGGTTCGCTATACACGCCTTGCTGAAGAAGTAAAAGGCGGTGACGTTGCCTCTGACGTCTCCTTCGTAAGCGAATACCGTTAATTTTCTTCCCTCCCCCTATTAAAAAACAGCCATGGAGTTTCTCCATGGCTTTTTTCGCCGGCAGGAAAGTAATGATAAAGGCAAAGCAACCCGCCGCAGCCCTGTTACTGTTATTACTCCAGCTGATGAGCTGTACGCCGCTAATGGCAGCAGAAGAATTTGATCTTTCACTGCTGGAAGACAGCGGCAAAATAACGCAAAGCGAGGCGGAAGTATTTAACCGCGACAGCGATATTCTGCCCGGTAGCTATCTGATGACGATTATTATTAATCAGCATGAGATGGCACGGCAGAAGGTTATCTTTCAGCTTAATCATGGCCGCAGCGAACCGCTATTCCGTTGTCGGGATTTGCAGGAGTGGGGAGTGCAGCTCGAAACCTGTCCGCGCGAAAGTGACTTCCTGGCAGGCTGGGTGGAAGGCGCCCGGTTTGATATCGATATGAGCGAAAACCAGCTGCTTATTACCGTGCCTCAACGTGACTGGCGCTTGCCCAACCCTTACGATGTTGCTCCAAGCTGGAAATGGGATAACGGCATTAATGCGGCCTTTATTAATTACGATCTCTACGCCCAGCGTAACGAATATCAATCCAGCCATACCAAAGATCTGTACGGTAACCTGACCAACGGTATTAATATCGCCGGGTTACGTTTCCGTAACAACGGTTTTATTACCGCACCGGAGATGAGTAATCCGCGCTATCAGAGCAGTACCAGCTGGCTGGCGTATGATATTGATACGCTGCGCAGCACCTTAACCCTCGGCGATTTTTATACCAACGGACGCCTGTTCTCCAGCACGTCACTACGCGGTGTGACAATGGCGACCAATATGGCGATGTTTCCCAATATCGAACGCAGCTATATTCCCGCTATCATCGGTTCAGTTAGCGCCAACGCCACGGTAATCATCAAACAAAACGGCTATGTGATTGCGACACGCCAGATCCCGCCGGGTGCCTTTAATATTAGCGATATTCCGGTTTCCTCTTCAGCGGGCGATATTGATGTCACCGTTACCGAAGCCAACGGCAAACAGCAGCATTTTATCCAGCCGTTTAACAACAGTAGCTTTCAGGTGCCTGCAAAAAGCCTGCGCTATACGTTTAACGCAGGGCGCAGCCGTCAGTCTGATAAACAGCAGCTGATGGAAGGGACGCTAATGTATGGTCTGAACAATACCTTTACGCTGTTGGAAGGGACACAGTATGCCGCAGACTATCAAAATTTCGCCTCCGGGCTGGGCGCAAACCTCAGATGGGTGGGCGGGATTAACCTGCTGTTTAATCACAGCCAGATGAAACGTAATACGCGTCGCCTGTCGGGAAACCAGCTACAGTTGGGTCTGAGCCGTTATTTGCCGCTTACCGACAGCTATATCTACGCCTCTGCCACGCATCGCTTTACTCCCGGCTACCGCCAGTTTAATCAAATGATGCAGGATGAGCACTCAACCTATAGCGGCTATCGCGATAAATACAGCGTGCAGCTCAACCAAAATATTGAAGACGTCAATTTAGCACTGAACTACAGTCAGGAAATACGCTGGAACGGGGAAAGCAATCGCAGCTGGCAGGCCAGCCTCAATTTTCATCCCGGACGCGCAACGCTGCTGACCTCTTTTTCCCGCCGCTATCAGTCCAACAGCGCCGGTGAAAACTATATTTCACTCAATCTCAGCATTCCGCTGGGCCGGGAAAGGAAATATTACCTTGATTTCAGCCAGACAGGCGGCATCAGCCACAGCAGTCAGGTTTCCTTTAGCGGTGCCGCAGGGGCAGATAACGCGTTGAACTATACATTAGGCGCTTCACGCAGCGATAAAGCGTATCAGTACAACGCTTCTGCCCTGTATAACTCCAGTTTTGGCGTAACGCGCGGCGCATGGTCACAAAGCAGTAAGGCGGAACAGTGGGTACTGGGACAGCGCGGCTCGATAGTGGCGCATCATCACGGTGTGACGCTGGGCCAGTATATAAATGAGAGCGCGGCGATTGTTCATACTTCCCATATTCGCAGTATCGGCGTGGAAAACGCTCAGCATGTGAAAACTGACCGCTGGGGGAATGCGGTGGTGCCGGGACTGGTGCCTTATTACTACAATGAGTTAACGCCGATACTTAATCGTAAGAATCGACATACCGTTAAAATCGACGGATCCGTACAGCGACGCGTACCGCGCCAGGGGGCGATTGTTGAGGTAGAGTTTTCAGCGTCACGCCAGCAGCAGCACTATGTGCGTGCTAAGCAGGTCGATGGCAGCGCGCTCGCCTTCGGCAGCATACTTTATGATGCGGAAAATCGTAACCGGGGTACCGTTTCCGCAGGCGGCATCGCCTCAATCGATATCTATAACCTGTCTTGGCCGCTGCGTAGTACACTACCCTCAGGCGAGACCTGTCATATTGCGCGCCCTAACGAGCAGGCATTGCAACAGCAGATCTGGACGCTCATCTGCCGGTAACGACGTCAATGAACGGTAAAAGCCATCTGCGCGATATATAAAACCGGGCCGCAAAGTGGCCCGGAGAGTTCAACTGGCAATTGCCGGTGGCAGATTACTGATTCTGTGATGGCACTTTGTGCTCGCCCATCGACTTCAGTCGTTTCGACAGTTCGCGACGCTCTTTAGAAAGATCGGCGTTTTTGATGATGTACTCGTCCACGCGATCTTCATAGTCGCTGCGCATGCTGGCAATAATTTCCTGAATCGCCTCAACGCTCATGCCCGGCTTGATGTACTCGCTCAGGTTATCCAGCAGCAGCACGCGTTTCTGGTTGTCACGAATTTTCTTCTCTACATCGTGAATTTCGCGCTGCAGCTTATTTTTGCGACGATACATACGCACGAACTCCAGCACGTCATGAAATGATTGCTTTGCATTTTCCATCTTGACACCTTTCATTGGGCCTGCCTGAACAGGCGGTATTGTCGTAGCCTTCAGCTTAGCGGCTTGCCGCCGCCGAAGGCAATCTTCACATTTAAATTCGGACTGTGACACATTTTAGCGCGAAAACGCGTGCAGCCACAGCCGCTTGTTGCCGAAGCGCCTATTTGCGCATCGTCAGCCTAATCAGATCGGACAGGCGCTCCAGCTGCTTCGCCAGCTCCAGGCTAAGCCAGACATAGCCATGGATGGGCGTTTCCACCAGCCGATCGCTGTCGTTCTCTGCTAGCAGCTGATGCAATTCGCGGCTGATCTCCACCAGTTCATGATGATTAGCGGACATCTTGTCGGTGTTGCCGCTGATCAGCATCTGCGCCAGCGCGTTGAAGGTGTTTTCGGTCATCTGCTGCGTACGCCGTAGCGTAGATGCATTTAACAGAATCAGATGACTGGCGCGCGAAGACCACCAGGCGTTAATTTGTAGCTCCAGCGTGCAGAGTATATTACGGTTAGTGGTCTGAATCGCTTCCAGTACCGCTTTAGGAATACGTGTTTCTTTACTGGCAGGCTCCAGCAATGTGCGCATCTTTACCACATCAGTCAGTATGCGACGCAGCGGCTTATCCAGGCGCGGCTTATCCACCAGATTAGGGGAAAAGCCCGTATGGTAGATTTTCGCTATTGTGGTAAGCGTATCGGAGAGCTTGATGCGCCAGTGGATATAGGCCTTTTGCGGCCAGATACTGGTGAAAAGCAGCGCCAGCATGGAACCGAGAATAACGTCTCCGCTGCGCCACAACGCGGTAGTCATATCGCCTGCGGGTGCGCCACACACCACCGCCAGGGTAATGCCGATCAGTAAGGCCATATAGGGACGTTTACCCAGCGTCAGGTAACCGCAGATAAACATCACCACCGTACACCAAAGCATCATTGCGGTCAGAGAATAGAGCTCCAGCTTGAGCGCGATCAGCCCGGAGATTGAACCAAATACCGTACCGCCGATACGCTGGAACGCACGAGGAAATACATTCCCCCAGAATGAAACCGGCCCCATAACCACGACCAACGTGATCAACGGCCAGCTGCCTTCCGGAATTTCGCTCAGGCGAACCAGCAAAAAAGTCAGAATAAAACCCAGCGCGATGCGTATGCCGTGAATGATACGGTAATGGCGATAGACGCGAAACTCGACGGCTGAAAGCGGCTTGTCAGGGCGCAAAAGATCTCTCCGGTTTCCTGAAGTTTCAGATTAACATCATAACCTGAAGCGAGGGCAGAAATGAGACTTTCGTCTGTCATTTAGGACGATTTTTCCTGATTTAACATATATGTAAGTCAGTTTTAACTTTGCAAAAACATTAAACCTCTGGCAATGCAGGAAAAAAGCAGGCGGCCTGATAAAAGTGCGCCCGCCAGTTAGCAACGGACGCTAATGATAGCTTTATGTGACTTCAGCCTGCGGCGAGGCTGGCTGCCACCGCAGCCTGGAGGTAATTTAATAGCGCTGGCGTTAGCCAGGTCCCCTCCATCAACTCCGGCTCCTGCTGCATCGCCTGTCGGATTTTGCCTTGCATTGTTGAATCGTCACTGGCATAGGAACGAAACAACTCCAGCCAGTATGCTCCTAACGCACGCGCTTCTGCCGCATCTGGCGCGACGCCACGCGTCATCGCTTCATTTAGTCGCGCCATCAGCGCAGGCCATTCCTGCATACGATCAAAATAGTGCGCGCGTAGAAAAGCGTATTCCCGTTCATCCAGATAGCGTCGAAAAATCGCCAGTTTACTTTCAGCAAAAGCGTGGGTGATGTAGTCCAGCATCGCTGGCGTAATGCCGGTTTGCTGCTGCATGGCCGGTTCAGTCAGATGCATGCTGGTCAGGCGCGCCAGAAATGCCGGATTGTGTGCCGTATCACGCTCCAGGGTACACATCCAGCGACGTGCCAGCTGCTGCGCCTGCGGTGATGAAGGCGCGATGCTGCGATCCTGTAACTCCAGTAGTTCCTGTACCATTTGCTGCCATTCGGCTTCGCGTTGCGCATCAGCCTGATAAAAGGGCAGCTGTTGTAGCTCTTCCGCCGTGAAGTAATTGTCGTACATAGTCATCATCTCTAATGTGGTTAGCCAGTCCGCCAGCTCCGGTTCGCCGCCCTGCGTCAGCTGCTGGTGTAAATTTCCCAGACGCTGGCGCAGCTGCTGCATTTGCGCCAGCTGACGATCGAGTGCATCCAGTTGTTGAGTGAGGATTTGCGGTAATGAAAGTGCACCATTGCTCAGCAAAGCGCCGATTTCTGCCAGCGGCACGCCCAGCCGTTTCAGCGCCTGAATTTGATGCAAACGGCGAATATCCCGACGATGGTAGAGCCGGTAGCCAGCATCACTGCGCGCAGAAGGCACCAACAGCCCGATACTGTGGTAATAGTGCAACGTGCGCACCGTCACGCCCGTGCGCCGGGCCAGTTCACCTGCTTTTAATAACATGACTTTCTCCTCGCTCAACGATAGCCAAGGGTAAAGGCTAACGCGGCGTCAGGGTCAAGCGGCATGCAATAAAAAATAACGCGCGGGCAGAACAGGATAGAGAGAAAGAGGGAGCCATAAGGCAGGGAAAATATTCAGGCGGGAGAGAGAAAAGCAGAGGCCGTGTCGGGCCTCTGCCGGATAATTACAATTTCTGTTTCAGATAATCGCTGATTTTCGTTACGAGGCCGCCCTCCTCAACTTTATTCAGCGTCATTAGCGGATAGCTGGCTAATACCTTATCTTTATCGATAACCTGAATCGTCCCGATCCGCTCACCCTGTTTCAGTGGAGCTTCAAGATCTTTGCGATCGATAATGTATTTCGCCTTGATACTTTCAATCGCGCTACGCGGCAGCGAAAGTGAAATATCCTCGGTGGTGCCTACCTCCACCTGATGGGGATTGCCGTACCAGACCGTTTCTTTACCCAGCGCTTTACCTGCATGGAACAGCTGCACGGTATCAAAATTACTGTTGCCCCAGACCAGCAGCTTACGCGCCTGCTCTTCGCGCCCTTTCGGGCTTTTACCGCCCATAATCACGGCAATCAACCGATGACGCCCTTGCAGGCTGGAAGCGATCAGGTTAAAGCCCGCGCTTTCGGTATGGCCAGTTTTCAGGCCGTCCACGTGCAGATTTTTATCCCACAGCAGCCCGTTGCGGTTTTGCTGAGTGATACCGTTCCAGGTCAGCGATTTCTCGCTATACATCTGATAAAAATCGGGCTCCCCGCTGATAATGGCGCGTGAGAGCACCGCCAAATCGCGCGCGGTAGTATGCTGCCCCGGCGCATCCAGCCCGTGTACGGTTTCAAAATGGGTGTTGCTCAGCCCCAGCTTCGCCGCATAGTCGTTCATCATTTTAACGAACGCTTCCTGACTGCCAGCAACGTAATCGGCCAGCGCCACGCAGGCGTCGTTACCGGAATCGATAATCACGCCACGGCTGAGATCGCGTACCGACACTTTCTCACCCGGCTTAAGGAACATCAGCGAGGAGCCTTTGAACACCGGATTTCCCGCGCCCCAGGCATCCTGACCGATCGTCACCATATCATCGCGGCTGATGCGGTGCTGATCGATAGCGCGGTCAACGACATACCCCGTCATCAGCTTGGTCAGGCTGGCTGGATTACGCTGTTCATCGGCGTTGCCTTCGGTCAGCACCTGACCGGTAGTGGCATCCATCAATACCCAGGAGGCGGCGTCAACCGGCGGCGGCGTCAGCGGAAAAGAAACCGCGGCCCCATCGGCGTGGGCCTGAAGTGCTAAAAACAGTAAACCAGTGATACCTGCAAGCTGACGCCTTTTCAACGGAACATCCTCAGTCATAAACTCGAATTAAATGAGGGCGTTGTTTTACGGCATCGCGCTACTTTTTTGCTTAATAAATTGCAAAAAATTATGTATTTAACTACCGGTCAGTCATGACTCTTGCCGCTGTTTTACCGCTACGATGGCGGCGATCTGGCGGCAATGGTTACCATATCTCAAGCGGCTGTTGGTGCTGCACAGACTTAGCCTAATCCCGTTATTAAAAAAGCCACACGACGGTGGCTTTATAAATAATGCGATGGCGAAAATTAGTGGGGAATTTCCGTCATGGATTTTACATCGGAGCGGTTGATCTGCTGCTCATTTCCGTTGGCATCTTTATATTTGATCAGCCCGGTAGCATTGTCCTCTTTTGGCTTGCCATCGCTCACGATAGTACGACCATCGGTAGTATGGATGTAATAATTACTGCTGGAACATCCCGCCAGCGGCAGGGCGGCGGCAAATACAAATGCTAATAATGCGCTCTTTTTCATCATAACCTCCTGTTCAGATATTTCCCTTTAATGTTTAGCACAGTTTAATCATTACGCAATGTATCTTCCTGCCGATGCGCTTATTCCCGTTGTAATATTTCGAAAGCAATTAGATCCATTTTTCTTCTAAGAATACCCCCGATACAGGCAGCTTGACCTACCCTTTAGTAACGAATTAACAACAGAACCCAGAGAAATATGAAACATCAGAATCGTACAATTGGTATTGCTCCTTATGGTGGATCGGCTGGCGGCTGGGGCGCGCTAAAAGCGGTTGCTGATGCGTTACGCGGTCAAATGTCGGTAAAGCAAGATGTTATCGCCTTATTTAAAGTCAATCAGCCGCAGGGCTTTGACTGTCCCGGCTGTGCCTGGCCTGACCCACGCCATGCTTCCTCATTCGAGTTTTGCGAAAACGGCGCCAAAGCCGTTTCCTGGGAAGCCACCAGCAAGCGAACTACCCCGGAATTCTTTGCATCCCATCCTGTTAGCGAACTCTGGCATCGCAACGCCTTTGAACTGGAAGGCGAAGGTCGCCTGACACATCCGATGAAATACGATCCCGCCAGCGACACCTATCAGCCGATTGAGTGGGAAACCGCCTTCCGCGAGATTGGCGAGAAGCTGCAAAGCTATGACGATCCCAATAGCGTAGAATTTTATACCTCCGGGCGCGCCTCTAACGAAGCGGCTTTTCTCTATCAGCTGTTTGCCCGTGAATATGGCACCAACAATTTCCCTGACTGCTCGAACATGTGCCATGAACCTACCAGCGTTGGCCTGCCACAGTCGATTGGCGTCGGTAAGGGTACGGTCACGCTGGACGACTTCGACCAGTGCGATCTGGTGCTGTGCATCGGCCACAATCCCGGCACTAACCATCCACGTATGCTGGGTACGCTGCGCGAAGTCTCTAAACGCGGAGCCACCATCGTCGCGATCAATCCGCTGCGCGAACGTGGACTCGAACGTTTTACCTCACCGCAAAGCCCAATTGAAATGCTCTCTCTTAGCTCAACCGCCCTCGCCTCCACCTATTACAAAGTGCGCGTCGGCGGGGATGCCGCGATGCTTAAAGGCGTAATGAAGGCGCTGCTGGCGATGCATGAACGGGCGCTGAAGGCTGGCGAACCAGGCGTGATCGATGAGCAATTTATCAACGAGCATACGGAAGGGTTTGAGGCGCTGAAGCAGGATCTTGACGCAACCGACTGGGAGCACCTGCTGAAAGTCTGCGGAATGGATTATGAGGAGATCCTTAATATCGCCCGCCTGTATGCCAACGCAGAAAAAACTATCATCTGCTACGGTATGGGTATTACGCAGCATCAGTACGGCACGCAAAACGTCCAGCAAATCGCTAACCTGCTGTTGATGCGCGGCAATATCGGCAAGCCTGGCGCGGGTATCTGCCCGCTGCGCGGTCACTCTAACGTTCAGGGCGACCGTACCGTGGGCATTACTGAAATACCGTCTCAGGAACTGCTCGACAATATTGAAAAGGTGTTTGGCTTTAAGCCGCCGCAGGAGCATGGTCACGGTGCAGTTGCCGCCATCCAGGCGATGCGCGACGGTAAGGCAAAAGCGCTACTCTGCCTCGGCGGCAATCTGGCCGAAGCAATTTCCGATCCGCAGGTTACCTTTGAAGCGATGCGCAAGCTCGATTTAGTGGTGCATATGGCTACCAAGCTGAACCGCTCGCATCTGCTGCTGGGCAAACATAACTATATTCTGCCGGTGCTGGGCCGTACCGAACAGGATATCCAGGCCTCTGGCGAGCAAAGCATTACCGTAGAAGATTCAATGTCGATGGTGCACGCTTCGCGCGGTATGCTAAAACCTGCCTCACCGCACCTGAAATCGGAACCCGCTATCGTGGCGGGCCTGGCGAAAGCAACGCTGCCCAACAGTAAAGTCAACTGGGATCGTATGATTGGAGATTACAGCTTTATCCGCGAGGCAATCGAAGCTGTTTTCCCGGCCTTTCAGGATTACAACCGACGCGTGCAGCAGCCGGGCGGTTTCCGCCTGCGTAACGCCGCCTCTGAGCGAGAATGGCATACGCCTACCGGACGGGCGCAGTTTATGGTGATGGAAGGCGTCAACGAAGATCCACGGTCGCTAAAATGTCACGATCTGGTTCTGACCACGCTCCGCAGTCACGATCAGTACAACACTACGCTGTATGGGCTCAACGATCGCTACCGCGGCGTAACTGGACGGCGCGACGTGCTGTTTATCAACGCGGATGAAGCGGAACATCGTCGGCTACGCGTAGGCGATAAGGTTAATATCATCGCGCTTGATGCCGAAGGTAACCGCACCTCACGCCGTATGGATAACCTGACGATTGTGGTACTGGATATGGCACCCGGTTCGGTAGCTGCCTATTACCCGGAAGCCAACATCATGGTGCCGCTGGACAGCCACGATACGCAAAGCGGCATCCCGGCGTATAAAAGTATTCCTGTTGAGATGGAGCCTTGCCTGGAGCCGGTGGAAACCTCCGGCGCGCTGCGTTAATACCGCGCTCGCTACAGCGGTTGCGGTAATCTGGCCCCGCTTCGGTGGGGCCGGGTTATTGTCAAACGTTGGTAAACGGCCTTTCCTCTCCGGTTATTTCCGCTCCTGTTCTAATTGCCGGATGGCGGTCAGCTGGCCGTTTGCCTTGTCGATGGCAGCCAACAACGGCTTAATCCACAAAATTGCCTGACAGTAGCTCAGGGTGTTGGCGGCAGCGGTACGATCACCGGCTGGGTCAGCGTTTGCGGCATCGGCGTGCAGGGTGCTGGCACGTAAACGTTCCGCGTAGTTGAGCAACCCGTCAGCGATATCAGCAGGAACAGGCAGATCGCAGGTTTTTTCATGGTGAAGTATCTCCCGGTATTCGATGGTAACGTTATCGGTTTCCGCATCGATCAATGAATTCAGCTTGCTGGTATATTCAGCGGCCTGATTAAATCGGTTAAAGTTGAATGCCTGCGCGGCAATAACCTGCCCCTGCAATATATTATCGCTATGCAGGATGCGATTATCGTTTTGCGCAGCCGCCAGATCGGCCCGACTATTAGCCAGCAGGATGCACAGCGCCGCAATGACCATCACCACCGCAGGCAGAAAAAAACGAATCCCTTTTTCTCTGAGCAATGAAATCATTGTTCCTCCGCCAGCTTAATGGCGCGTACCAGTACATCAAAGGCATAGGGCTGCTCGCCATTTTCATGCTTAATGATCGCCTGCAATATCTTCATCATAAAACGGCTGTCTCCAGTATCGATAACATGATCCGGTGCCAGGCCCGTAGCCAGTGCCACACTATCAATATAGGCCTGCGTATTGTTTTCACTGGCAGGTGCCCAGCGCTGAATAATCGCGTTAATCGTATTCAGGCCGTGTTTACGCTGATAGTTACGCAAAATAATGATCATTGCCCTGATCCCATACTCTGCCGATCGGAACTGACAAAAACATTTATCGGTTCGCTGTTTTTCCGGTAATAGTCCTTTCCATTCATCTCCCCAGCGTATGTTGCCGGGATTATTATTTCTGATACCGCGTGCGGTCTTATCGGTGTTCATAGGTTCTCCTGCTCGTTAGGCGGCTCCATGCCAGCCAGAGCCATAAAAAAGAAAAAGGCCGCGCATAAGCGCGGCCGCCATAATAGGATGCTGTGATAGTGCGTTAATTAAAGGCCTTTTGACTTCAGCCTTTCCATATGTTCTTCGAATATTTTAAGCGGTTTCGCCTCAGAGCTTACTATGCCCATCGTCTGGTTAACCGCATCAAGGTGGTCCATATTATAATCAGAACGAATGACTTTCCCCAGGTGGGACGCATAGCGCCCAACCAGGCCATCATTTTGAAAGCGCTCTTTGGTAAACAGTAAAGAGGTTGCGACCAGCGCGATATGAGCCGGATCGAGATTATTAAATCCCTGGGTAAAGGGGTTGTAATTTATTACACCACTCCAGGAGTAATAGTAAACGCCATTAACCACCTCCGGGCCATCTCCACCCCAGACGGCGGGAAGTCCCTGCGGATATTTAGCATTAAACGCTGCTACGCCTTTGGTTGTTAATGAATCCAGCGCGGCAATGGAGCTTTGCGGCAGCCCAGGATTACCAGTTATTGCCGACATAAACTTCCCAAAAGCATCCATTACCGTTGATGCGATCAGCTCAGGCAGTCCGCCGGGTTTAATTGCCGCCCTGACTAAATCCGCAAATTCCGATCCATAATTCGCGCCACATATAGAGGTTACGGACGCCACCAGCTCCGGATGTTTAGCTGCGGCGTAGCGACAGGCCAGCGGCCCCTGACTATATCCGATAAGATTAACTTTCTTCGCGCCTGTTTTTTTGATGACATCTCTTATCGAAGCGATTAACTGCTCTCCACGTACTTCATTACTGTTTTCAACCGAAATAGGCGCGGTAAATACCACCGCCCCCGCTTTTTCAAGCACTTTTTGCACGCCATAAAAGAGCGGATATATTCCTGCAATCTTCTCAAAACCAAAAAGGCTGGGAACAAGGATCACCGGGTATTTTAATTTAGTAACTTTAGACATTATTATAAAACTCCGTTTTTAATAGTAATAAAAAGGCCCTGATAAAAACCAGGGCTCTTTGCAAAATAAAATTATTCCCATACAGCTATTTTTACAACACGCAGCCATCTTTTTGCGGATGGCTGCCATTATGTTGCTCTTTACTGTTTTACACAAACCGCTTCCAGCCTTATCCACCACGGCGCTTTATTCACCCAATGGTACTCCGGAATAGCTTTACCGTTATTATCCTTATAAATCGTTCTCAGGATACTAACTGAATCCGGGTGAGGAATATATTTCACGCTGACGCCATTAAAATAATAAGCATCCTGACCGGTATTTTTTGCATTTGGTCTCCAGTAAATACATTGCATCGTCGTTTCTCCTTTTTTGTTGGGAACACTCGGTGTAGGTTTCGGTGTGGTTGTATTTTTATTAAGCAGATTAAACCAGTATCTGGCCTGCGTTTGTCTGAGCGGCTGGTTTGGGTTAGAAGGCCGTTCATAGTAACGAATAAAAATATCCGCCAGCGTTTCAGGTGACTGTCTGCTCTGAGTGAACTGCTTAAACGTCATATTAGGATGATAAAATTGCTGATTATTCGCGACCTCCCATTCAAGGCGTTTACACTGGCTGATTACATCCCGGTAAGCCAGCCCGTTTGATTTTGCCCAGTTAATATATTTTGTGGCTGGCGTCCATTGCACTAATCCATAACCACCGGCCATATTCCCTACCCAATCGGATTCCCAGCGATCGGCAATAATTCCACTCTCAGACTGCATATTGCCTAATACCGCTGCGACCGACTGGCTGGTCCACCCTCGTCCCGTCAGATAATTCCATATCTGTTGGGCTGTTTCTCTTTGCCCCATAGTTTCTCCTTACGTTGATGACACTCCATTCCAAATAATTTGACGATCATTTTCCTCCAAAACGGTTATTGATAATGCCTGTGATAATTTTGCGAAATTGTTCAACGCCGATAAAACCGATGCCGCCACCAATAGCGATAGCAAGCGAATACGGTAAATCGAAATATTGCAGCGTGGAGGCAGCTGAGAGGGTTAACGCTCCGCAGAGCAGCCCTTCAAGCAACATTTTCCGTCGGCCTCCGCCGTTATACGCAACGCGTAGTGATGCCATCACAATGGCCAGCAGCACGGCACCAATCGGCGTTTCTCCGCGCCACCAGCTGTGAAAAATATTCAGCCATTCTGGCCAGGTATGGGGTTCGCTGTGCATATTCATCATCTCCCACCTTGCAGGTGGCTGTGCAGTTAAAGGAGCGCGCCGGGCGCAAAAAAAAAGCCCACCGAAGTGAGCCTGTTGCTGTAGACAAGAAAAGAAAAAGCCCCAGCGATGTGGGGCTTATGTTGAAGTCAGAATTTCAACTCATACCAGCGTAGCGTAGTTTTTGCGGCCCGCACTACTACTTTTTTCAACTTTTTTTTCGACCTCTGAATCCATTTGCAAAGGTACATCCAGCATGCATAAACAGCCTTCAATAAAGCCTTCAGCCGTTTCAATACGTCGCCTGACTTCACGTTCAGAAATTTTAGCGCGACGGCCAATTTCACGTTTTGATAAACCGTAGACGTAATACAACATCACCGCAGCCAGTTCATCCGCCCGGCGGATCTGTTGCAGTCGGCTAACACAGCCATCGATAATCAGACCATCATCATCACAACATGAAGGGCGCGTTGATGACGCCACAGAGACGATGCCTTTAAACCCGGCGGCAACGGGTGACCACCCTACTCCACTATTGTCACGGGCAGCCCAACCACCCCATCGTTCCAAAACCTGTTGAATATCCCGCATAGTCCTGCCTCTAAATTTGCTACTGAAATTTTAGAGAACCGCGCCTTCCTTTTCGTGGTTGTGAGCCCGCAGTTCCAGTTCGCGTGCTGCATGTTTTTACATGCAAAAAGTTATTAACTTGCTATGCCAACTGCTTTTCTGACCCTTCTTTTCGTCAACGGTCCGTGTAACGTTGTTCATTATGGGGTTAGTGCAGCAGGCTAAAGCGGCGTTGTTCAGTGAATTCAGCGAGTTAAAACACAGTTCGCCTTTATGTTGTGGTGGGCAAGCGCTGCTCAGTGCCTTGTGTTATATCCTCAGGCAAACAAGCGCCGTACCTTTCACTGAATGAGTCCTTAAAAGTTAACAACTTTACCTGTAATTACCTCACAGCTATTATGGTTTGTCAAATACAACCTTATCTGTAATTATCGATACCAGAAAAGGAGTCAAGCCATGAATCTCGCCAGCAGAGCCAGGAAACGCAGAACTGAATTGAACTTAACTCAGGCAGAAGTTGCCAAACGTGCAGGTATTAGCCAGCAATCCGTTGAGGCTATAGAGAACGGAAAGACACTTAAACCACGCAGCATTCTGACTTTGGCTACCGCGCTTGAATGCGATGCCAGATGGCTGCTGCTTGGAGGGGATGTCGCGACTGATTATAATTATGGAGCCCGCCGAGTGCCTGTTTTGAGTTATGTACAAGCCGGAGCATTTACCGATGCCGAGCCGCTGCCCGATGCCAGTGAATTCGAATATGTGCTGACCACCGCTGAGATGTCAGAACACTCCTTTGCGCTACGCATTCGCGGTGATTCTATGGAGCCGGAATTCAGGGAAGGCGACATCGTTATCATTGATGCTGAAATCTACCCAACGCCGGGGGAGTTCGTGGTGGCGCGTAACGGCTGCCATGAGGCGACCTTTAAAAAATATCGTCCTGTTGGTCAGGGCCCGAAAGGCGAAGAAGACTTCGAACTGGTCCCTTTAAACAGCGATTATCCCGTCTGTCGCTCCTGGGAAAAGCCCGTAAGCATCATCGGCACTATGGTTGAACACCGTATTTATCGCAGAAAGCGCTAGCTCAGGCGGTAAGGATAAGAGGGCAAATGCCCTCTTTTTTATTGGCGATAAATACCATTTTACAGGTTAAAAAAACCGTTGCTCACCATTATACCAGTGAAGCAAGATACAATTTTATTGGTAAAAGAAACCAAATCCCAACAGTAAAACACAATTGCCCATAAACGTTATCGGGCAAACAACGCCTGTATACCGCTCCGCTATGATGTAAAAGATAGCCGCCCCGTCAGGAACTGAGATTTTTGCTGTATCCCAATATGGTTTACCATAGAGCACAGCGTTATTGATGCCCTGCTGTTTTGCTGCGCTTCCCGGAACCAGACAAGCCATACTTTATCAACAGCTCCGGGAAGAATGGCGCACAGGCATGCAGCGCGGAACAACCAAAACGCAAATTCTATAATCATCTGTAAAATAGCGTGTTATGCAGACAATAAAAGGCAGTTAAAAACCGTGGCCGACAAGCAAAATCAACCAACTTTCCTTTTTCATGATTATGAAACCTTCGGCAAAAGTCCGGCGCTCGATCGCCCGGCGCAGTTTGCCGGCATTCGTACCGATATGGATTTTAATATCATCGGCGAACCGGAGGTGTTTTACTGTCAGCCTGCGGATGATTATCTGCCACAGCCGGAAGCGGTCATGATTACCGGAATTACGCCACAACAGGCACGGACGCGCGGCGTGAATGAAGCGGAATTTGCTCGCCGCATTCATGCCCTGTTTACCGTCGAAAACACCTGCGTGGTGGGCTACAACAATGTGCGCTTCGACGATGAAGTAACGCGTAATATTTTTTACCGTAATTTCTTCGATCCTTACGCCTGGAGCTGGCAAAACGGCAATTCACGCTGGGATCTGCTGGATGTAATGCGCGCCTGTTACGCGCTACGCCCTGACGGTATTCACTGGCCGGAAAATGATGACGGGCTGCCCAGCTTTAAGTTGGAGCATTTGACTAAGGCGAACGGTGTCGAACACAGTCACGCACACGATGCGATGTCAGACGTTTATGCCACGATCGCTATGGCGAAGCTGGTGAAAACTAAACAGCCGAAGCTGTTTGATTTCCTCTTCCGGCATCGCAGCAAGCAGAAGATCAATACGCTGATCGACATCCCGCAAATGAAGCCGCTGGTGCACATTTCCGGTATGTTCGGCGCACTGCGCGGTAATACCAGCTGGATCGCGCCACTCGCCTGGCATCCGGAAAACCGCAATGCGCTGATCGTCTGCGACCTCGCTGGAGATATGGCGCCGTTGCTGGAGCTGGATGCCAACGCGCTGCGTGAAAGGCTTTATACGCCGCACCAGCAGTTAGGCAGCGCGTCAGCCGTACCGATTAAACTGGTACACAGCAATAAGTGCCCGGTGCTGGCACCCGCCAGTACGCTGCGTCCGGAAGATGCGGAGCGTCTGGGAATCGATCGACAGCGCTGTCTGGATAACCTTAAATTGCTGCGTCAACACCCGGAAGTTCGCGAGAAAGTCGTCGCAATTTATGCTGAGGCCGAGCCCTTTACCCCTTCCGAAGATGTTGATGCCCAGCTCTATAACGGTTTTTTCAGCGATGCCGACAAAACCGCGATGGGCATTATCCAGCAGTCGGCACCTGCGAACCTGCCCGCGCTTGATTTAACCTTTAACGATGAACGCATTGAAAAACTGCTGTTCCGTTACCGCGCCCGCAACTTCCCCGGCACGCTGGATGACAGCGAGCAACAGCGCTGGTTACAGCATCGACGCGAGGTGCTGAACGGTGAGCGTATCGAAGCATTTCTGCTGGAGCTGGAGTCGCTGGCAAATCTGCATGAGGGCGATAACGATAAAATGGCGCAGCTGAAGGCGCTGTACGAGTACGCGCGCGAATTAGTCTCGTAACCCTGTTTTATGACCATAAAAAGCCGTCTCTGAGGACGGCTTTTTATGCTGCACAAAACCAATCAGAAACGCAGCGAGGCACCAATGTAAGGGCCATCTGCCAGCACGTTATCTTTACGGTTGCCTTTATTATTCAGTTCGGCATATTTATAGCCAACGCGCACGTTCAACAGCGAAATCGGCGTAAAGCTAACGCCGCCAGACGCTTCCTGGTAGCTGTCGAGGTGATCGGTAAAGGCTTCCGGCGAATAGTAATATTCACCGTAGAGGCCCAGCATGTTGGTTACCGGAATGCTGACGCCTGCGCCAACCGCGGCGGCAAAACCATCCTTACCATCCTGCGGATCGATCCACATCGCTTTGATGCCCGGGCTGAGGAAAACGGAACCGATTTCCACGTTATAACCCAGACGCAAGCCGCTAACGTCACCGTCATGATCGCTGCGCATCCAGTTACCGGACAGACTCAGGCCCGGCGTAGTCGTGCCCAGCCCAACGTTCAGGTTGGTGTAATGCTCACCCACATCAACGCTACCTTCAATCGCCTGCGCTGAACCCGCCGCCAGCATCAGGGCCAGACCGCTACCTACCACTACTTTTTTAAACATTGCCAACTCCATTGTTTCAGGCACGAATTGCTGGCGAAGGGTAGCGGAGCTGGCGGGCGGATACAAGAGGACCAGGCTGATAACATTAAAACCTGGAGTGAACAATGTTGTAGCACGCAGAAAAAGAGCCATCGTATCGCACAAAACAGCGCTGTTATCGGATGAGCAGACGTAAAAAAGGCCGGACGCTTGTCCGGCCTGATGTAATTGTTCAGGCAAGGCCAGAGAACAGCCTGGCCTCAGGCATGAATCAGAGCGACTCTTCGCTGTACTGCGGCACCGGATTACGGAAGCTACGCGTGACGAAAGCCAGGTAGATAACACCTACTGCCGCCCAGATCAGCCCCAGGATCATTGAGCTCTCTTCGAGGTTGATCCAGAGTGCACCTACCGTCAGCGCACCACACATTGGCAGCAGCAGATAGTTGATGTTGTCCATCACCGTTTTGCAGCGCTTCTCGCGAATCCAGAACTGCGCGATAACTGACAGGTTAACGAAGGTGAAAGCCACCAGCGCACCGAAGTTCACCAGTGCGGTCGCCGTGACCAGATCAAAACGGATCGCCAGCAGCGCAATCGCACCAACCAGTACCACGTTAAGCGCCGGAGTACGCCATTTCGGATGCACATAGCCGAAGAAACGCTCCGGGAAGACGCCGTCGCGCCCCATTACGTACATCAGACGGCTTACGCCCGCATGGGCGGCCATACCTGAAGCCAGTACCGTTACGCAGGAGAAAATCAGGATGCCGAACTGGAAGGTTTTACCCGCCACGTAGAGCATGATTTCCGGCTGCGACGCGTCCGGATCTTTAAAACGCGAAATATCCGGGAAATAGAGCTGCAGGAAGTAAGAGACCGCGATAAAGATAACGCCGCCAACCAGTGCCGTCAGGAAGATCGCTTTCGGGATCACGCGCTCGGCATCCTTCGTCTCTTCAGAGAGTGAACTGATGCCGTCAAAACCGAGAAACGAGAAGCAGAGAATCGTCGCACCGGTAATCATCGGCACCACGTGCGCATCCTCCGACCAGAACGGACGGCTGCTAACCAGCGTACCGGCACCTTCGCCGTGCGCCACGCCATAAATCACCATGCAGACCAGGGCAATAATCACTGCCACCTGCATAACGACAATAACGCTGTTAAAGTTTGCCACGGTTTTAATACCGCGCAGATTGGTCAGCGTCATAAAGCCAACCAACAGCACTACAAAGATCCAGGACGGAATGCCCGGCAGCAGTGCTTCAAAATAGATTTTCGCCAGCAAGATATTGATCATCGGCATAAACAGATAATCAAGCAGCGATGACCAGCCAACCATAAAGCCGACGTGCGGACTGATGGTCTTTTGCGCATACGTGTAGGCGGAACCCGCCGATGGGAAGCGGTTTACCAGTTTACCGTAGCTCAGCGCAGTAAAAAGAATAGCAATCAGCGCGAAGGCATAAGCCGTAGCGACGTGACCGCCGGTTAACCCGGAAACAATACCAAAAGTATCAAACAGCGTCATGGGCTGGATATAGGCCAGGCCAATCATGACAACCGGCATCAGCGTCAGCGTTTTTTTCAGATGTGTACGCGGCTGCGAGGTGTGGTGGACATCATGCGACATGGTTGAGTCCCCCCATAGCGGCGGCCTGATTAGGGCGGACCACAGGGAAACTTCGCGTTATGCGAGAGAGGTTCTTCAGAGGCGTGAGAGAGGTGGCTGAATGAATGCCGCCTGCACCATAGTCATCACGGAGACGAATACCAGCGCATGCTGGTGAGAAGTTAACGAGTTGCCCCATCTTTGTATCCTCAAAACCACACGATATACGTGTTTTGTGTAAGTATCTATCCGGCACGTAGGCCGGCCTCTTTGACAAATTAACCTGGTTAAATGCAAAAAAATAACCGACGCCTCAAGCGCCGGTTATATCCTATTTTGCAGGGGGCGTATTTTGCACCCACTGAAGCCAGATGACAAGATCTTGAGACCTTCAGTAACAATTTCTTTTTCGGCAATCAGAAAAAGCAAGAAAAGCAGGCTATTACGCGCGCATCGCGGGCAATTAAATACCGCCTTTTAATACCCTTCTCGCTGGTTTGAGCTTCCATCCCAATCCCGCCATTATTCAGGCGTTCATAGCTGCCCGCCTCAGGCGTTTTTCAACATCCAGTCAATTTCCGTGGCGGTAATCAGCCGCTCAAACTGCATCAGCTCATAATGCTTACAGCTATGCCAGACAAAGCTAAAACGCTCGCCCAGCAAATTCTGTAGTGCCTGGCTACGGGAGAATTCATACAGCGCTTCGCTCTGCCTGACCGGCAGCGACGCGCCCTCCGCTTCATGGCCGTTACCGGCCACCGGCCCCGGAAGCGTCAGCGGGCTGTCCAGTCCATGCAGGATACCGGCAAAAATAGCGGCCATTACCAGCCAGGGATTGGCGTCGGCACCGGCCACGCGGTACTCCACGCGCCGGTTATCGATATCGCCGCAGGGAATGCGCAGCGCAACCGTACGGTTGTTATGTCCCCATGAGGCGCGTAGCGGCACGTAGGATTCGGGACGAAAACGGCGGAAGGCGTTGACGTTCGGTGCCAGCAGCGCCATTGAGGCGGGCATCAAATCGATCATCCCTGCCAGCGCCCGCTTCAGCAGCGGCGAGTCGCTGCCGTCATCGCAGGCGAAAGCGTTATGATCGGCGGCATCCAGCATACTGACATGCACATGCATGCCGCTGCCCGCATACTCTTCATAAGGCTTAGCCATAAAGGTGGCGGTCATGCCATGGTTTTCCGCTACCTGGCGTATCAGCCTTTTCAGCTGTAGCGCATGGTCGCAGGCGCTGAGCACATTACGCGTATGATGCAGGTTAATCTCAAACTGCCCCGGAGACGCCTCCGCCAGCGCGCCGTCGGTGGGAATGCCCTGTAACCGAGCCAGTCGATCGATATCGCCCAGTACCTGTGAGAAGTGATCGAGGTTATCTACTGAATAAACCTGGCTCTGCACGTTGCGCTCATCGCTGCCTGGCGTACAGGGCGGCTGGATAAAACCTTCGGGATCGCGCTGTTTATCGACCAGATAGAACTCCAGCTCTACCGCTACCACCGGAAACAGTCCCCGGTTGCGCAAACGCTGCCAGAGAGAGTTCAAAACATTACGGGGTTCAACGTCAAAGGGAGTGCCATCTTGGTTGCACATGGTCAACAGCAATTGTGCAATATGGATGGGATCGGAAGCGGCAGGAACCAACGTACCCTCGACGGGCGTGCAGATATTGTCCGGCTCGCCCAGCGCCTGGCCCAGGCCCGCCTGCTCTACGGTATTGCCGAGAATATCCATCGCAAATACCGACGCCGGGAAGTAACAACCTTTCTCCAGCCTTGCCAGGCTGCCTACCGGAATACGCTTACCGCGAAAAACACCGTTCAGATCGTTAAGAAGTATATCGACATACTGCGTTTCAGGATGGCGTTCCAGATAGGTTTTTACCTCATTCTGGAACGCGCTGGTTCGCATCTCTTCACTATGTCGCGTGAAGTCTTCTACTTCCACCAGGTTTGTCATGATCCCACCCGCCATTTACCGTTCAGAAAGGAAGCACGTCATGCTCGAAATAACGGCCACATTTAGAACATAGTCATAAGGCAAAAAGTGTGCAAATGTTACGCAGCAGTTTGAATATTGAACAAAGCCTGTCTAGATTGAAAATATATTGTACAAATCAGCGTGTCCGGTGCGTTTTTGTCAGAAATATTGACCAGTTTAAACGGGGATAATATGGAAAGAATAATGGACAAGCCGCTGATTGGCGTAGTGGCCTGCCACGCGGTACACGAGGGGCATCCTGCTTTTACGCTGCATCAGAAATATCTGGATGCGATTATGGATGCGCACGGCATCGCCATTATTCTGCCCCACCGCCCCGGCCAGGGCGAAGCTATTACCCGACGCGTTTTACCGCTGCTGGATGGCCTGCTGTTGCCCGGCAGCCCGAGCAATATCGAACCCTGGCGCTACGAAGCAATGGGAAAAGAAGAGCTGGCCGATCCCGGACGCGATGAGCTGGCGCTGGCGCTGATTGACCAGGCGCTGCCGCTGCATATTCCGCTGCTGGCTATCTGTCGCGGCATGCAGGAGCTGGCGGTAGCGACCGGCGGCACGCTTTACCGCCAGCTGCCGATCGGCGAGACCACGCACTATGCCAATGGCGATGCGCCGCTGGCTGAGCAGTACGCGCCGACGCATGCTATCCAACTGGCACCCGATGGACGACTGGCACAGCTGCTGCACGGCACAACCTCGCTGCGGGTTAATTCGCTACACCAGCAGGGCATCCATCATCCCGGCCCTTTGCTACAGATAGAGGCAACCGCCCCGGATGGCGTAATTGAAGCGGTTTCCGTGCCCCACCACCCTTTTGCTCTTGGCGTACAGTGGCACCCCGAATGGCGTTACCAACATGATGAAGCCTCTTCGCGGCTGTTTGAGGCTTTTCTCCATGCCTGTCATCAATACCGTAAGGAAAAGCGGCTATGAATGAAGCTACTCTGGCGCCCGGACGGCGCTTATCGCAAATCCGGCAGGAGTTAGGTTTATCCCAGCGGCGCGTCGCCGAGCTTGCCGGATTAACCCACAGTGCCATCAGCACCATTGAACAGGATAAGGTCAGCCCCGCCGTCAGTACGCTGCAAAAGCTACTTAAGGTTTACGGACTGTCACTGTCGGAATTTTTCTCCGATCCCGCGAAGCAAAGCCCGCCGAAAATCGTTATCGAACCGCAGGATCTGGTCGATATCGGCGGCCAGGGCGTCTCGCTAAAGCTTATCCATAACGGCAGCGCCAGCCATAATCTGGCGATGCTGCTGGAAACCTATGAGCCGGGTGCCACCACCGGCGAGAAGATCCGTCATCCCGGCGAAGAGACCGGCACACTGCTGGAAGGCGAAATCACCCTGACCGTAAGCGGACAGCACTACCAGCTGCACGCCGGTCAGAGCTATGTGATTGATACCGGGCAGCCACACAGCTTCAGTAATACCTCTTCACAGCGTTGCCGTATCGTCAGCGCCCATACGCCCGCTAACTTTTAAATCAGGGAGAAGCGCCGTGGATTATATCGACAGTTATTACGCTGCAACGGTAAACCCGCATCAGCCCTGGCCGCAGCTGGATGGCTCGGTAACGTGCGACGTCTGTATTATCGGCGCGGGTTTTACCGGTCTCTCCTCGGCGCTGTTTCTTACCGAAGCGGGTTACGATGTTGTGGTGCTGGAGGCGGCGCGCGTCGGCTACGGTGCCAGCGGGCGCAACGGCGGACAGGTGGTGAACTCCTACAGCCGCGATATCGATGTGATTGAACAACGCTACGGCGCGGATGCGGCGCACATGCTCGGCAGCATGATGTTCGAAGGTGCCGATATTATCCGTGACCGTATCGATCGCTACGCTATCGCCTGCGACTATCGCCCCGGCGGTATTTTCGCTGCGCTGAACGCGCGCCAGATGCAGCATCTGCACCAGCAGCAACGTCAGTGGGAACGCTACGGCAATCACCAGCTGGAGCTGCTGGACGAACGCGGCATCCGGCGCGCTATCGCTACCGAGCGCTACGTGGGAGGACTGCTGGATCATCGCGGCGGCCATCTTCATCCGTTAAACCTGGCGCTGGGTGAAGCGGAGGCGATCCGGCGTCATGGCGGACGCATCTATGAACAGTCGGCGGTGAATGAGGTTACTTACGGTACGCCGAACCGGATAAAAACCGCATGCGGCGACGTCAGCGCGAAATATCTTATCTTCGCCGGTAACGCCTACCTGGCACCGGAGCTGGAGCCGCGCCTCAGCCGTAAAAGTATGCCATGCGGATCGCAGATTGTGACGACCGAACCGCTGAGTGCTGACCAGGCGCTGGCGCTGCTGCCGGACAACTACTGCGTGGAGGATTGCAACTATCTGCTGGACTATTTTCGGCTGACCGCCGATAACCGTCTGCTGTATGGCGGCGGGGTCATCTACGGCGCGCGCGAGCCGCAGGATATTGCAGCGCTGATCCGCCCCAAACTGTTAAAAACCTTTCCGCAGCTGCGCAATGTCAGGCTGAGCCACTGCTGGAGCGGCAATTTCCTGCTGACGTTATCGCGTATGCCACAGCTGGGCCGCCTGGATAAGCAGGTCTACTATATTCAGGGGGATAGCGGGCATGGCGTCACCTTTACCCATCTTGCGGGCAAGCTGGTGGCGGAAACTCTGCGCGGTGATGCCGAGCGATTTGACGCCTTCGCCCGGCTGCCGCATCTGCCGTTTCCGGGCGGGCGGCGCTTTAAGGTGCCGTTAACCGCTGTCGGTGCCGCCTGGTACGCACTGCGCGATCGGCTGGGCGTATAGATCCGCTGCCGTTAGCCGAGCGGCATACTCACCGGATCGGGATAGCGGTAGCGAAAGCCAAGCTCACGGCAGATCCTGCTGCCATCCACCAGCTTACCTTTCTCATCAGCGGCGGAGGCGAAGGTAGGCGGTGTCAGCCCCAACTGGCGAGCTACCGCCGGGTAAAACTGCTGCCGGGAGGGATGAGAAGGTGCACAGAGGTTATAGGTACGCCCGCCCTGCGGCGTTTGCAGCAGCAGGGTAATGGCCGCCACCACATCATCCAGATGCACCAGATTGACCCCATGTTCGCCATCGGGCACGGCGGTTTTCCCGGCAAGAAACCGTCCTGGATGGCGCTGCGGCCCAACCAGCCCTGCCAGACGCAGGATATCCACCGAGGTGCCCGGCAGATCGTGCAGCCAGTTTTCCAGCGCCACCAGCGTTTTTCCGGCGACGGTGACCGGTTGTAGCGGGCTGTCCTCCTGCATTATACCGTTACCGTTTCCATACACCGAGGTGGAGCTGGTAAAGATAATGCGCGGCACATTAGACGCCAGCGCGCTGTCGACCAGGTTCTGCACCGCGCGCAGATAGTTTTCACCTCCTTCAGCGGTGCGGCTGGCGGGTAGCGTCACCACCAGCGCGTCCACCGCCAGCAGCGCCGCCAGTTCATCTGCATCACACTCCAGTTCCGGCGTCAGAGCCAGCTGGCAGCCTTCGATACCGCACATACGCGCCGCCTCAACGCCGTCCGGGGTAGTTTTGCTGCCCGTCACCTGCCAGCCGCGCGCCGTTAGCGCCATCGCCAACGGCATCCCCAGCCATCCAAGACCTACAATCGCGACCTTTTTCATCCTCACTCCTGACGCATCTGCCTGATAATCTTTAAGGCTACGCCACCGTTTTAAACGTGACAACGTCGCCAGCGAAGAGATTACCGGCCATCGTGAAAAAACGGTTGCCAATAAAGTTTAACTCCGCTAGGTTAATTGACAGGCAAATGAATATACATGCAGAGAATTTTATGACACGCGTTCAGTTCAATCACCACCATCACCCTGACTAGTCTTTCAGGCGATGTGTGCTGGAAGACGTTCAGGATCTTCCAGTGGTGCAGAGCGCGAAATAGCCCCCGGAAGATCTTCTTCCGGGGGCTTTTTTTTGGCTGACTGCAACCGACAGGATAGATAACAAGAGGACTGGAGAGATGTTAGATAACACCCGCTTACGCATAGCTATGCAGAAATCTGGCCGTTTAAGTGATGAATCACGCGAGCTGCTGGCACGCTGCGGCATCAAAATTAATCTGCAACAGCAGCGCCTGATCGCCTTCGCTGAAAATATGCCGATCGATATTTTGCGCGTGCGTGACGATGATATTCCCGGCCTGGTAATGGATGGCGTGGTGGATCTCGGCATCGTCGGCGAAAACGTGCTGGAAGAGGAACTGCTCAACCGCCGTGCCCAGGGCGAGGATCCGCGTTATTTTACCCTGCGCCGTCTTGACTTTGGCGGCTGTCGCCTGTCGCTGGCGATGCCGGTGGGTGATAACTATAGCGGCGTCCAGTGCCTGCAAGGTTCACGTATCGCTACCTCCTATCCTCACCTGCTGAAGCAATATCTTGATAAGCAAGGCGTCTCTTTTAAATCCTGTTTGCTTAACGGTTCAGTAGAAGTGGCACCGCGCGCGGGCCTGGCCGATGCCATTTGCGATCTGGTCTCTACCGGCGCAACGCTGGAAGCCAACGGCCTGCGTGAAGTAGAGGTGATCTATCGCTCCAAAGCGGTACTGATTCAACGCGACGGCGAATTACCGGCGGCAAAGCAGGAGTTGGTGGATAAGCTGATGACACGCATTCAGGGCGTGATCAAAGCGCGTGAATCGAAATATATCATGCTGCATGCGCCGAGCGACCGGCTGGAAGAGGTTATCGCCCTGCTGCCGGGTGCTGAACGCCCTACCGTATTGCCGCTGGCGGGCGATCAAAGCCGCCTGGCGATGCACATGGTCAGCAGCGAAACCCTGTTCTGGGAAACGATGGAAAAACTGAAGGCGCTGGGTGCCAGTTCAATCCTGGTTCTGCCGATTGAGAAGATGATGGAGTAAGCTCATGAACCGCTTTGATACGCTGACAGAATGGCAGCTGTGCGATGAGGCACAGCAGCAGGCGCTGCTGACCCGTCCGGCGATTTCCGCCTCCGAGAATATCAGCCAGACGGTGCGCGCTATCCTGACGCGCGTCAGCGAGGCGGGCGATACCGCCCTGCGCGACTACAGCGCCGCCTTTGATAACATTCAGGTTGACGAACTGCGCGTCAGTCAGGCGCAGATCGCTGCCGCCGCTGACCGACTCGGCGATGAGATTAAACAGGCGATGGCCGCCGCCGTCGCTAACATTGAAGCGTTTCACCGCGCCCAGCAGCTGCCCGAGGTGGATATTGAAACCCAGCCAGGCGTACGCTGTCAGCAGGTAACGCGCCCGATTCGCTCGGTGGGACTCTATATCCCCGGCGGTTCAGCACCGCTCTTCTCTACTGTATTAATGCTGGCAACGCCTGCCCGCATCGCCGGCTGCCAGCGCGTGGTGCTTTGCTCACCGCCGCCGATCGCGGATGAAATTCTTTATGCCGCCCGGCTGTGTGGCGTGCAGGAAGTCTTTCAGGTTGGCGGTGCGCAGGCGATTGCGGCACTGGCTTTCGGTACCGAGTCGGTGCCGAAAGTGGATAAAATCTTTGGCCCCGGCAATGCCTGGGTGACCGAGGCCAAACGCCAGGTCAGCCAGCGGCTGGACGGTGCGGCAATTGATATGCCCGCCGGCCCTTCGGAAGTGCTGGTGATTGCCGATGAGCAGGCAACGCCCGCCTTTGTCGCTTCTGATTTGCTGTCACAGGCGGAGCATGGTCCTGACTCTCAGGTGATTCTGCTTACCCCTTCGCGCAAGCTGGCGCAGGCGGTAGCAGAGGCGGTCGAGGAGCAGCTGGCGCAGCTGCCACGCGCCGCTACCGCACGTCAGGCGCTGGAGAGCAGCCGCCTGATCGTCGCTCGCGACCTGCAACAGTGCGTGGAAATATCTAACCGTTACGGACCGGAACACCTGATTATTCAGACGCAGCAGCCGCGTGAGCTGGTGGATAAGATCACCAGCGCCGGATCGGTATTCCTCGGCGACTGGTCGCCGGAATCAGCAGGCGACTACGCATCCGGCACCAACCATGTCCTGCCTACTTACGGCTATACCGCAACCTGTTCCAGCCTCGGTCTGGCCGATTTCCAGAAGCGTATGACGGTTCAGGAACTGACGCCGCAGGGTTTCCTCAATCTGGCCTCCACCATTGAGACGCTGGCCGCCGCAGAACAGCTTATCGCCCACAGAAATGCCGTTACGCTGCGCGTCGCCGCGCTAAAGGAGCAAGCATGAGTGACACTATTACCCGGCTGGCACGCGCCAATATCCAGGCGCTGACGCCCTATCAATCTGCGCGCCGCCTTGGCGGCAAGGGCGATGTCTGGCTCAACGCCAACGAATATCCGCTGCCGGTGCCTTTTGAACTATCGCAGCAGACGCTGAACCGCTATCCCGAATGCCAGCCGAAACAGGTGATTGAACGCTACGCTGACTACGCCGGACTAACGCCGCAGCAGGTGCTGGTCAGTCGCGGTGCCGATGAAGGCATAGAACTGCTGATGCGAGCCTTCTGCGAGCCGGGAAAAGATGCCATCCTGTTCTGCCCACCCACCTACGGCATGTACAGCGTCAGCGCTGAAACCATCGGTATCGAATATCGCACCGTTCCCGCGCTGGCCGACTGGCAGCTGAACCTGCCAGCCATCGCCGCCGCGCTGGAAGGGGTTAAGCTGATCTATATCTGTAGCCCCAACAATCCTACCGGCAACCTGATCAACCCGGACGCTGTGCGTCAGCTACTGGAAATGACGCGCGGTAAAGCACTGGTTATCGCCGATGAGGCCTACATTGAATTCTGCCCGCAGGCGACGCTGACGGGCTGGATTGCCGACTATCCGCATCTGGTGGTGCTGCGCACCCTATCGAAAGCTTTCGCGCTGGCGGGTCTGCGCTGCGGCTTTACCCTGGCGAATGCGGCGGTAATTGATCTGCTGCTGAAAGTCATCGCCCCTTACCCGCTGGCGACGCCGGTAGCAGATATCGCCGCGCAGGCGCTGAGCGCCGAGGGCATCGCCCTGATGCGCAGTCATGTAGCAGAGCTGAACGCCAACCGCGACTGGCTCTCTGAAGCGCTCGCGAGTCTGCCCTGCGTCGAGCAGGTGTTTGCCAGCGAAACTAACTATCTGCTGGTACGCTTCATCGATTCACCGCGCGTATTTAAAACCCTGTGGGACCAGGGCATTATTCTGCGCGACCAAAACAAAAACCCAGGTCTTGCCGGCTGCCTGCGCATTTCCATCGGCACCCGCGACGAGTGCGAACGCCTGATCGTCGCACTACAGGCCCTGGCTGGCGTCGACACTATGGAGCAAGCATGAGTCAGAAAATCCTTTTTATCGATCGCGACGGCACCTTGATTAGCGAACCCCCGGAAGATTTTCAGGTGGATCGCATGGAAAAGCTGGCGTTTGAGCCGAACGTGATCCCAGCACTGCTGGCGCTGCAAACGGCAGGCTATCAGCTGGTGATGATCACCAATCAGGACGGCCTCGGCACCGCCAGTTTCCCGCAGACCGATTTTGACGGCCCACATAACCTGATGATGCAGATCTTCAGTTCACAGGGAGTGCGGTTTGATGAGGTGCTGATCTGTCCGCACTTGCCTGCCGATAACTGCGACTGCCGCAAGCCAAAAACAAAACTGGTAGAGGCGTGGCTGGCTGAAGGGGCACTGGATAAAGCCAACAGCTATGTCATCGGCGATCGCGCGACCGACATCGAGCTGGCACAAAATATGGGTATCCAGGGGCTGCGCTACAGCCAGGACGGGCTGGACTGGGAGGCGATTCGTCAGAAACTGACGCAGCGCGACCGCTATGCGAAGGTAAACCGCAACACCAAAGAGACGCAAATTGAGATTGAAGTCTGGCTGGATCGTGAAGGCGGTAGCAAAATTAATACCGGCGTGGGCTTCTTCGATCATATGCTCGACCAGATCGCTACTCATGGCGGCCTGCGCATGAATATCGAAGTGAAAGGCGATCTCTATATCGACGATCACCATACCGTGGAAGATACCGGCCTGGCGCTTGGCGAAGCGCTGCTGAAGGCGCTGGGCGATAAACGCGGCATCGGACGTTTCGGCTTTATGCTGCCGATGGATGAATGCCTGGCACGCTGCGCGCTGGATATTTCCGGACGTCCGCATCTGGAGTTTAAAGCAGAATTTAACTACCAGCGCGTCGGCGATCTCAGCACCGAAATGGTGGAACACTTCTTCCGCTCGCTCTCCTATTCAATGGCCAGCACGCTGCACCTGAAAACCAAAGGCAAAAACGATCATCATCGCGTGGAAAGCCTGTTTAAGGCCTTTGGCCGTACGCTGCGCCAGGCGATTCGCGTGGAAGGTAACACGCTGCCCAGCTCGAAAGGAGTGCTGTAATGAACGTGGTGATTCTGGATACCGGCTGCGCCAACCTGTCGTCGGTCAAGTCCGCCATTCAGCGCCTGGGCTATACGCCGCAGGTTAGCCGCGATGCCGATATCGTGCTGACGGCGGACAAGCTTCTTCTGCCCGGCGTCGGCACCGCGCAGGCGGCGATGGATCAGCTGGAAGAGCGCGATTTAATTGAACTAATAAAAGCCTGTACCCAGCCGACACTCGGCATCTGTCTGGGGATGCAGCTGTTGGCCAGCGTCAGTGAAGAAAGCGGCGGCATCAAAACGTTAGGAATTATCGATCAGCCGGTTATTCAGATGCCGGACTGCGGCCTGCCGCTGCCCCATATGGGCTGGAACCGCGTCACGCCGCAGGCGGGCCATCATCTGTTTCGCGGCATTGAAGAGGAGAGCTGGTTTTACTTCGTACACAGCTACGCGATGCCAATCAGCGCCTTTACTATCGCGCAGTGTCAGTATGGCGAGCCTTTCAGCGCCGCCATCCAGAAAGATAATTTTTATGGCGTCCAGTTTCACCCTGAGCGTTCCGGCAAGGCGGGTGCTCAGCTGCTAAAAAACTTCCTGGAGATGTAACGGATGATTATCCCGGCATTAGATTTGATTGATGGCGAAGTGGTGCGTCTGCATCAGGGAGACTACGGACAGCGGCGCGGCTATGGCAGCGATCCATTGCCACGCCTGCAAGATTATCAGCGTCAGGGCGCAGAGATGCTGCATCTGGTTGATTTAACCGGCGCGAAAGATCCCGCGGCGCGCCAGCTTGGGCTGCTGAAAACTCTGCTGGCGGGCGTTGAGGTGCCGGTCCAGCTGGGCGGCGGCATCCGCAGCCGCAATGATGTCGCCGCACTGCTGGAGGCGGGTGCCACACGCGTAGTGGTCGGCTCGACGGCGGTAAAACAGCCGGAAGAGGTACAGCGCTGGTTTAGCGAATTCGGCCCGCAGGCGATAGTACTGGCGCTGGATGTACGTATTGACGCATATAACCGCAAAGAGGTGGCGATCAGCGGCTGGCAAGAGGCGGCTGGCGTTACGCTGGAGCAGGTTATCGAACAGTACCTGCCTTATGGCCTGCAACACGTTCTTTGTACCGATATCTCACGCGACGGCACGCTGAGCGGCTCAAATGTGACTCTTTATCAGGAAGTTTCTGCACGTTTCCCGCAGATTGCCTTTCAATCTTCCGGCGGCATCGGCTCACTGGCGGATATCGCCGCCCTGCGTCACAGCGGCGCGCGCGGAGTTATCGTTGGGCGCGCCCTGCTGGAAAATAAATTTACGGTTTCGGAGGCGATTTCATGCTGGCAAAACGGATAATTCCCTGTCTTGACGTGCGCGACGGGCAGGTAGTGAAAGGAGTACAGTTTCGCAATCACGAAATTATCGGTGATATCGTACCGCTGGCGCAGCGCTATGCGGATGAAGGCGCCGACGAACTGGTATTTTATGATATTACCGCCTCCAGCGATGGTCGCGTAGTGGATAAAAGCTGGATAGCACGGGTCGCTGACGTTATCGACATCCCCTTCTGCGTCGCTGGCGGTATTAAAAGCGTTGAAGATGCCGCGCGCATTCTCTCTTTTGGTGCCGATAAAATCTCGGTTAACTCGCCAGCGCTGGCCGATCCCGAACTGATTACCCGCCTGGCGGATCGCTTTGGCGTGCAGTGTATTGTGGTTGGGATTGATACCTGGTACAACGAGCAGAACGGTAAATATCAGGTTAATCAGTATACCGGTGATGAAAAGCGCACCAGGGTAACCCAGTGGGAAACGTTGGAATGGGTGCAGGAAGTGCAAAGGCGCGGTGCCGGTGAAATTGTGCTGAATATGATGAACCAGGATGGCGTGCGCAACGGCTACGATCTTACTCAGCTACAAAAAGTCCGTGAAGTATGCAAAGTACCGCTTATCGCCTCTGGCGGTGCTGGCACTGTGGACCATTTTCTTGAAGCATTCCGCGATGCCAACGTCGATGGTGCCCTGGCCGCCTCGGTATTCCATAAACAGATTATTAATATCGGCGAACTGAAACGGTTCCTGATTGAACATGATGTGGAGATTCGCCCGTGTTAACAGAACAGCAGCTTTCCCGGCTTGACTGGGAGAAAACCAGCGGCATGATGCCGATCATCGTGCAACATAGCGTATCGGGCGAAGTCCTGATGCATGGGTATATGAACCAGCAGGCGCTGGCAAAAACCCTGAGCGAAGGTAAAGTTACCTTCTGGTCACGTACCAAAAACCGTCTCTGGACAAAAGGCGAAACCTCCGGTCATTTCCTTAACGTGATCAGCATTACGCCCGACTGCGATAACGATACGCTGCTGGTGTTGGCGCAGCCGATTGGGCCAACCTGCCACCTCGGCACCCCAAGCTGTTTCTCACCTACTGCGCCGGACTGGGCTTTCCTCTGGCAGCTGGAACAGCTGCTGGCGGCGCGTAAACAGGCAGATCCCGACAGCTCCTACACGGCAAAACTCTATGCCAGCGGCACCAAGCGTATCGCGCAAAAAGTTGGCGAGGAAGGTGTTGAAACCGCGCTGGCGGCTACGGTAAACGATCGCCATGAGCTCACTAATGAAGCTTCCGATCTGCTCTATCACCTGATGGTACTGCTACAGGATCAGAACCTCGACCTAAGTGCGATTATCAACAATCTGCGCGCACGGCATAAATCTTAAACAGCCTGGCGCTGCAACATACGCAGCGCCCTCTTCTCAGAGTTAATCAGACAGATTGCTTACGTTGCTTCCAGGAAAGAAACATATTTCTCCCCAGTACAATTACTGAGCCAACTATGCCACCCAGCAATACAGCAAGCACCAGTGTCAAGCCGCGCTTGGGGCTATCTCGATTAATAGGCAAATCAGGCTGCATAACATATCGAAATGATTGCAGATTATCAAACTGGATTTTTAAGTCTTTGATTAAACGTAAAGATCGCTGGGTGGCGTAATAGTTATCGTCCAGCGGCAACGGGCGAGTCGCCTCACTGGCAACCGCCGCACCTAATGCTCTGGAGCCCAAAAGGTATAACGTGTCATCTGATAAAAACTCCGCCTGAGTTAACTGTGATGCAATAATTTTAGATTTTTCAGCAATCTTCAATGCCTGTTTTAATTCATTAATACGTTGCTGCTTTTTATTTTGTGCAACTTCAACCTGTGAAGCCAGCGAGTCATTAAGCTCGCGTAGCTTTACCTGCATATTATGTTGAATATCAGCACCGTAGTCGTTCACAACATCATCATTAACTAACTTGATAAAATGGGTTAACTGTGCCTGTGCTTCTTTTGCCGTTTCGGCCGTAAAAGTTATCCTTAATGGTTCGTTTTGTCCGGGATTTACCGGCGCGATTTGCAGATATAGTGGGCTCTCCAAATTCTTTAAAGAACCAGAAAGTGCATAAAGAGAGGCGCTAAAACGACTAAACAATTGGCGCTGTAACTCAGCCACACTTGGCTTATCCTGCGGCGTTTGTGAGTACAATACACTAAGCGCAGCATTATAGTTTGCCACCTGCCCCGCGCTAGGCTGGGTTACAATTGCTTCGGAAATCCATTTTTCTTTAGCGAAAAACAGATAGCCTGTAGCAAAAATCAGAAACAGAATTATTGTAGCAATAATCGTTTTTTTGCTATTCCATAACTGCATTACAACATCCATCAGATCCAAATCATCATCATTGTTATAAAAGGTCTGATGGATTAAAGACTGATCTGAAGCTACCTTATCTTTTACATTCATGTTTCCGACAGGTCCAACTAAGTAAATGAAACGCAAATTAATAAACACCAGAAGAAAATAATAGCAGAGGTTGCGCAGAGAGTTATCTGAAAATAATAAAAAAACCCCCCGATGGGAGGTTTTTTCAACAACCTAACTTCAGTCAAGCCATTCGGTATGGAAGACGCCATCCTTATCGATGCGTTTGTAGGTATGCGCACCGAAATAGTCGCGCTGCGCCTGGATCAGGTTGGCTGGCAGCACAGCGGAGCGGTAGCTGTCATAGTAGGCGATAGCCGCAGAGAAGGTCGGCGTTGGGATACCGTTCTGCACCGCCCAGGAGACCACATCACGCAGCGCCTGCTGGTACTCATCGGCGATATTTTTAAAGTAAGGCGCCAGCAGCAGATTCGCGATATCCGGCGTATCTTTATACGCGTCAGTGATTTTCTGCAGGAACTGAGCGCGGATAATGCAGCCTGCGCGGAAAATCTTCGCAATTTCACCGTAGTTCAGGTTCCAGCTGTACTCATCGGAAGCCGCTTTCAGCTGGGAGAAGCCCTGCGCATAAGAGACGATTTTCCCCAGATAAAGCGCGCGGCGCACCTTCTCGATAAATTCTGATTTATCGCCGTTGAAGGATTGAGCTGTCGGACCGCTCAGTACCCTGGAAGCAGCCACCCGCTGAGATTTCAGGGAGGAAAGATAGCGGGCAAAAACGGACTCGGTGATCAGTGATAGCGGCTCGCCCAGATCCAGCGAACTTTGGCTGGTCCATTTACCAGTGCCTTTGTTTGCCGCTTCATCCAGAATGACGTCAACCAGATAGTTGCCCTGCTCATCTTTCTTCGTAAAGATATCTTTGGTGATGTCGATCAGATAACTGCTTAACTCACCCTGGTTCCACTCGCTGAAGGTCTTCGCTAACTCTTCGTTGCTCAAACCCAGCGCATTTTTTAGCAGAGAATAAGCCTCAGCGATCAGCTGCATATCCCCATACTCAATACCGTTATGCACCATCTTCACATAATGGCCAGCGCCGTCCGGACCGATATAAGTCACGCAAGGTTCACCTTCGGCACGCGCGGCGATTTTATCCAGAATCGGCGCAACCAGCTCATAGGCTTCTTTCTGTCCCCCGGGCATAATTGATGGCCCTTTCAACGCGCCCTCTTCACCGCCTGATACCCCAGTGCCGATAAAGTTGAAACCTTGTTCAGAAAGTTCTTTATTGCGACGAATAGTATCTTTATAGAAGGTGTTACCGCCATCAATCAGGATATCGCCTTTATCCAGATGAGGAGTCAGTGAAGCGATAGTTTTGTCAGTCGCTTCCCCGGCCTGCACCATCAGCAAAATGCGGCGTGGTTTTTCCAGAGAATCGACAAACTCTTCAATGCTGTAATAAGGTACAAGTTTTCTGCCCGGATTTTCGGCGATAACTTCATCAGTCTTTTCACGCGAGCGGTTAAAAACGGATACGGTATAACCACGGCTCTCAATGTTGAGAGCCAGGTTACGCCCCATCACTGCCATACCTACAACGCCGATCTGTTGCTTAGACATTATCTACTCCTGTCTGTTTAAAACCACTATAATACCGACTTCTTTAACAAATAAACTTAGCAGCTAAGGCGTTACATGCTACCTTGATTTTTAAGAACGAAGGTAGCAATAGGTGTGATCAAACTCATTAAGCGCTTAAAATTCAACCAACTCAGAATTTGGAAAATTCATTTTTTACAGTATCTGCGATACCCTTTTCGAGCGAAACAGGTGGAATAAAATCATAACGACCTATATTTTTTGAACTAAACTGTGTGCGTGCGCAAAATTTTTTAACACGTATACTGCTTACAGGAAATTCACGTCTCATAATTTTAGATAGCAAATCAAAAACATATCCACCGAGTAAACCAATAAAATAAGGTATTCTGATATTACTTTCTTTCTTACCTAAGGAACGAGTAATGATAGTTGTCAACTCATTCATTGTGTAATCAGGTTTGTCAATATAATTGATAACGTGATGTCCGGGTTGAAAGTTAACTGCATGTTCAATAAAGGCAGAAACATTTTCAACATAAGCCATCGATTTTTTATTGTTACCTGAGCCTATCATTAAAAATTTTCCAGAGGCAATTTGTCGAAAAAGGTTATAAACGTTACCACGGTTGTTTTCACCAAAGACTACTGTTGGACGTATTATAACTAGCTTTTTGTTAGAGTCATTGCCAATCCAATTATTATATTCAATTTCTGCCTGTAATTTAGATATGCCATAATGGTTAAATGGATTGTATGTGCCAGTTTCATCCGTTTCACTTTCAACAAAACCATAAACAGCTACTGAAGAGGTAAATATAATATTTTTTATACCCAACTCTTCTGCAACCTTACAAATATTTTTGGAACCTTCAACATTGACATCATAATAAAGGCTAACCGGCGAAACGTTATCTTTATGTTCAGCAGCCAGATTAATAATAGTCGTAACACCAACAAGATGTTCCCGTAATTCATCAATAGATAAAATATTACAGTATCGCGATAATTCTGGAAATGCTTGACTTTTTTTAATATCAAGTATAATAAAAGATACTTCCGCCTTCGAGAGTCTATTAGCAAGCCGACTTCCAATGAATCCGGCGCCGCCAATTAGTGCTATAGTCATAATTTCCTCGAGTTAAATTAGTTTCTTATTTTAGTATATAATAATTTCAATATAGATGTAGGTAAGAGACGGGGTAAGCTACGCAGTAAAAATATTTTTACCATAGTTATATTGTCAGTTAAACCTACATCCTTTTTTAACCTTGCAAGTTGCCATTCACTTTTAACATACTGAAGTCCCTTTCGCCTTTTTAACATAGCATCCCCTGCCCTGGCATAAACTAAAACTTGATCTACATTTCGTCCCTTAAATCCTGAGCTTAATAAACGGATCCATAAATTATAATCTTCCATAAATAAATGATGTCGGTATCCACCTATCTCTTCAATAACTTTCTTACGAAACATAACTGTCATATGATTAAAGGGATTTTTCAATCTACAAAAACGAATAATATCTTCATTATCTAAAGGAACTTTTCTTAATCCTGTTTGCTGTTCTATGATGGAATTAAATTCAGCAATATAGCCGCCATGAATTGAAAGCATAGGATCTTTCTCGAAAGCTTCTAACTGTATTTCAAAACGCTTAGGTAAGCAAATATCATCGGTATCCATACGTCCAATTAAATCATAATTGCAATGCCTTAATCCCTCGTTCAGTGCCTTTCCTAACCCCACATTTTTATTTAGCTGAATAATATCGATATTTAATTGATCCATCCATTTATGGACTACCATATTCAACTCATTACTGATATTCCCATCATAAACAATCACAACTTGTGCGGGTAAAATCGTTTGTTCTGCTAAGCTAAGCAGGCATTTATCTAAGTACCCAGGGTTCTCCTTATAATATAAGGACATAAGCACACTATATTGTATATTTTTATTCATGTGAATTTCTTAAATATTTTATTGAAACATCTTGGTTTACTTTTCGAACAAACCAGCATTCATTTTTCTTTGCTATATTACTAATATCATCATAACTCAAATAATTAGGGCTATTTCTCGCATTTAACCAGTGCACATATCTTAAATTATAATTAGTTATTTTTTTTTCTAATCCTACGCGCTTAGCCATAATTTGAAAAAAATGCTCGTCAGAGCATAAAATTTTATCAAATTCTTTTATAACTGAATCAGTACTGGCAGCAATAATTTTTTCTAGTTCAGGACGCTGAATGGATAACCACTGTGAACCAAATAAATATTCATCTTTATCTATTTTTGCCTTTGAGAAAAGGAAAGGTAAATACCTAATCGCCTTAGTAATTAATTTTCCTAATAAAACACGTTGTAACGGTGTATCTGCATGCGGAGCTTCACGCCTTAAACGCCAACATTGCCTACTATGGCTAATGCATTCCATTAAGATTCCATTATGATATTTTTCTTTCCATTCTCTAACCATTAACTCAAAGGACTTAACAGGTAAACACTCAGAACTCATGACATGGAAATAGAAGTTCTTTTCACACAACAATGACTGTTTTAAAGCAGATAAAGTAGCCTTCACCAGGCTGTTTCCTCCCCAATTAACGTCATATCGTTCGGTAACCAAAAACAAATTATTATTATTTTTTTTTGCATTCAATAAATCATTAAAAAACTTCTTTTGTTTCAAATCCGCATGCACATAAAAGTTAATATCATTGTAAATTTTACAAATGTAATTTATATACTCGGCATTTTTATGAGCAAGAATTATTACAGCGACTTTTTTAACCATATATAACCTCTAACTAAAAAAAGGCGAAAAGAAAATAAAATTTTCAATTTCCCCGGCATAATATGAAGGGTTATATTTAAATGTGCCCCCCAGAGAAACAAAAAAGAACAAAAACAAAATGGGTAAAACCGTAAAATTCATTATTGTAAAATTAGGCTGACTTTGACAGAAACGATATATAAACACAGCAAAGAAGCGAGCAACGACTAAATAAAACCATATCATAGTAGGGTAATAAAGACGCTCCACTGCTTTTGGAACACTAGAAACACTCAGACTAATGAAACAATAAAATGAAAGAAACAATATCATGTATAAAAGCAACTTATCTGTTTTGAATAAGTAAAATTTTATATTTATGAATAATAAGACTATTGCAACCATCATTATTCGATAGGATGCAGTAGTACCGAATGATAGCCCTTGCCAGGTTAAATAAAACTCTATTTTATTAGCAACCCCATTAATTAAATAAGGTAGTAGCACTCTTAGCGGATTCATGATAACTGATAATAAAGCTGAAATAAGCAAGATATTAATGATTAATCTGATATTAATCTTTCTGAAAAAAATTATTCCGGCCAAACCTGCAAAAACTATAACTCCCGTCCCATGCGTTATTAAAGCCAAAGTAGCCCATACCAGTGCAAGTATATTCTTACCTTTCGTTATTGCCATTAAGCCTAATAAAGAAAAAGACATAACCCATGCTTGCCGCAAATAATTGCCATATAGATTCCAAAAACTCATCGAACAAATAAAAAGCAGACAAAAAAAGCCCAAAAATAAAGCATTAATCCTTACATTTTCTAATTTATTATTTTTTAAATATAAAGCTTTTGAAAAAAAAATAACCAGAGGTAAAAAAGATATTATGGATGCTATAAAAATATATTCTTTCCCATCATTGGTCAACGGATAGATGATCGAAGATAACAACCAGAATAAAAAATCAAAAACATTATCATTCCATGAAGGAAATTTATTATTAGCCAGCGAGCTAATATAGCCTGCAAAATCATCATTGCCTAATCCAATTTGTTTTTGAGCAACGACCAGTGAGAAATAGATCAAGAAATTAAACAAGATCAGATTATATGTTAATTTATATCTGATTGGATAAATAACCAAAAATATCGTTATCAATAAACAGCTAACTGTTGGCAAGAAAAAAGATAGAGCTATTAATAATAGCAATAAAATAAACTCTAATCTCGCATCCTGGAAGATCATATTTTTTCATCCAAAAAATATTCTTTATATAAATAGATGACAATCATCGTCATAGCCAAAAAAGTCTCCGTTATTATCAGCGTATTAACTGCTCCATACCACGAAAACAAGCTAGAGAGAATATAAAGCAAGCTAAGGTTTAATAGTGCACCTAAAAAAAGCAAAGTAGAAAAAACTATGTTCATATCATTCGCTAAAAGATAATTAACGCCGATCATCCCACTGATTGCCATAGGAACCAATGCCCATGATATTAAAACGAAAATGCTCCCATCTTCAGCATTCTGTAACAGAATTGTGGCTATAAAATCAGATGATAAAATTATAACCAGCACTGCCAGCAAAGAACTTATAATCAATAAAACCAATAATTGATTAAATTTCTTCATTTGTTTTTTCTGACAAAAATAAGGATAAGTAGCTTGTTGAAAAGCAAAAAATATTGAGTTTGCTGCTCTGATTAACTTATCTCCAACAGCATAATATCCTAGAGCAGAAGGTGTTAATGTATGAGCTAATACAATTAAATTGACTTGAGATAATCCAGCACTGGAAATTCTTGAAATAAAAATTGCTAACCCATCAAGATATTTCTCTTTAACTTGCGTTATCTTTACAGGAGTGATTTTTATAGAAAATGCCTTTCTTATATAAAAAAACATACAAAAAGAAGCTAAAAGGGTTATTAATCCATAAATAAAGAAAGCTTTACCACCAGACAGGGAAATACCCAAAAATGAGAATAACAGCAATACAAATAAGTAAGTCACATTTAAAAAGAGAGTATTAAATATTAAATACTCCATTTTCTTTAGTCCCTGAAAAACGTATATAGGTATTAAAACCTGTGATATTGAGTAAACCAAGACTGAAAAAATATCCCAAAAAGGATAAGATTTTAGAATGGCTATAATAATACCGGGCGGCAAAATTATTATAAAAATAATAATTTTGCAGAAAAGGAAAACGGAAAAAAGTTTATTTCTTTCTTCTGGTATATGGGTCCGTGCCAGATCCCTGCTAGCCGTATAGTCAAAACCGTAATTAATAAATGTAGCAATAATATTCGCAGTAGCAAAAAGCACAGCATAATGACCGTATTTAACTAACCCCATATTATTGATCAATAAAGGGATGATTAATAAAGGAAAACCCAGGGTTAGAACCTTTACTATTGCCATAGAAAAAATAGCTTTTAACATTTTATTTTTTCATCTTAGCAATACTTACGATCTTATCAAAGACTTCATTTTTCAAGGGAGAAGGCGAAAATATATCTATATCAATGAGCCAATGGTTAATGTAATAATTCATTTTATAATCATCCTGCAAGTATTTATAAAAACTTAGACCAAGAAACTCTACATGTTTGCCAAGTAATATAGCTTCCAATCCTACAGTAGAATTGATCACGATGACTTTTTGAGAATTTTTTATAAGCTTGAAAGTATTGTCGTCACTTAATAAAAAATTTTGCTCTTTTTTCAAACCGATAATTATATCTATTACTTTACTATCAAATTCAGCTGGGTGAGGTTTTACCAATAAAGGGATCCCATCCTCTTTTGCAATTTGCATTGCTTTAATTAATGCCTGCTTTACATCCACATGAGAATGTAATTTAACCTGAGAGTCGCTAAATACCTGTAGAGGAAAAAAAATATAATCTTTACATTTAATTTCTTTTTCTAACCAAGGCAACCAAGCACTTTTATCTATTTTTTTAACTATTTTATTTTTATTAGATAATACATCTAGTAACTTAAGCTTTTGATATGAGCTTACCTTAGTTAAAAGTTCGCATGCCCCATAGATTCGATGAATAATATTTTTTTTATGAGAAAATGATTTAACCTGGGGTACTGTATGATCTTTTAGCTTTTCATAACAATATTCTTCTCTCCATTTATCAAAACCCTCGACATTTTTAGCTTGTGAAAAATCAATTTTATTATTTTTCAATAACTCATAAAATAATGAACTAGCATTCGAGCCTTCAGGATCAAAAAAAACTTTTCCTTCTATATTAGCAAGTTCTGTAAAAACCGTATAAACTTGTTGATATTGTGAAGCATAAAACTTGGCAACCTTATCAAAAACATGCAAGCCATTACCGCCAAAAATTACAACCTCCTCTGTACTTCCTTTTGCTGTTTGTTCAATCAAAGCCGCATAAGTTGATGATGCTACTTTTTGTGCAGAACTCACTGTTAAAAACGAAGCGATAACATCAATACTATTACTTAACTCTTTATTGCTTATTATATTTAAAAAACGCAAGTCATCGTAAACCAGAAGAGAATCTTTTTTAAACCCCAACCTTATTAAGCTTTTGTAACATGCGATAGAAAAGCATAAAAACTGACTCTTTATTCCATATTCATGTGCCTTTTCTTTAAGGCGGGCATACAACTTTACTCTTAAATCATCATGTAATAAAAATATAAATCTCATGATATAACCTTTAGATAATTATCTATTTTCCTTCATTATTTTGCATTGCTTACTGCTTTTCAAAGTATCTTTATTACACCATATAGAATATAAAAATGATAAAACAAGAAATAACATTAAAGCCAGCATCTGATTCGTATTAATTTTTTCTAAAACAATACCGAATAAAGCCAACATAAATGAAATTGTACATGCAGTTAAAAGCGCCTTAACAGGCTTCATATTCCGGTTAAGTAACAGATGGTGCAAATGCTCCCGATCCGGTTTAAAGGGACTGTCCCCTCTTCGTATGCGAACAATCATCACTCGTATCATGTCCATTAAAGGAACAGCGATCAGCCAGAGAGCTGTTACTGGCTGCATTACGGCGTCTTCGCCTTGTGTAGCTACGATCAACAGCCAGATAACGGTAAACCCTATCAGCGTGCTACCCGCATCTCCCATAAAAACCTTAAACTTACGGCCCCATGGAATGCCCAGATTAAGCAGGATATAGGGTAAGCATGCCACCATTAAACATAAACACCATAGCGCCATACTATCCCTTCCCCCCATCCAGAATACAACCGCTAGTCCCGCAAAAGTAACGGAAGACAGAGCCCCCAACAGGCCATCAATACCATCAACCATATTGAAGGCGTTAATAGCGCCGACTACGGCTAATAGCGTAATGCCGTAACCTAATACGCCTAGCACCAAATCATATCCAAACAAAATATTGCCTAGCGAATAGAGGTAAAGACCGTTATACATCATGATTCCAGCCACTGATGCCTGTAGAGCCATGCGCGGCATGACCGGCAAATCGAACTTATCGTCCAGCACACCTACGACGATAAGCAGTGTAGCGCAAATCATATAGATTGAAGAGTCAGGTAACCACTCAGGCTGCAGGAAGTAAATGATCCATAGAGAAAGGTATATAGATACACCACCCACTAAAGGTATGTGACCGCTATGCTGCTTTCGTGCATTAGGTTTGTCAACTAACCCAACCCTCTTGGCTATCTTGCGAGAGAGAAAAAGCAGCGCTAGCGCGCCCAAAAAAACAAGCACGATTTCTTGCATGTTTACACCAGTGTTGAGATTGACTATAGATACCTGCAAATGCCCACGCTACCGCCCCTGGCTTTAAGCAACCAGATGCTTCAACGGCTCAGTATCTAAACAAGCATAGTCTGAAAGAGCAATGCGGTAATTTTTTATACAACGTTAGCGTAACCGCTACTAAAGTACACGAGAATCTGACTATTCTCATACCATCGTTGTGTGCAGACAAGCTTAGAATCAGTTATTTAGCGAGTAATGTATGCGCTAAACGTTTTCTGATAGGCTAATTGTTTGCTAAGCAAGCAACTCGCTTAAAATATAAGCTCCTGTTCTTTCCCCCATCATGGCGGCATTACGTTATTGATTCGCCCCAAGGGTTTAATATTCTTACCGCTCGCTTTCGAAGGCAATTCCTGTTCGTTTATCTGTTATTTACCTGGCATCTAAATAAGAAAAGGCTTCTGTTACCAGAAGCCATAGTCACCTTTCGGTATTATCTTGCACATATGAATATTCTTAATATATTCATATCTTTACTGATTCAGATAAAAAAGTCTAACGGTACCCTTTAGGATTCTTTGACTGCCAGTTCCAGGTATCGCGCATCATGTCATCGATACCACGAGTGATACGCCAGTTCAACTCCTTATCTGCCAGCGAAGCATCCGCCCAAAAAGCAGGCAAATCGCCATCACGGCGCGGCTTAATTTCATAGGGCACAGGCTTACCAGACGCTTTTTCAAACGCTTTTACCATCTCCATTACGGAGTAACCTTTACCCGCACCGAGGTTGTAAGCTTTATAACCCTGCATATTTTCTAAGTGGTCAAGCGCTTTAAGATGTCCCTCTGCCAGATCGACGACATGGATATAGTCGCGCACACCCGTACCATCTTCCGTGTCGTAATCATCGCCAAAAATACCCAGTTTATCCAGACGACCAATAGCAACCTGAGCAATATAGGGCAACAGATTATTTGGAATCCCATTCGGGTCTTCACCGATTTCGCCAGACTCATGGGCACCCACTGGATTAAAGTAGCGCAGTGCAATACCTTTGAATTGGCCGTCAGCTTTTGCATAATCTTGCATCACCTGCTCTACCATTAGCTTTGAGGTGCCGTAAGGACTTGTAGTACCGCCAATCGGTGTCGTTTCGACGTAGGGAACCGGCGCGTTAGCACCATAGACGGTAGCAGAAGAACTAAAAATAAAGTTAAAGACGCCTGCATTACGCATCTCTTCCAGCAGTACAACCGTGCCGGACACATTATTTTCATAGTATTCCAGCGGCTTACGGGTGGATTCGCCTACTGCTTTCAGTCCGGCAAAATGGATAACGGCAGTAATCGAATTACTGGCGAAAATATCACGCAGGCAAGCACGATCCAGAATGTCACCCTCAACGAAGGTCGCTTGTTTGCCAGCCAGTTTCTCAACACGACGGATCGACTCACGTGAAGCATTGCTGAGATTATCGATTACCACCACGTCATCACCGCGCTGCAACAGCGCCAATACCGTATGAGAGCCGATATAGCCCGCTCCGCCCGTTACCAGGATAGCCATGTGAACTCCTTTGTGCCGCACAGAGTACGGCGAAAAATGATGAGGAATTATTTTGCCAACAATTGCTTGATCGCGTCGCGAAACGCTGTGCCCTGCTGGTTATGGCGCAGACCATAGGTAACAAATGCCTGCATGTAGCCCAGCTTACGCCCACAGTCAAAGCTGTTACCTGTCATCAGGCAGGCATCCACAGGCTGTTTCTTGCTAAGGCTGGCAATCGCATCCGTTAGCTGAATACGTCCCCAGGCCCCCGGCTCTGTCTTTTCCAGTTCAGACCAGATATCGGCAGAAAGAACATAGCGTCCTACCGCCGCCAGATCGGAATCCAACTGCGCCGTGTTCTCCGGTTTCTCCACAAAGCTGGTAATGGTACTGACGCTACCCTCATTCTCCAGCGGTTCCTGCGTAGAAATAGCAGAGTACTCAGAAAGATCGGCCCCCGGCATATGTTTTGCCAGTACCTGACTGCGACCCGTTTCTTCAAAACGCGCGACCATCGCGGCAAGATTATAACGCAGGTGGTCAGCAGTGGAATCATCCATAATGATATCAGGCAGCACAACAACAAAAGGATTGTCGCCGATCATCGGACGAGCACATAAAACGGAGTGCCCCAGGCCCAGCGGCTGCGCCTGGCGTACGTTCATAATTGTCACGCCCGGCGGACAAATTGACTGTACTTCACTTAATAGTTGACGCTTTACTCGTTGCTCTAACAGTGCTTCCAGCTCATAAGTGGTATCAAAGTGGTTTTCAACGGCGTTTTTAGACGCGTGTGTAACCAATACAATCTCCTTGATGCCTGACTTTACAACCTCATCGATGATGTACTGGATCATCGGTTTGTCAACGATCGGCAGCATCTCTTTAGGAATGGCTTTAGTAGCAGGGAGCATATGCATTCCGAGGCCCGCAACGGGGATTACTGCTTTAAGCTTAGTCATAATTTTTCCATGTATGATGTGACGGCATTATTTCGATTATGCAATAAAGGCATGATCGTTAAGTATAATCTTATTCTGAAAATTTTCCTGCTGTTTGTATAGCGGTGCTGATTGTAAAACCAACGGATAAATCAAATAAATAAATTTTTTTTAGTCACAATCTGAATTTAGGGACACGGCATTTTACTGTTGCTCTACACATCTACGGTAAATAACATCAAGTTTTATTTGCTGAGATTAATCTGATAATAAAACCGCTTCCATCTCTATATGTAAAAAATCGTTTTCTTTTATCTGAATTTAAATATTACCGCTTCCAATTAGCAGAGCGAAATGAATAATAAAGGCTGGCGTAATCATTCTAACAAGGGTCAGAAATGAGCACTAATGAAAAAGCCAGTAATGAACGTATCAGCTCAAGACGTAAAGCGCTTACAAAGATACTGGTCTCTGCGGCAGCCGTTGGCACTATTGGTAGCCTGACGCGAGCTAACGCTGCGCCCGCATCTGCCCAGCCTGAAAGTACCCGAAGTAAAATTGATGGCGCACCAGGAATAATCCTCGATCATGCATCTACCTCCTGGGCGAAAATTCGTAGCGATGTGCACAATAACCATGGCCCGGTAGATAATTATGCTGCTTTACAACAGTTAGCAGAGGATAAGAAATACCTCACTATCGACACCCCGGTAAGCATAAACAAATCAATCAAGTTAACCGTAAAAAATCAGATCATAGAAGGGCGTGGAAACGGTATAATCACGCCACTACGCAATATGAGTAATGAGTTTCTACTGGAACTCAAAGCTGACGCCACGCAAATACATGGCATGGTATTCGATAACCCAATGCTGTTAAAAAGCGAAACTGGCGGGCGTCAGGGTGGAATAATGATTTCCGCTAATTACTGTGAAATTGCTAACTGTTATTTTTACCGCATGCTGCAGTCTGTTGTCGCGCCTGCAGGTTTTGGCGCATGGGGTACGAAAATTGTTAACAACTGGTTCCTTGAGTGCTTAGGCGCAGGCACAGGTATGCGCGATCTACGGTCTAAGCTCGGCGAGGACCGGGGCGATGCGGTAACGATATGGGGCTCGGGCACTATCATGACTGGCAACCACGCTTACTGTAAAGCCGGGGAAGATGCACGCCTGGCCTTCCATGCCGAAGGGCTACCGGGAGCGCGCAAGTACCTGCGTGATTTCGATCATAAAGATATCATTATGGCGAATAACATGGCTAAGGGGAGCTTTCGTCGCCATTTTGCCATGGAAAATATTACCGACGGTATATCAATAGGTAATATATCTATGGGCGGGGCCACATGGTGGGGAGAAGCCTATATTCAGTGCAAAAATATTAACGTAAAAAACACTATCCGCTACAGCAATAGTCCCGACATCGTGAACGGTAAAGCGTGGCGCCCCATTAAAGCGGCGATAGCGGTGGTCAATTTTAACGAAGGCATTAATATTGACAGTACCGTACTGATTGCCAAAGGCACCGAGGCTTACGGCTTTGCCATTGCGACCCAGACCGGAGAACATGATATCACCCTCTCCGGTAGTATGATTAATGAAGGTGCACGTACTAACACCGCACTCTATCTTAACCAACCGAAAAGTTTCCGCATTAATAATCTGGACACACAAGGATTTGCGCGTGCTGCACAGATTACTACCGGTAAAGATGTCACTATCACCAGCAGCAACTGCTACCATCAGCTCAATGGTACCGGGAAAGGTATGGAAATTGTTAAAGGCACCGGCGGTAATATTGCAATAAACGGCGATACTTACAATGGAGCGACGACGGTCTTCAAACTACCGAATGTAGATAATCTTAGCATACAGAATACACGCGTTAGCGGTTCAGAACGCTTTGCCGAACTAAGCGGTATTAAACAATCATTGCTGGTAACCCATAATATGGTTAGCGCAGATAAATCGATGGCATTGGTTTATAGTGATGGTAGCGCACCGGATATCAGCTGGTTAGTAGAAGGAAATATCGGTATTCGCAGTAATTTTACTTACACCAGCGCACAGCTCTCATCACTCAATTCAAATCTGAATCAGCGTAGCAAGCATGCCGGGAAGAATGTTTGCGTTAACAGTAACGCGGTGTATGTTGCACTTGGCGGCGCACCAGAGTCTCCCTGGTTAAATCTGGCGACGCAAAAAATGATAAAACCGGTTTAAAAAAAAGCCTCAGCTGGATAGCTGAGGCTTCTTAAAATCAATACCAACTAAAGATACATGGGCCTTTTCAGGCGTCGCGAATTTTTAACTGTTTCAGAGCAAAATTAAATACTCGCCATGCAAAGTAGTTGTTTTCCGCCAGCGTAATATCCAGATTACGATAGCGGGAAATCAGGATATCCAGGTCCCTCTGCGATTTATCGCTAAATGTTACGCCAGTACTTTTTGCCACGCCGATAACGTTAAGTATATTTTTAACGATGCGCGCACGTAAATATTTGCGGCTCTCTTTATCAGAAGTTCGCTTCATCAGGCCTTCCAGCGCGTCACAGGCACGCAAATAGCCAATAGCATTTTTTTCTGACCGCGAACTTTGCATGATAGAACCCATACGAACGCGTCGTTGAAAGTAGACGTTATCTGTCACACAGGTTTTACCCGCCGCAAAAAAGAGGCGCGGGGTAAACTCTTCATCTTCATGAATAATTGGCAGAAAAAAGAGCTGATGCTGTACCTGTACTTTTCGGGCATAAATATAAAGCCACGCGTTAGGAATAAAGGCATTGGCTTCCGACAAAGCATTAAACGCTTGTTCTCCATCTGGAAAAACCCGTTCCATACGACGGCGATAGGAAATTAGTCTCACCTGCTGTGACTGTTCCTCTCCCCGACTTTTTGCTACCTGATCCTCAAAGGACTTCGCTGAGAAGGCGAATATTTCCATATCAGGATGCTGCTTCAGTGTCTGATAAAATTGCGCGATCAGACCATCCACAGAAATATCATCCGAATCAAAGTAGTAAATATAATCACCAGTAGCAGCACGCGTACCCGTATTACGCGCCTCACCCAGTCCGCTATTGGTAGTATGGATAATTTTTACCAGCGGATGTGAACCATACAGCGTTTCCACCAGATCGCCAGAACCATCCGTTGAACCATCATCGACGATAATGACTTCCCATGGCTTTACAGACTGTGTGAGAATTGAATCTACAGCCTCCTGAACATAATCCAATACGTTATAAACAGGAATAATAACGGAAAGTTTAGGAATCGTTGGCGCTTCTGTCATAGGGTAATCAGCTCGCAATCAGGGACATCTTTTGTCCAGGAGGCATAATAACCTGAATTTTTACCGTAAGAGTTATCCAGCAGTTTAGTTTTTATACCAAGCAGGCAACACAGAATATGACCATGCATACGTGAGGTTACTACGGTATCGTGTGACATAAAATAACCGTTAATCCGGTTTATCATCGTGTCGGTATACTCGCCCCACTTTTGTGGCGTATTGAACAGACGCGTACTTAAAGTACGGTTAATACGTTCAAAATTTAGATAAATCTGCGTCTGAGAGCGATCCTGATCGGTACAGATATCTTCCCAGTCTTCATAACCTTCAGGCCCAGGCATACCCGGCAGGCCTTCGACATTCGTTTCTTCAATATCTTTACGGATCATCCATAAGGTTTCACGTTTGATATCATTAGCGTTCTGTTTTGGAAAAACGTTCCACAAGGCATGCGCCATATCCGGGCAAAGACGCACATCACGACAAAAGTGCTCTTCAAGTATTTGCTTGCTACGCTCATCGCGACAGAAAATAGTCAGATTTTTATGCTGACGCAAAATCTGGGCGGACTGTAGCATTTTTGTTTTATCTTTAAAATGAACCGTCTGTGGCAGAAAAACCACTTTATGATGTGGAAACATTTCTACAACGGCTTCACGCAGGCGCTGATGATGAACATATAAATCGCCAAAGTTACCACCGCCATGTAACAGAATAATGGTATCCTTTGGTAGATTACGGTTTTCCGATAGCCATTTTATGCTGGTTTTATCAGTACGCCGTGCTAATACCTGATATTGACGTTCTTTAAAGAACTGTTCAGTGCCCTTATAGATTAACAGGTCGCCAACGTTAAGATGAAGAGGGATATCCAGGTAAACCACTTTGCTACCGGGGGGAACCACTTCATCAATAACTGACAGGTAATTTTTAAGTTTATCCATATGGTGCATGATTAATTTCCCGCTCTTAAAATTCGACGAAGTTTTGGATTTTTAAAGAGGTGATTTTTGATTTCCACAATCAGCGGATCGCGGCTGATTAAAACCGAAACCAGGAAAATCATCCCTCCTGAAATAATTTGAACGGCTAAGATTACAGGAAGCGAAACCGAAGTCGAGAGGAACAGTCCTATAATCCAGGGCACCGCCAATGTCGGCAACGCCATACGAAATGGCATCCAGATACTATACAAATACTGCTTATAACTTGTTCCCAGAACCGGGCGGATCAGAATAAAATAGCTCAGCCAGGTATTAAGCACCTGCACTGCTAAAAATCCTAATGAGGCACCAAAACCTCCGCCTATTTTTGCTCCAATCCAGATAGCAGGAACAAACAGGAAAAATTTCACCACGTTAAATTTAAAGCTGATATCAACACGCGCCTTGGCCATCAACAGCGAACCAATCGGATTACCAATCGAACGTAGCAGACCCACTACGCAGAGAACCTGCAAAATCGGCGTAATAAAGTGCCATTTTTCACCAAACATAAACAGCACAAAATTTTCAGCTACGACTAACAGACCTAACAACGCAGGAAAATTAAGCAGGCCAACCAGTGACAGTAATTTATAAAAATTATCCCGTAGCTTCTGTTGATCATCCTGAATTTTAGAAAAGGCTGGAAACAGCACACGGGTAATAATAGGGTTTAATTTAGTTGGCGGCATTACCGCAACGTTATAGGAGAGGTTATAACCACCAGTAATAGCCGCACCTAAAGTACGAGACAGCACTGCCGTTGCCACATTAGCATTTAGCTGATTGATCAAACTATCCGCAGTCAGGTAAGCACCAAATTTCAGGTTGGAGGTAATAGTGCGAAATGAGAAATGAAAGCGTGGCCGGTAAGTTTTGCGTCCGTACCAGGAGAACATCAGCGTCCGTACGGTCACCATCGCCAGATATCCCCAGATAGCGGTTATCGCCTGCGGCTTAATCCATGCGGCACCCATAGTAACAATAAAACCGAGGGTAACCGCCAGCGTTTCGGTTAAACCGATTTTTGGGAATTCAAGTTCTTTCTGCAGTAGCGCACGGAATTGTTGTCCATGAGGAATAATCAGAAAAGCGACAGATAATACCTGAATAAGTAACTTAAGATCGGGTTGCTTTAACCACGTACTAATTATGCCACTACAGCTAAAAACAACACCAAACACGATTAAACCAATAAGAATATTTATCCAGTAGAGCGTTGAAAGCTCAGTCTCAGAAATCTCCTTACGCTGGATAATCGAATTTGACAGACCGAAATCGGAAAGCGTATCTGCCAGTAAAATAATGACCATAGCAATAGTCAGTAAACCGAACTGGTGTGTATCAATTAATCTTGCCAGCAACGTCATTTGCAGGAAGCCTATGCCGATTGTCGACAGGGTCGACATCGCAGACCACTTGGCTCCCTTTACTGTTTTTTCTTTTAAGCTCATAATCCACATCTAAGCAGGCGTGAAGTCCGCTTTCACTATGATAAAATACAAACCGTACCCCTGCGGGATACGGTTTTTATCAGCTGCTCTCTTATGTCCGCTGCGCTTAATACGCAGTTTTGCTGATAAAGCCTTTAAAGAGAGTCAGAAAAATAATGCGCATATCGAGCCACAGGCTCCAGTCACGGATATATTGCAGATCAAACTCAACGCGCTTTTCCATTTTTTCCAGCGTATCGGTTTCACCGCGCCAGCCATTAATCTGTGCCCAACCGGTAATACCCGGTTTAACCTTATGACGTAACATATAGCCTTGAATAATGGAGCGGTACTGCTCATTGTGCGCTACCGCGTGCGGACGTGGTCCCACGATAGACATGTCACCCTTCAACACATTGATAAACTGTGGCAGTTCATCAAGCGAGGTTGAACGCAGTATACGGCCAATTGGCGTAATGCGCGCATCACCTTTGGTGGCTTGCTTCACCGTATCACCATTCTCCATTACCGACATAGAGCGGAATTTCCATACCTTAATTGGCTTACCATCCATGCCATAACGCACCTGACGGAAAATTACCGGGCCCGGTGAGGTAAATTTTACCAACGCGGCAATAGTCAGCAGGGCTGGAGAAATAAATAACAAAATACAAGAGGAGACAACGATATCTTCCAGACGTTTCAACACCATATTGATACCGTGCATCGGCGTTTCAAACAGCGGTACTACCGGAACACCGTTAATTTCTTCCGTACGAGACTGTAAAATATTAAAGGTAAAAATATCAGGAATCAGCATAACGGAACAGGTGGTATCAGAAAGTCTGCTTACCAGATCGCGAATGGCTGCTTCCTCAGACATCGCCATAGCGATATAAATTTTATCCAGTTTCCCTTCGCGAGCATCGACCAACAGTTGTTCCAGGTTACCGCAGTAGTTGATATTTCCTGCACCACTACGAGATTCATTAGCAACGTCAGAATAAAGCCCAACAACGTTTAACCCCATCCAGGGAGCGTTAATGAAACTATTAGCAAGTGAAACGCCAATGGGCATATTGCCCACAATGGCAACGTTACGCGTGTTGTACCCTAACTTACGTATAATGCGTGCAAAATAACGAATAGCCGAGCGCGAGATAATAAAACCAACGCTGACAATCGCAAACCATAGCAGATATGCTTTAAAGTTAAGATCCAGTTCACTGATAAGAGCCATCACACCGGCAGTAATCAGAATACTTAACGCCCAGTTTTGCAAAATGATCTGTAACTCGGTGGCAAAACTGACACCGCGCCACGACCGATAAAAATCGGTAATCCCGCCAATCATCTGAAACAGCGCCAGGGCGGTTAGCGAAAGTAACCACCAGGACGATGAAAAGGGCTGAGATTCGATACGGGCCAAAATATAAAGCCCCATAAACATAACAAAAATGTCTGAAAATCGCTGTATGATGGAAATAATCGACGCATTGGTACGCGAGCGAAATCCACTGGCCATTGTCATTTTATTATCTTCCCTGCCTAATTCATGCATGATTGAAGACATGTCTTAGACCTCGCTATAGTCAATTTGATATTCAACGTTTCATTATGTCGGCATATAAACTATGCGTTTTGGTTATCATAGCCTGAGAAGTAAAATTCTCTGTATATAATTGATTTCCTTTTTTCCCCATTTTGCTTAAATCAGATTTTTCTAAGCGGTTAAAAACTGAGAGCAAGGAGTCGGCATCGCCATTTTTAAACAGATAACCCGTTTCATTATTAATGACCACTTCTGGTAAAGAAGTCGCATCGCTGGCGATAATGGGTAACGAATAACTCATCGCCTCCAACGGCACCATAGCGAAGCCCTCCCAGCGGCTGGGTATTACCAGTACGTCAGCGGCGATAAAATAGGGTTCCATCTGACTAGCTTTTAACCAACCGGTATATTCCGCCTGCGGCAATTTCTCAATATGTTCTGCGCTATGTACGCTGTCACCAATTAACGTTAAATGAATATTAGGGTTCTGGTTACGCTTCATTGCATCCAGCAAGATGTCGTAACCTTTTTGATAATCAAAACGCCCAACAAACAACATATTAATACGTGTATCGTCAGTTTTATCTGGTCTGATAATATGGCGCTGTGGTACACCGTTATGAATAACGAATAATTTATCCCCTTTAATGCCATGCGCCCTGGCCTGGTCAGCTTCATACTGACTAACACAGATAATCGCATCGGTCATTGGCAGCAGCGCTTTTTCTATCAGTGCGTAAATTTTTTTCTTTCCGCCGCTGGTTTGCATTAAAAAACTAAATGCATGGGGGCAATAAACGACTTTCGGTCTTACTATTGGCCATAGCAGAATCAAACAGGCTCGGCCTATAACGCCAGCAAAAGAGCTATGAAGATGCACAACATCGGGTTTAAAAAGAATTACCGCACGGCAAAAGGCTGTGGCAAAAGAAATTAAAGCACCAACCGACCGACCTTTTCGCTCCCATTTTACGACATTCTCTTCATGGGCCGTATCCAGTTCACCGGCCTGATCCGCAGGGATCAGGCACTGAATACGGTATGTTTCTCTGTCATCCTGTTGTGCCGCAACGAGTTGCTTTAAAACCGTGGCTACGCCACCTTTTATGGTCTCAGCAGCATGAAGGATTTTCATTTACTCTTCCTTTTTGAATTTCCCAAAACTTAAATAAACGTAAAACATTAACGGATAAAATGGCGACAAATGGCGCAGATAACTACCATAATCCGGCTCAAACAAACTTTGAATAACGGTATATGAAATAATTATTAAAGAAAAGCTCACTATTAGTGGGTAAGTCCGATCTTTTAGAGCCGCGTTAAGAGTTTGCCATATTCTTTTGAACATCAGAACAATGAAGAAGGAAATCACTACATAATAAGGCGACAACATTAAAATAAGCGGAAACGGGATAAAAAAAGTTATCCACGTTAAACTTACGTTAAGCCAGCCAAACACAGGGTTGCCTGTTGGAAACCAGGGGCGAATCAGCGTATTGCTGCCGTCACCCGTACTGTCCAGCCTGTGCTCATTAACCTCATTACGAAAATTATCGACATCAATACCTAAACCATACTGAAAGCCGAATGCCAGCACCAACAGCGAAAATAAGCACATAACAAAGAGCCATTTCCAGTCAGAAACATAGCGTGAAGCTAATAACAATACATAGAATTCAATAAGAAATAAAAACCAATACGTCCTAAAATAATAGGCGTAAAAGATGGCAAAGCAGGTCCATATCAGCAGTCCGGCTGTACGATTAAAAAAAGTAATCAATAAAGGCATCATTATTAAAAAAACAATGAAGTCTTTACTCTGCCATGTCAGGTTGATCATGGATGAAAAACAAAAGAATAAAAATACGCCAAGATCAAGGATATTCATCGATCCGCCACGCACTTTGATAAAAATGAACACAAAGGTGCTGATAATTATCATGGCTGAGATGAGCGCAAAAACAATAGAGCTTTGTTCAAAACCTAACAGCTTATAAAAATAGGCGGTACTACCGTAGGAGTTTCCCGGTCCAAAACTGTAGGTAAGTTTCATAAAGCTAAAAATCGTGATCTGATCGGAGAAAAAATAGGGTTTCATTACCGATTCTTTCACCAGCGCCACAGCTATCATTACCAACATCATAAACAGGAACAGCATAAAGGTCATATGCGGATCAAAATAGAGATAGCGATTTTTTCTTATACCTATCTTTAGGGATACAAATTTCATTATATTTTCGCCGTTCTGATTGCTGTTTTAAAATCACTTCCCCGGAACGAAACGTTTTGCGGTAATAGTGGCTAACTTTTTTACCCGTTCATTCATCATCGCTATAAAGTGGCTGAGTTTAATTTTCCCCGAAAAGAGTAATTTTAAATATATTGCAACACCCTTGCCTTTCTCATTGGACAGCAAATAGCTATCAGCAATTATTTTGGCGTAGAAACCAAACCAGATATAGCTGGGTACACGTTTTTTAATACTTTCCAGCCAGATTAGTGACTTATCACGTTTCCCATCAGAAGAAATCCGCGCTGTCGAATCAGAATCGTCATAAATAGTTAATGGTAAATCAAGATAATAAAAACTGGCGTGCTGTTCCTGTAGCCGCAGCGCAAAATCCCAATCCTGATGCTTTCTCAGCGCAGGATCAAACTTCGCCTGCTTTGCTATAGCGGCATCCAGCATTAACGTACTGGTCTGAAAATCATTGCCCAGCAAAAGATATTCCATAACAGAAGCATATTTATCCACTGGTTTATTTCGGCGCAGGTGAAGTCCTTCTGGGCGCTTATTATATTTAGCTGTCATGCAGACGCGATTTTTTCCCGGTTGCTGACGCAGGAAATTTAGCTGCTTCTCCAGTTTTTCCGGCACCCACTCATCATCTGAATCCAGCAGCGCAATAAATTCACCGCGGCTGCGTTCAATGCCCTCATTACGTGGGCGCGTACCGCCGCTGTTTTTTTCCAGCTGAATAAAGCATACCCGCTCATCCTGTACGCCTGCCATTACTACAGCAGTATCATCGGTAGAAGCGTCATCCACCACAAAGACTTCAATATGACGGTAAGTCTGATTCAGAACGCTGTTCAGTGTTTTTAAAATGATATCGGCACGATTAAAGGTAGGAATAACAACGCTGATTAAAGGCGTAGACTCAGTCATAACATCAGTCTCAATAAATTCGTTTTAAAAACCTCAAAAAGGCCAGCCGTAAGCGGCTGGCGCTATCATCATTTCAGGAGGGCTTGGTAGATTCGTAGCTGTAGTGATAATAACCGTAGCCGTAATAGCTGGCGGCTTTCTTCACAACCAGGTTCATGATGGCACCTTTGATTTCGATACCGTTTTGCTCGAAACGACGCACGCTGACTTCTACTTCTTTCACCGTTGATTTTTCGAAACCTGCTACCACCATGCTGGTGCCAGCCTGCATCCCGATAATCGCAGCATCGGTAACGGCCAGAATCGGCGGCGTATCGATAATGACGATATCATAATGCTTCTGCACGGTTTCCATCACATCAATAAATCTCTGGCTCATTAACAATTCTGATGGATTAGGCGGTAACTGACCGCGCGGAATAAAATCCAGTCCATTAACGTTAGTCGGTCGAATCGCCTGCTCCAGTGAAGCCTGGTTTGACAGCAGCTCGGAAAGCCCGTGACGGTTATCGCCGCTAAACAGCTCATGGGAATAGCCTTTACGCATATCGCCATCGATAAACAGTACACGCTGACCAGACTGCGCAACCACCGCTGCCAGGTTAGTACTGATAAAGGTCTTACCAATATCAGTGCTGGTGCCGGAGATCATGATGATATTGTTGCGCGCGTCCATCATAGCGAAGTGCATGGTGGTGCGCAGGCTACGCACGGCCTCAATAGCCAGATCGGTCGGGTTAGCCAGAGCCAGCAACTCGCCGCTGCGCGGTACTTTCTTACCTTTCTCTTTACTTAAGGCAGAAATCTGACGGTCACGCTGCTGCTGCCATTCGGAAATAGGAATGCTGGCATAAACGTTGATACCGCTGTTTTCCAGCTGTTCCGGGCTTTCAATGCCGCGAATCAGAATGGTTTTCATCAGCACGTAGATGGTGGAAACCAGCAGGCCGAGAACCAGAGAAACGGCGATAATAATGGCGGAACGCGGTGCGATCGGCTTGTTCAGTACCAGCGCAGGGTCAACGATACGCACGTTACCTACGGTGCTGGCCTTATTGATGCTCAGTTCCTGCTGTTTATTCAGCAGCTGCATAAATACTGCCTGGCCGGCATCAACATCACGCGTCAGGCGAATAATTTCTTGCTGCGTTTTCGGCAGTGCTGATACCTTGCCTTCCAGCGCTTTCTTCTCGTTACGCAGCGTCTGGCGTTTTTCCAGCAGCGTACGATAGGCCGGATGCTCTTTAGTATAAAGTTTGGAAATCTCTGCCTCACGGAAGGTCAGCTCGTTTAGCTGATTATCCACGTTTACCATGGTATCCAGCATCGATTTCGCTTCCAGCGACAGATCCACCGAATCGTTTTCCTGACGGAACGCATTCAGCTTATTCTCTGCATCATCCAACTTCTGGCGCACTTCCGGCAGCTGGCGGCTGATAAAATCAAGGCTTTTCTGCGCTTCAGCAGATTTACGCTCAATATTCTGCAGCAGATAGTTCTCGGTAATGGTACGCAAGGTCTTTTCAGTAAGCTGCGGATCGGTACCATTCAGCGTCAACGCCAGTACGCCAGTATCCTTGCCTTGATCGACAACGCTGAGGCGACTCACCAGATCGTTATAGGTTGGCAGATAGCCATTTTTCTGTACGGTAAAGCTATCGCCCGGGCCCGCATCGGTATCGGACACAAGAATTTTCACCTTGCCCTGACCGGCATATTCGCCAATTTTGCCTTTTACCAGCTCGCCATCGTCTCCGGAGAGGGTGAATGTCTTATTTTCACCAATTTCCAGCTCCAGCTTTGTGCCGATTAATTCAGGCGGCACTTCGAGACGGGAGACGGCGATTTTCTTCTCAGGTTGCCCCATCATACGTGCCCAGCCTGCCCCTACAACCGGCAGATAGTTCGGTGTGACCGTAGTTTGCAGGTTTAGGTCGTCAATGGTTTTTCCCAGTACCATTCGGGACATCAGCAGGCCGATTTCAGCATCAGATGCCGGTTTAGTATCCGGCATCAGGCTGGAAACCTGGCTTAGCACCAGACTACCCTGATTTTGCTCTACCTGTACCAACGCATCGGCCCGGTAGATGGGTGTAGCCAAAATGGAGTAAATTACGCCGATAGCGGCGAATAGCGCGGTTACGCCAGTAATGAGCCAGCGATGATCGATTAATGAACCGTATAAACGGGCTACATCGATTTCATCTTTGGCATCTGCAATATTTTGCGAGCTATCTGATTTTTTATTGACCATTATTATGCCTGATTATCGATTTAATGCGTGGGCCCATTTCTGAGCAGCGTCATCCAGTAAAAGATATACAGCTTCAAAAGCCTCTATACTTTTTCGATATGGATCCGTGATTTCTCGACCGTTACACCAATGACCAAAGAGCATCGTCTTGCCACGAACTTCCGGCGCAATTTGGCTGATATCATTGATATGTTGTTTCTCCATCACCAGGATCAGATCGTTTTCTCTACACATCGCGGAAGTTAATTTCCGTGCACGGTGTCCTTCCAGCGAGAGGCTATGTTGTTCTGCCACTTTTACGGCGTTTTTGTCGGCGGGGTAATCTGTCAGCGCCGCCAGCCCAGCGGATGCTACCGTTATCTGCGGGCAGTAGCGCTTTAACAACCTTTCGCCAATTGGCGAACGACAAATATTCCCCACGCAAACAACGAGTATTGAATTAAACATACTCATCACCAGTTTCTGATATCGTGCGCCGAATCGATGCTGTAACGTACGCTGTTGACGGTCGGTAGAAGCTGGTTGATAACGCGGTTCCAACGTGTCAGCGGCGTTGCAGTTACATAGACGATGTCATACGGCTCGAGCTGGAATTCGGTACCCAGCACCATAGCCGTCGCATCGGCAGTGTTTAGCTGGTAAACATCGGCAATCTTGCCGCCCTGCTGGCGATTAGGACGAATAACAAATACGCCAGTTGCGTTAGAGACTTCCTGATTCAGCCCTTCCGCATTGCCTAATGCTTCCGTTAGGGTCATACCGCTACGATCCATTTTCAACGTCTGCTGGCGCGTCACTTCGCCCATAACAAACACCTTCAGTTCGTCATTGCGCGGCACAAAGAGAATATCGCCCGAATAAAGCAGGCGGTTCTGCGTCAGATCGCCGTTTTGCATCAGCGCCTGTAGTGAAATACGCTGCTCACGACCATTATGCGTCAGGATAACGTTGCGCCAGTCGGCATCCGCTGCGAGACCACCTGCGGCGTTGATGGCATCCAGTACGGTCAGAGGAATATTTGTGATTGGCTGCTGACCGGAAGTACCTACTTCGCCAGTAACATAGGCTTTCTGTGAGCGGAAGGCAGCGATATTGACATCAACCTGCGGGCTTTCAATATAGCTCGCCAGGCGACGCTGGATCTCACTACGCACTTGCTGAATAGTTTTACCTACCACTTTAACTTTACCAATGTAGGGATAATAGATCGTCCCGTCTGAGTGCACCCAGTTGCCAGTATCGCTGGCGCTACGGTATTGCCCGGCAGGTGTCGTCAGCTCGGGGTGATCCCAAACCGTGACGCTTAATACATCGCCTACGCCGATACGGTATTCGTAATTAGCCACTTCCTGGTCGAGCAAGGGGTTCGGTTGTGCTACAACAGGACGGTGGCGCAGCTGCTCCACCAGCATCGGCGTTAATGGGTATACATTAACCATTTTATTAATGTCATAGTCAGCGTCCTGCTGTTTAATAACATTTTTACCGCCAGTAGAAACATTTTGCCCTGGGACCACGGTACAGCCACTAATAAGTGAGATTGACACCAGTAACGGGGCCAACTTAAGTTTCGATTTCATCATTGAATTATCATCGCTATTGCTGATTTATTGTCTAAAGCGGTGTGTCGCCGCAAAAAAATGTTCATGAATAAACGTTAATTCACGACCAATCTGCTCCAACTATTGCTGTTCCGTCATGAGATGTTTGCCCCTCGTTTTATGCATAAATGTTCCTGCCGCTAAAGCTGCTGAGTCCAACACCTGGCGCTAATGGTGGCAGCCCGCCCTCCTGTTCAATCCCTGAATGCAGCCTGTCTGTTCTCATTAACTGTTACGTCACTATCTGGATACGTAGCGGTTAATGTGGTGTACGCCAGGCTACCGTTAGAACTCTATATTCTGTCGCATTTAGTTGGCGTTAGTCTTAAAACAACAGAAAACTATAAATTACTATTGACGTGTATATTATGTTCGCTGCATGAGCGCTTAAGCACGCTACCGCCCCTGGCTTTCAGCTACCAATGCTGTTTAATCAGAAACAAGGCTATATAGTGAAGCGTGAAACGAACGGGCTTTATAAGTTTCTTAAAAGCGCGAGAAATAGCGCTTTTATCAGAGTGCGCTGCGTTAAACCGCAACAATTATCTCGGTTCGATCACATAAGTTATGGCTAGATTTTTATACTATTGACTGGTTGTGACAAGCTTGAGGAAGCAGATCCATAGCACTTTCAGAATAAGACTAAGATTTATAAAAATTAAACTTTTTAATTCAGCAACTTAAAGCAATCGAACCTTTCTTTTTTTTCCAGATAATTCCGGCTTGATAATAACATTTATCCACCGACACGAATAAAACCCGTTTATTTCACCAGCAAATGTTAATAGTTCACGCCTGTCATTCTTGATTAAAAATCTATAATTTCAACTCTAACCTGATGTCTGATGAGTATTGAATAAGGCTTGTCGGTTTTTTATTTAGGATTAATCTCAGAAAACGTTGTGTTTTCATTATTGTGATCCCATCATCGATTAAGGTAATTAATCACTTCACAAGGTGTAAAAAGGTATGGAATGGATCGCCGATCCGTCAATCTGGGCTGGACTGGTTACGCTAATAGTTCTGGAGCTGGTACTGGGAATTGATAATCTGGTTTTTATCGCTATTTTGGCGGAGAAACTGCCCGCAGCACAGCGCGATCGCGCAAGGGTTACCGGTCTGCTGTTGGCGCTGATAATGCGCCTGGTATTACTGGCTTCTATCTCATGGCTCACCGGGCTAACGCGCCCACTTTTCACACTTTTTTCCCACGGCTTTAGCGCCCGCGATCTTATTATGCTGATCGGCGGCGTTTTTTTGCTATTTAAAGCCACAATGGAACTTAACGAGCGGCTGGAAGGCAGCGATCTGGATGATAAGCCCCAGAAGCACGGTGCCCGCTTCTGGCCAGTGGTAGCGCAGATTGTGGTACTGGACGCGGTCTTCTCCCTTGATGCGGTAATCACTGCCGTCGGAATGGTTGATCATTTGCTGGTGATGATGGCAGCGGTAGTTATCGCCATTTTCCTGATGATTCTCGCCAGCAAACCTCTTACCCGCTTCGTCAATGGTCATCCCACCATTGTTATCCTCTGCCTGAGCTTCCTGTTAATGATCGGCTTCAGCCTGATTGCAGAAGGGTTTGGCTTTCATATTCCCAAAGGTTATCTCTACGCGGCGATTGGCTTCTCTATTTTGATCGAATCGTTTAACCAGCTGTCACAGTTCAACCGCCGCCGTTTCCTTTCAGCAAAGATGCCGTTGCGTAAACGCACCGCAGAGGCGGTTTTGCATCTGCTGCGCGGTGAAAGTACCGAGGCAGAGCTGGATCGCGATACCGCGTCACTGGTAGCCGACGCCAGCGAACAGGGTGCGGTATTTAATAAGCAGGAACGCCAGATGATCGTGCGCGTAATGGGGATGGCACAGCGCAGTGTCAGCAGCATAATGACCTCCCGTCACGATATTGAGCATATCGATCTCAGCGACAGCCCTGAAAAGATCATGGCGCAGCTGGATAATAACCAGCATACGCGCCTGCTGGTGACGGAAAACGGCAACGAGCCGCTCGGCGTCGTTCACGTCATCGATCTGCTACATCAGACGCTGCATACCCACTCCCTTGATCTGCGGGCGCTTATCCGCCAGCCGCTGGTATTTCCTGAGCAGCTAACGCTGCTGCTGGCACTGGAGCAATTTCGCAGCGCCCGCACCCACTTCGCTTTTGTGGTTGATGAGTTTGGCTCCGTAGAAGGCGTGGTGACGCTTAGCGACGTCATGGAAACTATCGCCGGTAACCTGCCTAATGAGAGCGAAGAGGTAGACGCACGTTATGATATTCGCCAGAACGATGATGGCAGCTGGCTGGCAAATGGCCACATGCCGCTCGACGATTTGGTGATGTATATCGAACTGCCACTGAATGAAAAACGGGATTATCACACTATCGCCGGCCTGTTGATGGATCGTCTCCAGCATATTCCTCAGCCGGGAGAAGAACTACAGGTAGGCGATTATCTGTTTCGCACGCTGGAAGTGGAAAGCCACCGGGTACAGAAAGTACAAATCGTGCCGCTACAGCAGCCTGAACCTGACTATGAGGTATAGCGGGTAAAACCGTGGCGGCAGCGCAACGCTATCCGTTACGTAAACCATAAACAACGGCGCCGTAAAGGGCGCCGTTTTGCGTAATATGTCTCAATGGGACGAGGCGTTATCGGGATGACGCGCTTTCCACTCGTCAATACGCGTTTTAGCTTCCGTTTCCAGGCGCTGGCGCAGCAGCTGATCGACCTGCAGGTTATATTGCAGATTATCCCATCCGCCATAGAGCCTCAGCGGTATCGCAGACTGCCGTAGTGCCGCGATCAGCGCGTTATCGCCTTTCCAGCCCTGCGTAACCTGTATCCCGAAGGTGATATCGCACTGGCGGCGGGCCAGATCGATCTGCCCTCCCCCGCTCAGCTGAAAGCGCGAGGTACCGCCCTGAAGCGCCTGCAAACTAAGCAATCCATCATGCAGCGTTGCCTTTGCCTGTAGCTTATCCATACGGGTCAGATTACTGTCATCCGTATCTTCTTCGCTGCTGACGCGATCGCTATTGCGCGCCACCGCACGTTGTACCAGCTGCTGAAAATTCATGCCGATAATCTGCGCCGAAGTCAGCTCAATGTCCGCCTCACCGCGCCAGCGATGGTGAAAATCAGCCACGCTCAGCCCGCTGCCGTTTAGCCTGCCCGTTAACGACAGCTGACCGTCCAGCGTCGGCGGCAGAGAAAAGGCTTCCAGCAACGGCGCCAGCGTAATATTACGTAGCGTAGGATGTAATACCGCCTGTACCGGCGTGCTACGCATATCAAGCGTGCCGGGCAGAGAAAACTCGCCTGCGCCTGCATGACCAGAAAAGGTTTTTAACGCCACTTCGCCCTGCTGATTATCCGCATCCAGCGCAACCTGTTGCAGATCCATACCCCGCCAGCGCAGCGCATCAACCCGCAGCTTCAGCGCGGCGGTTATCCCATTCAAAGGCTGATCTTCGCCGCGCACCGGCTCGGCTATTACCGGCGGACGTACGCTTACCGCAGCCGATGTGACATCGGGAGCCGCTGATGAGCGATTCAGCCCCATCAGCGTATCAAGATCGAGGCGCGGTGCATGTATATCGATAGCGAAAGCTGGTTTAGTACTCAGGCTGCCGCTGATGGTGCCATTCAGCTGGCTTTCTCCCAGCGTCAGCGCCATGTTACGCAACGCGAAACGCTGGCTGTCATTAAGCCATTCCGCCTGCAGGCTGCCTTTCCCCTGCACGCCCGTCGCAGGTAAACCAGCACCGCGCAGCTGCCAGCTAAGCTCCTCAACAGCGCCGCTGAGACGATGTGGATATTCCGCGACATTCATCGTGCCGTTTAGCGCCAACTGTAGCTCACGCTGATCGCGACTGACGCGTGTCACCAACGACAGCATCGCTTCCTGTCGGTTATCCTGCGTCAACGTAAGATTAAGGTCGCGGAAATTGATCTCTTCGCCCTGCCGCGGCTGCCAAATCAGCAGGCTGTCCGTCACCTCAAGGCTGTTAATATCGAACGTCCAGCCTCTGACAGGTTCGGCAGGCGCAGAATCGGAGGGGCCGACCGGCGCATCATCCGGACGTCGCGCGTCGCTCTCCGGCGTCAGGCGCACCACGGCGTTTTTCAGCATCACCTGTTTAACGCTGAGCTGATGGGAAAGTAAAGGCAGGAGATGGACATCGAGGCGCATATTTTCCGCCATCACGACCGGCTGCTGCGCCCCAGGCGCGGTAACCGACATCCGCCCAGCGAGAATGCTGAGCTGCGGCCAGACGTGCCAGCGCAGATCGCCTTCAATGCGCAACTGATAGCCGCTGCGCTGCTCGACTTGCTGCACCATGTAGTTACGAAAATCGTTGGGATTCACCAACAATACCAGCGTGGTCATCCCAGCCACAATGACGACGAATAAAATGGCCAGCGTGGTAATTAATCGTCTCATCCCATCCCCTGTTCAGGCAGTTAATCTTTATCGATACGGCTGGCGACCGCGCCCTGCTGTCCTTTGTATTTCGCATCTTCCCGACGATTATACGGACGCGCAGCAGGGCCGGAAAGCGGCTCAAAGCTCAACGCACCGATAAGCATTCCCGGACGCAGCGCCAGCGGCAATTTCCCTGAATTATAGAACTCCAGCACGATCCGGCCCTGCCAACCCGGATCGATACGGTGCGCGGTCACGTGCACCATCAGCCCAAGACGCGCCAGCGAAGAGCGTCCGTCCAGCCAGCCGACCAGATCGTCAGGCAGCGTCACCGACTCCAGCGTGACCGCCAGCGCCAGTTCGCCCGGATGGAGGAAAAACGCCTCGCCTTCCGGCAGCACAATTTCATCACTCATCACCCGATCGAGCGCCGCGCTTACTTCATGCTTCGGGCCGCTCAAATCGATATAGGCGGCGGTATGGCCGCGAAAAGTACGGAACTGGTTACCGAGCCGCACGTCAACGGTCGCGCCGTTAATCCGTTCCACCGGCGGACGCGGCGAAATAACCAACTTGCCGTTATCGAGCCAGGCTTCAATATCGCGATCGCATAATCTCATTGTTCTTAACTCTCCTTTGCTTCAGCGTTGCCAACGGCCTCTCTTATTCAAAAAACTGATTGATCTTGGCTTTCAGAATATCAATGGCGATGCGGTTTTTGCCGCCGCGCGGCACGATGATATCGGCATACTGTTTTGAAGGTTCGATAAACTGCAAAAACATCGGACGCACGGTTTTCTGATACTGCGCCATGACCGAATCCATCGACCGTCCACGTTCATTAACGTCGCGTTTCATACGACGCATCAAACAGATATCCAGCGGCGTATCGACAAAAATAGAGAAGTTCATCTCTTCGCGCAGGCGTGCATCGGTTAATAACAGGATGCCTTCCAGAATAATGACTTTCTTCGGTGCCAGCTGTACCGTCTGCTGAGTGCGCGTATGCTCAACGTAGCTGTAAACCGGCAGATCGATATGCTGCCCCAATTTTAACGCCCGCAGATGCTGTAACAGCAAATCGTGATCCATCGCGCTGGGGTGGTCATAGTTAGTTTTAACCCGCTCTTCCATAGTGAGATGGCTTTGGTCTTTGTAGTAACTGTCCTCAGGAATCACGCCAATATGTTCATCGCCGACCTGGTCGCGAATCTCGCGATACAGCGTGCTGGCAATTAAACTTTTTCCTGATGCAGATGCGCCTGCGATACCTACAATGACGCATTGATGAGACTTGTCAGTCATAAAATTAAAGACCTGATAACTGTGTGACGTGGCACCAAAGCGATATAAAAACATCATCTTTAGCGTTCAGTCAGATATTGAGAGGGTTAACTGGCGGCAATTATAGGGATATCGCTGATGCGATGCCAGAAAAAAGCGGCCCGGCGCGGGCGGGCTGGCGTTATGCGTGGCTGAACGCACGCTTTTCAGACTTTCTCCTTTAGCGCTGTCAGGTTTTCATCGATAAACTGCTGTACGTGCGTAACGTCTTATTTTTTATTTACCGCGTTGCGCGCGCCCTGCGTCCGTTGACGGAGGGTATCCACATAAATATAAGGTTAGCTATGTCCTGGAGAACGATTACCTATTTTGGCGACAGCATGTTGCTGATCCCCACAGCAATCCTTATCGCGTTAATTCTGCCGTGGAAAAGCGATGACCGCCGTACGATATGGTGCTGGATACTGGCCTTCGGTCTGGCTGGCCTGATTGTCAGCGTGTCGAAAATTTTATTTATGGGATTCGGTATCGGCAGCGCACGTTTCAATTTCACCGGCTTCAGCGGCCACAGCGCAATGTCGGCCACGCTCTGGCCCGTCATGTTGTGGCTGCTGTCAGGTCGTTTACCGGCTTTCTGGCGCGGCGTGGCAGTGACTATTGGTTACATGGTGCCGTTGCTGGTAGGCGCATCGCGCCTGGTTCTGCATGCGCATTCAAAAAGCGAGGTGGCTGCCGGGCTGCTGCTGGGCTTTACCCTCAGCACGCTGTTCCTGATATCACAGCGGCATACGCAGCTGAAAGGTTTCTCTTTGCCACAGCTTAGCGCGGCACTGGTTCTGCCGCTGATCATTATGGGCCACGGACGCATCGCAACAACGCAAAATTTTCTTGAACACCTGTCTGCCGATATTGCCGGGCTGGAGAAGCCCTGGACGCGTGCCGACCTGTTAAAACAGCGAGAGGCCGGTTATCAATCCTTTGAATAGCGCAGCGATTTCTGCGGTTGGCAACAGGTCAGGTTAGCCAGGCTGTGCTAGCATCACGGTAGTGATATCACGCCTGTTCAGCAGTGGCTGGCAGGCCAGCCGGACTCGTGGATGACTACCGATACCTTTTCGCCCGCGTACAACGACGCCTCCATTTTCAGGCCCGCTTTATTGCTGGGCCTGCTCTGCTTTTTTGCCTCGCTATTTTGCCTGGCGTTGATGGCGCTCGATAACAGAATTTCCCCGCTCTGGTATGCCACCGCCATCATGACGGCGGTAGTCTTTCGCCAGCGGTCTACTTCTCTTGTGATCCTGCTCACCGCCTGCCTGCTCGGCACGCTGGGTGCCAACGCCCTCTTTCTCGGTCTGCGCTGGCCGCCGCTCGCCTGGTCCGTAATTAATCTGCTGCAAAGTATCGTGGGCGGATGGCTACTGCGCAGGCTATTGCGCGCGGATGCGCCGCTCGACTCGTTGTTCAGCTGGTGCAAAATGGCGGTAGCAACCGGCATCCTGACGCCGCTGCTGGGCGGGCTGATGGCACTCTGGTGGCAACACGTTAGCGGCGGCGTGCCCGGCCTGCATTTTTTTGGCACCTGGGTGCTTTCAGAGGTTATCGGGATGCTGACGCTGGGGCCGATTTGCCTGCTGTGGCAATCGCGTTACTTCCAGCGGATTACGCAGCAGGCGTTGCTGGAGATGCTGTTGACGCTGGCAGCCTCGCTGCTGCTGTGCTGCCTGGCACTGCGCTTTTTACCCTGGCCCTTTACTTTTGTGATTGTAATCTTGTTCTGGGTAGCCGTACGCCTGCCGCGGCTGGAGGCATTTTTCATTTTTTTCGCCAACGTTTCGCTGATGTCGCTAATGCTGGCGTTTCACCTGATCGAACTGCACACCGCTAATCCCTACTTTATGATTACCGCGCCCTGGCTGCCGTTTCTGCTGGTCCTGATCCCCAGCCATATTATGACCATGGTGATGTACGCTTTTCAGGAGGAAAAAAAACATATCAGCGCCAGCGAGGCGGAGAATCAGCGCCTGATGGAGCGGATTACGCTGGCTAACGAGGCGGGGGGAATAGGCGTCTGGGAGTGGGATGTCACACGTAACCAGATGAGCTGGGACAAGCGCATGTTTGCCATTTATGAGCTGGACGACAGCGATCGCCCTACCTATGGATTCTGGTTAAATCGCCTCCACCCTGACGATCGCACTCTGGCAAAGGAGGCGGTGCGCCGCACGCTCGAAGAGAACCAACCTTTTATTCTGGAATGTCGTATCGTTACCCGTCTCGGCATCCGCTATATCCGGTCACAGGCGAATATGTTGTTTAACGCCGATGGCAAAGCAACACGTATGTTAGGAATTAATCAGGATGTTACCGAACTGCGCCAGCTTAATGACGCGCTCTATCAGGAAAAAGAGCGGATGCTGATTACGCTGGATGCCATTGGCGAAGCGGTTATCAGCATTGATGAAGAGCTGCGCGTCAACTTTATGAACCCAGTTGCCGAACAAATGAGCGGCTGGACGCAGGAGCAGGCGGAAGGTAAACCCATCAGTACGATACTGCGTATTACTCACGGTGCCCACGGTGTAGAAATAGAGAATATTCTGCGCTGCAATCTGCCCAATGCGACCACTGTGACTGAACTTGACCGCGATCTTATTCTGCATAACGCCTCTGGCGAACAGTTTGCCATTCATTACAGCATGACGCCGCTGAAAACGCTGGAAGGGAAAAATATCGGCAGCGTACTGGTGATTCAGGACGTCAGCGAATCACGAGAAATCCTGAAGCGGCTGCACTATAGCGCCTCTCACGACACGCTGACGCGGCTGCCGAACCGGGCCAGCTTTGAGCATCAGCTAAAGCGGCTATTACTTTCAGCGGCGGAAAAACAGCAGCATGCACTGGCGTTTATCGATCTCGATCGCTTTAAAGCGGTTAACGACAGCGCCGGACATGCTGCGGGCGATGCGCTGCTGCGCGAACTGGCAGAACTGATGAGCCACCAGCTGCGCGGCAGCGATTTTCTGGCACGCCTCGGCGGTGATGAGTTTGGCCTGCTGCTGCCCGACTGTCCGTTGCAGGATGCGCAACAGGCGGTACAGCGCATCGTCAACGCCATCAACGATTATCGTTTTCTTTGGGAAGGAAAACTGCATCGTATCGGTGCCAGCGCAGGGCTCACCACGATTAACGTACACAACTGCCAAAGCAGCGAAGTGCTGGCGCAGGCCGATCTCGCCTGCTACAACGCCAAACACAACGGACGCGGTCAGCTGTCGGTATATGAAACTCGCCTGCAACGCGAGCAGCAGGTTGCGCTATCGCATGCGGATATCGTCAGGCTGATTGCGCAGCCGATACGCTGGCAAGCCTGGGCGGTATCCGCGCCGCATAAGCCACAGTCGGCAAATTTCCATCTGCTACAGGCGCGCATTCTTGATGCGCAGGATCATGAGGTAGATGTCGAAGCGTTTCGCGCCAGCCTGACGGACGCCGCGCTGCGTCAGCAGCTGGACGAGGCGCTGCTCAACAGCTTTTTTAACCAGTGCGCCGCAGGCGTCGCCCGTAAAGCGCTGAACGTGGTGCTGCCGCTGGCGGCGGAAAGCCTGCTGGATCCGCAACAGTTGGATCGGTTGCTCGATCGCTTAGACAATAGTCCGTTACATGGCGATTTGCTGATCGTAAGCCTGGAAACCTCTATGTTGCTAAACCATGCTCACCATCTGTTTCCGGTGCTGCTACGCCTGCGCCAGCAGGGTTGCCGCATTATGTCGCGTCACTTTGGGCGTAATCTGGACGCTTTCGATCGTCTGCCGCAGGATGCGATCGATTTTCTGCAAATGGCACCCGATTTGATCGCCAATGTACATTGCAATCTGATGGACGAGATGCTGGTTTCCATTATCCACGGCCAGGCTCAGCGGCTGCGTATCGCTACCGTTGCCGGACCGGTAGATCTGCCGGTAGCGTTATCCACGCTGGGCAGTATTGGCGTGGATGCGGTCTGGGGGGGCGGCGGTTAACAGCGGTGAACCGCTAAGCGGCCTGCTGGAGAACAGCTTTTTCGCTATCAAATAGCCGCTAATGCTATCCGCCCCGCAGGAATACGCGAAACATTTGCCACGCTCAGTCGGCTCCGGTAAAGTCACCCCCTTTTTTCGAAGAGGGTGAAATTCTGTGTTTATCGGTTTCGATTACGGAACGGCTAACTGTTCCGTAGCCGTGGTGGAGCAAGGCGCGCCACGGCTACTTAAACTGGAAAAGGATTCCCCTTATCTGCCCTCTATGCTGTGTGGTCCAACGCGTGAAGCGATCAGCGAGTGGCTGTTTCGCCACCACCAGGTGCCAACGCCAGAGGCGGAAAATCAGGCGCTGCTACGGCGCGCCATCACCTTCAACCGCGAAGAAGATATTGAGGTCACGCCCGGCAGCGTGCGTTTCGGCCTTGATGCGCTGGCGCAATACATGGCCGATCCTGAAGAGGTGTGGTTTGTTAAGTCGCCAAAATCTTTCCTCGGTGCCAGCGGTCTGAAGCCGCAGCAAATCGCTCTGTTTGAAGATCTGGTCTGCGCCATGATGCTGCATATCCGTCAGACCGCTGAGCAGCAGCTGGATCGTTCAATTGAACAGGCGGTAATCGGACGTCCGGTTAACTTTCAGGGGCTGGGTGGCGAAGAGGCTAACCGTCAGGCGCAGGGCATCCTCGCCCGCGCCGCCAGCCGCGCCGGTTTTCGTGATGTGGTGTTCCAGTTTGAACCGGTCGCCGCAGGACTGGATTTTGAAGCAACCCTGAGCGAGGAAAAACGGGTGCTGGTCGTCGATATCGGCGGCGGTACTACCGACTGTAGTATGTTGCTGATGGGTCCGCAGTGGCACCACAGCGCCGATCGTGCCAGTAGCCTGCTGGGCCACAGCGGCTGCCGCGTCGGTGGTAACGATCTTGATATCGCGCTGGCCTATAAAGAGCTGATGCCGCTGCTCGGTCTTGGCGGCGAAACGCAAAAAGGCATCGCCCTGCCTGCGCTGCCGTGGTGGAATGCGGTGGCGATTAACGACGTACCGGCACAGAGCGAGTTCTACTCCAGCGCCTGCCGCAAGCTGCTGCTGGATCTGATCCGCGATGCCCGCCAGCCGGAAAAAGTGCAGCGTCTGCTGAAAGTATGGCAGCAGCGTCTCAGCTATCGTCTGGTGCGGGCGGCGGAAGAGAGCAAAATTGCCCTGTCCGACCGGACGGAAGTGGAAGCGGCGCTGGCGTTTATCGAGGCGGATCTGGCAAAAAAAGAAGTGGACCGTACCGGGCTGGAGACGGCGATTGCCGCACCGCTGGATCGTATTCAGGAACAGGTTGCGCTGGCGCTGGAAACCAGCGGTACCATGCCAGATATGATCTATCTGACCGGCGGTAGCGCCCGCTCACCGCTGTTGCGCCAGGCGTTACAGCGGCAGTTACCGAATATTCCGCTGGCTTCCGGCGATGATTTCGGCTCCGTCACCGCCGGGCTGGCACGCTGGGCGCAGCTGGTTTTCGCCTGATTCTGGAAGCGTTCAGGCGTTAACGAAAACGCCGCAGTCAATACGGGCACCGCAAGGTGCCCGCACTACCTGTTATTCGCCTCTGGCTTAATAGCTGCTGGCCTGGGTCAGTTTTTCAATCTCATCGAGATTCAGACGCAGCGTGGCGGCTTTAACCAGCTCATCCACCTGTTCCAGCGAAGTTGCGCTGACGATAGGCGCGGTGATACCCGGACGGGCAATCTGCCAGGCCAGCGCAACCTGCGTCGGAGAAACGTTGCGCGCCTGCGCTACCTCATCCAGCATCTGTAAAATCCGCAACCCGCGATCGTTAAGGTATTTCTCTACCACGCCCTGCCCACGCTGACTTTTACTGGCGTCTTCCGGGCGACGGTATTTACCGCTCAGGAAACCGCTGGCCAGCGAATAGTAGTTAATCACGCCGAGGCCGTTCTCTTTTGCTACCTGCTCCAGCCCACTCTCATACTCTTTACGATCGTAGAGGTTATATTCCGGCTGCAGGGTTTCGTAGCGCGCCAGACCGTTTTGTTCACTTACCTTCAGCGCTTCGCTCAGGCGGGCCGCTGAATAGTTGGATGCGCCGATAGCGCGTACCTTACCCTCTTTGATCAGATCGTCGAAGGTGCTCAGCGTCTCTTCCAGCGGCGTTTGATCGTCATCGCGGTGCGCCTGATAAAGATCGATATAGTCGGTTTGCAGACGGCGCAGTGAATCCTCCACCGCCTGACGAATATATTTGCCCGCCAGTCCCGTTTTTTCTGGCGACAGCTCCATCCCTACCTTGGTCGCCAAAATAATGCTGTTGCGCTTGCCGCTTTTTTTCAGCCAGTTACCGATAATAGTCTCCGATTCGCCACCCTCGTTGCCCGGTGCCCAGCGGGAATACACATCAGCGGTATCGATGAACCAGAGCCCTTTTTCTACCAACGCATCCAGTAGTGAGAACGAGGTATTCTGATCGACGGTCCAGCCAAACACGTTGCCACCAAAGGTCAGCACGGGCACTTCAATGCCGCTGCGCCCCAGCTGACGGATTTCAATCTGACTCATCATTGTTCTCCTTAATTAATCTGTTGCCAACCTGTTGATGAGCGTAGCAAACATCCACGCCTCTGCCCTGGTAATTTATGGCATGCTGATACGAAAAGAAAAAATCGCCGTCAGATTTGTCTCACGCGGCGAGATCGCAGATACTTACGTCAGCCTTACTGCACCCTTACAGTTATTCTTAATTCCTCCATTTTTTTATCTTATTTAATAATTACACTAGCTACCTTAGCGGGAAGCGGCCTTGCTGACCCGCCTGGAACCTTTGATTACACTGCCGGAGAGCAAAAAACCGCAATGAATGCCTCACGCCGTATCTCGAAAAAAACGCTGTTACTCATCTTTGTTGCGCTGGTCGCCGTCGCTGCTTATTTCCTTTGGCCACATGGCGTAGACAGCGGTACGGAAGGCGCGGGCGGTAAGCCGACACAGCAACAGCGCGGCAAAGGTGGAAGGCGCAATATGCCGCTGGCACCGGTACAGGCAGCCACCGCGCAGACGCAAAGCGTACCGCAATACTTTTCCGGCCTCGGCACCGTTACCGCCGCCAATACGGTGACGGTACGCAGCCGCGTCGATGGTGAGCTAATGGCACTCCACTTTAAGGAAGGCGAACAGGTTAAAGCAGGCCAGCTGCTGGCTGAGATCGATCCGCGTCCCTACCAGGTTGCGCTAAGCCAGGCACAGGGCCAGTTAGCACGCGATCGCGCCACTCTTGCTAACGCGCGTCGTGACCTGGCGCGCTATGAAAAACTGGCGAAAACCCATCTGGTTTCACAGCAGGAGTTGGATACTCAGCGGTCAGCGGTCAGCGAAACGCTGGGCACCATCAAGGCTGATGAAGCCAGCGTCGCCAGCGCTGAGCTGAATCTCAGCTACAGCCGCATTACCGCCCCTATTGATGGTCGCGCTGGCCTGAAACAGGTAGACGTTGGCAACTATATCTCCAGCGGCGATACCAGCGGGCTGGTGGTACTGACACAGACTCACCCTATCGATGTTTTGTTCACCCTGCCGGAAAATACCATTCAGGCGATTTTACAGGCGCAGAAAGCGGGCCAGCCGCTGCTGGTCGAGGCCTGGGATCGCAGCAACAGCGAGCTGCTGACCAGCGGCACGCTGCTGAGCCTGGATAACCAGATCGATACCACCACCGGCACCATCAAGCTTAAAGCACGCTTCAGCAATGAAGACGATCGCCTGTTCCCTAATCAGTTCGTTAATGCGCGCCTGAAAGTCAATACTCTGCACGATGCGGTAGTGATCCCCGCCGCCGCGCTACAGATGGGCAGCGAAGGCAACTTTGTCTGGGTAGTGAATAACGATAATAAAGTCAGTAAGAAAAGCGTCACGCCCGGCCTACAGGACAGCCAGAAAGTCGTCATCAGCGCCGGACTGAGCGCGGGCGAACGCGTGGTCACTGACGGACTGGATCGCCTGACGGAAGGCGCAACGGTTGAAGTGGTAGCCCCGCAGTCAACCGCTGCCGCCGAAGAGAAAACGACCCCGCCTGAAAAAGCCGAACGCACACGTGGCGATCGCGCTAAGGGAGATCGCGCCTGATGCAGGTTTTGCCTCCTAACGCCACCGGCGGGCCATCCCGCCACTTTATCCTGCGCCCGGTTGCCACTACCCTGTTGATGGTGGCTATTCTGCTGGCAGGTATCCTCGGTTATCGCTTCTTACCCGTGTCCGCCCTGCCGGAAGTGGATTACCCGACGATTCAGGTCGTTACGCTTTATCCCGGAGCCAGTCCTGATGTTGTTACGTCGGCGATTACCGCACCGCTGGAGCGTCAGTTCGGCCAGATGTCCGGCCTGCAACAGATGTCGTCGCAGAGTTCCGGCGGCGCTTCGGTGGTAACCTTACAGTTTCAGCTAACGCTGCCGCTTGATGTTGCCGAACAGGAAGTACAGGCGGCGATCAACTCGGCCACCAACCTGCTGCCGAACGATCTGCCTAATCCACCGGTCTACAGTAAGGTCAACCCCGCCGATCCGCCAATTATGACGCTGGCGGTAACCACCAGCAGTATGCCGATGACCCAGGTGCAGGATATGGTGGAAACCCGTATCGCCCAGAAAATTTCGCAGGTCAGCGGCGTCGGCCTGGTGACGCTGTCCGGCGGGCAGCGCCCGGCAGTACGGGTAAAAATGAATGCGCAGGCGCTCGCCTCGCTCGGCCTTGACAGCGAAACGGTACGTACCGCCATCGCCAGCGCCAACGTTAACTCGGCAAAAGGCAGCATGGACGGCCCGGAACGCTCGATTACGCTATCGGCAAACGATCAGATGCAGTCGGCGGAAGATTATCGTCAGCTGATTATTGCCTATCGTAACAACGCACCGGTCCGGCTGGGCGATGTCGCCACCGTGGAACAGGGCGCGGAAAACAGCTGGCTGGGTGCCTGGGCCAACCGCCAGCAGGCAATCGTGCTCAACGTACAGCGTCAGCCGGGCGCAAATATTATCGCCACCGCCGACAATATTCGCAGCCTGCTGCCGGAGCTGACCGCTTCGTTGCCAAAATCGGTTGAGGTTACCCTGCTCTCCGATCGCACCACCAATATTCGCGCTTCCGTGCACGATGTGCAGATGGAACTGCTGCTGGCGCTGGCGCTGGTGGTAATGATTATCTACCTGTTTTTACGCAACGTGCCCGCCACGATTATTCCGGCGGTAGCGGTACCGCTTTCGCTGATCGGCACCTTTGCCGTGCTCTACCTGCTCGGTTTCTCCATCAATAACCTGACGCTGATGGCATTGACCATCGCTACCGGTTTCGTGGTGGACGACGCTATCGTGGTCATTGAAAATATCTCACGCTATATCGAACAGGGCGAGAAGCCGCTGGCGGCAACGCTGAAAGGCGCGGGTGAAATCGGCTTTACCATTATCTCACTGACCTTTTCCCTGATTGCGGTGCTGATCCCGCTGCTGTTTATGGGCGATATCGTCGGGCGCCTGTTCCGCGAGTTCGCCGTGACGCTGGCGGTAGCGATATTAATCTCCGCCATTGTTTCGCTGACGCTGACGCCGATGATGTGCGCCCGCATGCTGAATGCAGAATCGCTGCGCAAGCAGAATCGCTTTTCCCGTGCCAGCGAAGCAATGTTTGAACGCATTATTGCTTTTTACGGGCGCGGCCTGACGCGCGTGCTGCAACATCCGTGGATAACGCTGGGCGTGGCGCTGGCAACGCTGCTGCTGACGCTGCTGCTGTGGGTATTGATCCCCAAAGGTTTCTTCCCGCTACAGGATAACGGCATTATTCAGGGCACATTGCAGGCACCGCAGAGCGTCTCCTATGCCAGCATGGCACAGCGCACGCGCGATGTGGCAACGATTATCGAACGCGATCCGGCGGTGCAGAGCGTGACCTCTTTTGTCGGCGTGGACGGCACCAACCCGGCGCTGAACAGCGCCCGCGTACAGATCAACCTCAAGCCGCTGGAGGAACGCGACGACCGTATTCCGGCAGTGGTGGAGCGCCTGCAAAGTGCGGTTGCGCAGCTGCCCGGCGTCACGCTCTGGCTACAGCCGGTGCAGGATCTGACCATCGATACCCAGCTGAGCCGCACCCAGTATCAGTTTACCCTGCAAACCAGTTCGCTGGAGTCACTGAGCGAATGGGTGCCGCAGCTGGTGGCCCGTCTGCGTACCCTGCCCCAGTTGAAAGACGTCAGCAGCGACTGGCAGGACAAAGGGCTGGAAGCTTACGTGAACGTCGATCGCGACAGCGCCAGCCGCCTCGGCATCAGCATGAGCGATATCGATAACGCGCTGTATAACGCCTTTGGTCAGCGTTTGATTTCCACTATTTATACCCAGGCCAACCAGTATCGCGTGGTGCTGGAACAGGATACCCGCCAGACACCAGGTCTTGCCGCGCTGAACGATATCCGTATCGCCACCAGCGACGGCGGCGCGGTGCCGCTCAGCACCGTGGCAAAAATTGAGCAGCGGCACGGCGCACTGACGGTAAACCATCTCGATCAGTTCCCTTCAACGACGTTCTCATTCAACCTGAGCGAAGGCTATTCGCTGGGCGAAGCGGTTAAGGCGATTGGCGCGGCGGAGAAAGATCTCGCCATGCCGTCAGATATCATGACCCGCTTCCAGGGCAGCACGCTGGCTTTCCAGGCGGCGCTGGGCAGCACGGTCTGGCTGATTGTCGCCGCTATCGTGGCGATGTATATCGTGCTGGGCGTGCTGTATGAAAGCTTTATTCATCCCATCACCATTCTCTCCACGCTGCCTACCGCAGGCGTCGGCGCGCTGCTGGCGCTGATGCTCAGCGGGCATGAGCTGGATGTGATCGCCATCATCGGCATCATTCTGCTGATCGGCATCGTGAAGAAAAACGCCATTATGATGATCGACTTCGCCCTTGCCGCCGAACGCGAACAGGGTAAAACGCCTTACGAGGCGATCTATCAGGCCTGCCTGCTGCGCTTCCGTCCGATTCTGATGACCACGCTGGCGGCGCTGTTAGGCGCGCTGCCGCTGATGCTGAGCACCGGCGTTGGCGCAGAATTACGCCGCCCGCTCGGTATCGCCATGGTTGGCGGGCTGATCCTCAGTCAGGTACTGACGCTATTCACCACGCCGGTTATTTACCTGCTGTTCGATCGCCTGGCGCACTATACGCGCCGACGCCTGCATTCCGGGGAGGCGCGTCCGTGAAATTCTTTGCGCTGTTTATCTATCGCCCGGTCGCTACCTGTCTGTTGACGCTGGCGATCGCGCTGGTGGGCATCCTCGGCTATCGCCTGCTGCCGGTCGCGCCGCTGCCGCAGGTTGATTTTCCGGTGATTATGGTCAGCGCCTCGCTGCCGGGCGCCTCGCCGGAAACCATGGCATCCTCGGTTGCCACGCCGCTGGAGCGCTCGCTGGGACGCATCGCCGGCGTCAGCGAAATGACCTCCACCAGTTCGCTGGGCAGTACGCGCATCATTATGGTGTTTGACTACGATCGCGATATCAACGGCGCGGCGCGCGACGTACAGGCGGCGATCAATGCGGCGCAAAGCCTGCTGCCGAGCGGGATGCCGAGCCGTCCCAACTGGCGCAAAGCCAACCCTTCCGACGCACCGATTATGATTATGACGCTGACCTCGGATGACTGGACGCCCGGTCAGCTTTACGATTACGCCTCCACGCAGCTGGCGCAGAAGCTGTCGCAGATCGAAGGCGTCGGTGACGTTACCGTTGGCGGCAGTTCACTGCCCGCCGTGCGCGTGGCGCTCAACCCGCAGGCGCTGTTTAATCAGGGCGTTTCACTGGATGCGGTGCGCTCGGCCATTTCCGCCGCCAACGTGCGTCGCCCACAGGGGGCGCTGGAAACCGGCACACAGCGCTGGCAGCTGAAAACCAACGATGAGCTAAAAACCGCCGCGGAGTATCGCCCGCTGGTAGTGCACTACAACAACGGTGCGGCGGTACGCTTGCAGGATGTCGCCACGGTCAGCGACTCGGTACAGGACGTACGCAACGCCGGGATGACCAACGCCAAACCGGCGGTACTGTTGGTGATCCGCAAAACCGCCGAGGCCAACATCATTCAGACGGTGGATCGTATCCGCGCCGAAATACCAGAACTGCGTGAATCGATTCCCGCTGCCATTTCGCTGGCCATCGCCCAGGACCGTTCGCCAACCATTCGCGCCTCTCTGGAAGAGGTAGAGCAGTCGCTGGTGATCGCCGTAGCGCTGGTGATTCTGGTGGTGTTTCTGTTCCTGCGTTCCGGACGCGCCACGCTGATTCCGGCGGTGGCGGTGCCGGTATCGCTGATCGGTACGTTTGCCGCCATGTACCTGTGCGGCTTCAGCCTGAATAACCTGTCGCTGATGGCGCTGACCATCGCCACCGGCTTTGTGGTGGATGACGCCATCGTGGTGCTGGAGAATATTTCCCGCCATATTGAAGCGGGCATGAAGCCGTTGCAGGCGGCGCTACAGGGGGTACGAGAAGTCGGCTTTACCGTACTGTCGATGAGCGTGTCGCTGGTGGCGGTGTTTATTCCGCTGCTGCTGATGGGCGGTCTGGTTGGGCGTCTGTTCCGCGAATTCGCCGTCACGCTGTCGGTGGCGATCCTGATTTCGCTGGTGATCTCACTGACCTTAACGCCGATGATGTGCGCCTGGCTGCTGAAGGCAAAGCGCAGCGAGGCGCCGCGCAATAATCATTTTAACCGTATGATGCAGGGGCTACAGCACGGTTATGGCCGTTCGCTGCACTGGGTGCTCGATCGCGCACGCTGGACGCTGCTGGTGCTGTTGGCAACCATCGGCCTGACGATTTACCTCTATATCACTATTCCAAAAACCTTTTTCCCGGAACAGGATACCGGGCGGCTGATGGGCTTTATCTCTGCCGATCAGAGCATTTCCTTCCAGGCAATGCGCGGCAAGCTGTCAGACTTTATGAAAATTATCCGTGAAGATCCGGCGGTAGATAACGTGACCGGCTTTACCGGCGGCTCGCGCACCAACAGCGGTTCGATGTTTATTTCGCTGAAGCCGCTCTCTGAGCGCAAAGAGAGCGCTCAACAGATTATTGCCCGCCTGCGCGTCAAGCTGGCGAAAGAGCCGGGTGCCAGCCTGTTCCTGATGCCGGTACAGGATATTCGCGTCGGCGGACGCCAGGCCAACGCCAGCTACCAGTACACGCTGCTGTCGGACAGCCTGAGCGATCTGCGTGAATGGGAGCCGAAAATCCGGCAGGCCTTCAGCAAGCTACCGGATCTCGCCGACGTCAGCTCCGATCAGCAGGATAAGGGCGCGGAGATGGCGCTGACTTACGATCGCGAAAGTATGGCGCGGCTCGGTATCAGCGTGTCGGACGCCAATGCCTTGCTCAATAACGCCTTTGGTCAGCGTCAGGTTTCTACTATCTATCAGCCGCTAAACCAGTACAAAGTGGTGATGGAAGTCGACCCGCGCTACACCCAGGATATCAGCGCGCTCGATCAGATGTTTGTGGTCAACGGCGATGGCAAGGCGATCCCGCTCTCCTGGTTTGCCCGCTGGCAGCCTTCTAACGCGCCGCTGTCGGTCAACCATCAGGGGCTTTCCGCCGCGTCAACCATTGCCTTTAACCTGCCGGAAGGCGTTTCGCTGTCGCAGGCATCAGAATCCATCGAACGAACCATGACCGCGCTTGGCGTTCCTTCCAGCGTGCGCGGCAACTTTGCTGGCACAGCACAGGTGTTTAAAGAGACGCAGAACAGCCAGCTCTGGCTGATAATTGCAGCTATCGCCACGGTGTATATTGTGCTGGGCATATTATATGAAAGCTATGTACATCCGCTTACTATCCTTTCGACCCTGCCATCGGCGGGCGTCGGCGCGCTGCTGGCGCTGGAGGGATTTGGCGCACCGTTCAGCCTGATTGCGCTAATCGGTATCATGCTGCTGATCGGTATCGTGAAGAAAAATGCCATTATGATGGTTGATTTCGCGCTGGACGCGCAGCGTAACAGCGGCATGGCACCACGCGAGGCCATTTATCAGGCGTCACTGCTGCGTTTTCGCCCGATCCTGATGACCACGCTGGCTGCCCTGCTGGGCGCGCTGCCGCTGGTACTGACCAGCGGGGATGGTGCGGAACTAAGACAACCGCTGGGGATTACCATTGTTGGCGGCCTGGTAATGAGTCAGCTGTTAACGCTCTATACCACGCCGGTGGTTTATCTCTATATGGATAAGCTGCGTCGACGTAAACAGCCAGTTCCTGTGGCCGGTTAACCCGCCTTCAGGCTGGCTGGCGGCAGGCTCGACGTGTAACAGAGGCAAATTATGAAGAATGCTCAATCTGCATCGGTACGCTGGCAGCTGTGGATCGTCGCCATCGGTTTCTTTATGCAGACGCTGGATACTACTATCGTTAACACCGCCCTGCCCTCAATGGCGCGTGATTTGGGCGTCGATCCGCTCCAGATGCATTCGGTGGTGGTTTCCTACGTGTTGACCGTCGCCGTCACGCTGCCGCTCAGCGGCTGGCTGGCGGATCGCTTTGGCGTGCGCAACATTTTCTTTAGCGCCATCGTGCTGTTCAGCCTCGGCTCGCTGTTTTGCGCCCTGGCCGGTTCGCTGGATCAGCTGGTGCTGGCACGCGTGCTACAGGGGTTCGGCGGCGCGATGCTGGTGCCGGTGGGGCGCCTGACGGTGATGAAGATCGTGCCACGCGCACAGTATATGGCGGCAATGACGTTCGTCACGCTGCCGGGACAGGTAGGTCCGCTGGTCGGGCCGGCACTGGGCGGTGTACTGGTAGAGTACGCCAGCTGGCACTGGATTTTCCTGATTAATCTGCCGGTCGGCATTATTGGCGCTATCGCTACCCTGACGCTAATGCCGAACTACTCGATGCAAACGCGCCGCTTTGATTTTTCCGGCTTTCTGCTGTTGGCAATCGGTATGGCAACGCTGACGCTGGCGCTGGACAGTCAGCACGATACCGCGCCGCTGAAGCTGGGGCTGCTGCTGCTCACCGGCCTGTTTGCGCTGTTGTTCTATCTGATGCATGCGCGCGGCAACGATAACGCGCTGTTCAGCCTGAAGCTGTTCGCTAACCGTACCTATTCCATCGGCCTGCTCGGTAGCCTGACCGGGCGCATCGGCAGCGGCATGTTGCCATTTATGACGCCGCTGTTCTTACAGCTCGGCCTCGGCTACAGTCCGTTTCACGCCGGGTTGATGATGATTCCGATGGTGCTTGGCAATATGGGGATGAAGCGTATCGTAGTGCAGATCGTCAACCGCTTCGGCTACCGCAATGTGCTGGTCGGATCGACGCTGGCGCTCGCCGTAGTAGTATTGCTGTTTCCGCTGGTAGCGCTGCTGGGCTGGACCTGGGCGCTGCCGGTGGTACTGTTCTTCCAGGGAATGGTCAACGCGATTCGCTTTTCGTCGATGAATACGCTGACGCTGAAGGAACTGCCGGATAACCTCGCCTCCAGCGGCAACAGCCTGTTGTCGATGGTAATGCAGCTTTCAATGAGTATCGGCGTCACCATTGCCGGGCTGCTGCTGGGTGCCTTCGGTCATCATGCCGCTGCCGACAGCCCCATGGCACATGAAACCTTTATCCACACCTGGCTCTGCGTGGCACTGATTATTGCGCTGGCCGCGCTGGTATTCTGGCGCGTACCGAAAGAAAACAGTAAAAATGCGGTCCTGAGCCGCAGGAGATCGTCACGTTAATGGATAAACTGCGTTTTGGCATCAGCGCAAAGCTGTTTTGCGCGATTTTCTTTACCTGCATGCTGGTGCTGATCACCATGCACTGGGGCGTACGCCTCAGCTTCGAGCATGGCTTTATTGATTACATCAAGCGCGGCAACGAGCAGCGGCTGACACTAATGAGCGAGGCGCTGGCGGAGCAGTATCAGCAGCACGGCAACTGGAACTTCCTGCGCAATAATAACCGGTCGATGTTCTCAATCCTGCGCTCGCTGGAGCAGAATCCCGATAACAATAACTACCTGCCGCCGCACGGCTGGCGCACACAGTTTTGGGTGGTCGATCAGCGCTATCGCGTGCTGTTTGGCCCTCACGCGCGGGTGCCACAGGAGGGCATCCGGCACAGTATCACCACCGATAACGGCCACGTGGTTGGCTGGGTGGTCGGCTCGCCGCCGGAGCGGCTGACGCGCAGCGCCGATATCAACTTCGATCAACAGCAACGGCGCACCAGCTGGCTGATTGTTGGCCTGTCTACGCTGCTGGCGGCGGCGGTAACCTGGCTGATGTCGCGTGGCCTGCTGGCACCGGTAAAACGCCTGGTGGCAGGCACCCATCAGCTGGCGGCGGGACACTTTACCAGCCGGGTGGCGGTCAGCAGTAACGATGAACTGGGACGGCTGGCACAGGATTTCAACCGTCTCGCCAGCTCGCTGGAAAAGAATGAAAGTATGCGCCGCGCCTTTATGGCAGATATTTCCCACGAGCTGCGCACGCCGCTGGCGATCCTGCGCGGCGAGCTGGAAGCGATGCAGGATGGCGTACGTAAGTTAACGCCGGAAGCGGTCAGTTCGTTGCTGATGGAGGTCGGCACGCTGACCAAACTGGTGGACGATCTGCATCAGCTGTCGCTTTCCGATGAAGGTGCCCTCGCCTATCGTAAAAGCAATACCGATCTGGCGGCGCTGCTGGAGATGGTGGCCGGTAATTTTCACGCCCGCTACGCCAGCCATAACCTGACGCTAAAGCTGGAACTGCCGGAGCACGCGCCGTTTTTTGGCGATCCTGACCGGCTGATTCAGCTGTTTACTAACCTGCTGGAAAACAGCCTGCGCTATACCGATCGCAACGGCAGCGTCAGCCTGGCGCTTTACGCCAGCACCGCAGGCTGGCGGCTGCTGATCGATGATTCCGCGCCGGGAGTGGATGACGCGCAACGCGAGCAGATTTTCGAACGCTTCTACCGCACCGAAGGATCGCGCAATCGCGCCAGCGGCGGTTCCGGGCTGGGGCTGGCTATCTGTCGAAATATTGTCGAAGCGCATGGCGGGGTGATGTCTGCGGATCACTCCGATTTAGGTGGACTGCAAATCAGAGTAGACTTACCGCATGATAAACTCTGAACAGTCAGCCCATGAATGAATTTACCCAGCCACTGATCCTGATTGTGGAAGATGAGCCGAAGATTGCTCAGCTGATGATTGATTATCTGCAGGCGGCCAACTACCGCACTCATCACCTGGCGCGCGGCGATGAGGTGGTAAGCTTTGTGCAGCAGACGCCGCCGGATCTGCTGTTGCTGGACCTGATGCTGCCCGGCCTTGATGGTCTGTCGGTCTGCCGCGAGCTGCGGCGCTTTTCTGAACTGCCGATCATTATGGTGACCGCCAAAATCGAGGAGATCGATCGGCTGCTGGGGCTGGAGATTGGCGCAGATGACTATATCTGCAAACCGTTCAGCCCACGTGAAGTGGTGGCGCGCGTAAAAACTATTCTGCGCCGCTGCCGCCGTCCGGCAGAAGAAGCCGCATCGCCCTCGCCGCTGGTGATTGACGAAGGACGCTTCCAGGCAAGCTGGGACGGCAAAACGCTCGATCTGACGCCCGCCGAGTTTCGCCTGCTGAAAACGCTGGCGCAGGAACCGGGTAAAGTCTTTTCACGCGAGCAGCTGCTGAACCACCTGTATGATGACTACCGCGTAGTGACCGACCGCACCATCGACAGCCATATCAAAAATCTGCGCCGCAAGCTGGAAGCGCTGGACGCCGATCAGCCCTTTATTCGCGCCGTCTACGGCATGGGCTATCGCTGGGAAGCGGATGTGTGTCGTTTGATCTAGCGCAATTTACATCACGCTGTACGGCGCTTAGAATTCTTCTCCCTTTTAACGGGCCATCAATGTCGATGTGCCCGTCCGCAATATCTGACCTGACATCAGACTGAGAACGCTATGTTTAAACCGGAACTCCTCTCTCCCGCCGGCTCGCTGAAAAATATGCGCTACGCCTTCGCCTATGGCGCTGACGCCGTATATGCCGGCCAGCCGCGCTACAGCCTGCGCGTGCGCAATAATGAATTCAACCACCAGAATCTGGCGCAGGGCATCAAAGAAGCGCATGCGCTGGGCAAAAAGTTTTACGTGGTGGTAAATATCGCGCCGCATAACGCCAAACTGAAAACCTTTATCCGCGACCTACAGCCGGTTATCGAGATGCAGCCGGACGCGCTGATTATGTCCGATCCCGGCCTGATTATGATGGTGCGTGAGGCGTTTCCGGCGATGGCAATTCACCTGTCGGTACAGGCAAACGCGGTGAACTGGGCGACGGTAAAATTCTGGCAGCAGATGGGGCTGACGCGCGTGATTCTGTCGCGCGAGCTGTCGCTGGAAGAGATCGAAGAAATTCGCCGCCAGGTACCAGAGATGGAGCTGGAGATTTTCGTCCACGGCGCGCTCTGCATGGCCTACTCTGGTCGCTGTCTGCTTTCCGGCTATATCAACAAGCGCGATCCCAACCAGGGAACCTGCACTAACGCTTGCCGCTGGGAATATAAAGTGCAGGAAGGCAAAGAAGATGAAGTGGGCAATATTGTCCATCAGCATGAGCCTATCCCGGTACAAAACATCACGCCCACCCTCGGCACGGGCCAGCCGACCGATAAAGTGTTTATGATTGAAGAAGCGATGCGTCCCGGCGAATACATGACCGCCTTCGAGGATGAGCACGGCACCTATATCATGAACTCGAAGGATCTGCGTGCGGTAGCGCACGTCGAACGCCTGACGCGCATGGGCGTCCATTCGCTGAAAATCGAAGGCCGCACGAAATCATTTTATTATTGCGCCCGTACCGCCCAGGTTTACCGCCGCGCCATCGACGATGCTGCCGCCGGTAAGCCTTTCGATCCCACCTTGCTGGCAACGCTGGAAGGGCTGGCGCATCGCGGCTATACCGAGGGCTTCCTGCGTCGTCATACGCACGACAGTTATCAGAACTATGATTACGGCTATTCTGTCTCCGATCGTCAACAGTTTGTTGGCGAATTTACCGGCGAACGGCGCGGCGATCTGGCGCAGGTGGCGGTAAAAAATAAATTTTCTCTCGGTGACAGCCTGGAACTGATGACGCCAGCCGGAAACCTTCACTTTACGCTGGCCTCACTGGAAAACGATAAAGGCCAGCTGGTGGACGTCGCGCCAGGCAACGGGCACATCGTCTGGCTGCCGGTTCCGGCGGACATGGATATCGCCTTTGCGCTGCTGATGCGTAACCTGAATGGCACCACAACACGTGATCCACACCGAGAAAATCAAACCACCACGGTAAAATAATTTCGCTGAGTGACCGTTTTTAGAATTTGATCACATTAGCCAGCGCGGTTTCTCGTTAACATCGCGCCTGCTAAAACGAGTAAAAATAAACAGCAGTCTGTACCAGGAACCACCTCCTTCGCCCGCCCGGCTCCCCCGCGCGGGTTTTTTCTTTCGGTATGCTCCTAAAGCCCCGCCGCCACGCTGCGTTTCTTCTGTCTGTGCTATAAACTCAATGCAATACTCTGCGTAATTAGCTGCCAAGGGAAATAGCATGGAACAACAGGCTCTGACGCTGGTCATTCTCAACGGAAAAGGTGCCGGTAATGATGCGCTGCGCGAGGCGATTTACGCGCTGCGTGATGAAGGCTATCCAATAGCGGTGCGCGTTACCTGGGAAGCGGGTGACGGCGAACGCTATTTGCAGGAGGCCATCAGATTAAACGCAGCCACCGTGGTGGCAGGCGGCGGCGATGGCACCATTAATGAACTGGCGAACGCGTTAGCAAAGCTGCCTGTCGCCTCGCGCCCGGTACTCGGTATTTTACCGCTGGGTACCGCCAATGATTTTGCCACCAGCACCGGTATTCCCGAAGAGCCTGGTGCCGCGCTGCGGCTGGCTATCTTTGGCAAAGCGGTCAATATTGATCTCGCGCGCGTAAACGGCGATCGCTATTTTATCAATATGGCTACGGGCGGCTTTGGCACCCGTATCACGACCGAAACCCCGGAAAAGCTGAAATCGGCACTGGGCGGCGTCTCCTATTTTATTCATGGTCTGATGCGCATGGATACGCTAAAGGCGGACAGCTGCACCATCAGCGGCCCCAACTTTGACTGGCGCGGCGATGCGCTAGCCATCGGCGTCGGCAACGGACGTCAGGCGGGCGGCGGGCAGCGTCTCTGTCCCCGGGCGCTGATTAATGACGGGCTGCTGGATCTCAGCATCATCACGTCGCAGGAACTGCTTTCGACGCTGCTGCATTCGCTGACCAGCGATGAACAGAATCCCAATATCGTTGCCGCTACCCTGCCCTGGCTGAAAATTACCTCGCCAAATGAAATGACCTTTAACCTCGATGGCGAACCGCTCAGCGGCACCGAATTTTATATCGACGTGGTGCCCGGCGCGCTGGCCTGTCGTCTGCCGCCGCTCTGCCCGTTACTTGCCTGATCCTTACTGTACGCCTGTCTGCCACCGGTTGCCTCTACAGACAGGCCCATTTCCGATCGATTTTTCCTCAGCGTGCTCTCCCTGATTTATGCTGCTGCAAACCGGCAACGGCTGGCCCAGCTGGCAACGATCGTGGGCTGACCGCCTGTACGATCGTACCCGGTCTGCTATCGCAGATCGATATCCTGCGCCTGTCGGAAACGGTATCCGCTAAAAGACAAAAAGAATATCAGGACTGGTAACAACATTAACCGTCTTAAAAAACAGTGTGACGGCGATCGCTCATTCGCATCAGACCACTTGTATGGTAGTACGACAGAGCATAAATTTCAGGCATTCACCGTCGTTATAAAGGTCAGAAAATGAAGATTGTTAAAGCTGAAGTGTTTGTTACCTGCCCCGGCAGGAATTTTGTCACCCTTAAAATCACCACCGACGAAGGCCTGACCGGTATCGGCGACGCCACGCTTAACGGGCGCGAGCTACCGGTCGCCTCCTACCTGAAAGATCATATTTGCCCACAGCTGATTGGCCGTGATGCGCATCAGATTGAAGATATCTGGCAGTTCTTCTACAAAGGCGCCTACTGGCGTCGCGGCCCGGTCACCATGTCCGCTATTTCCGCCGTCGATATGGCACTGTGGGATATCAAAGCAAAAGCAGCCAATATGCCGCTCTATCAGCTGCTGGGCGGAGCCTCACGCACCGGCGTTATGGTTTACTGCCACACTACCGGCCACACTATTGATGAAGTGCTGGAAGACTATGCGCGCCATAAAGAGATGGGCTTTAAGGCGATTCGCGTGCAGTGCGGCGTGCCGGGCATGAAAACCACCTACGGCATGGCGAAAGGTAAAGGCCTGGCCTATGAGCCCGCGACCAAAGGCAACTGGCCGGAAGAGCAACTGTGGTCTACTGAAAAATACCTCGACTTCACGCCGAAGCTGTTTGAAGCGGTGCGCGATCGCTTTGGTTTCGATGAGCACCTGCTGCACGATATGCACCACCGTCTGACGCCGATCGAAGCCGCCCGCTTCGGCAAACGCATTGAAGATTACCGCCTGTTCTGGATGGAAGATCCGACACCTGCGGAAAACCAGGAGTGCTTCCGTCTGATCCGCCAGCATACCGTTACGCCAATTGCCGTGGGTGAAGTCTTTAACAGTATCTGGGACTGCAAACAGCTGATTGAAGAGCAGCTGATCGACTATATCCGCACCACTATCACCCACGCTGGCGGCATCACCGGTATGCGCCGCATCGCCGATTTCGCCTCGCTCTATCAGGTTCGCACCGGCTCGCACGGCCCGTCCGATCTTTCACCGATCTGCATGGCGGCGGCGCTGCACTTCGATCTCTGGGTGCCGAACTTCGGCGTACAGGAATATATGGGCTACTCCGAACAGATGCTGGAACTGTTCCCGCACAACTGGACCTTTGATAACGGCTATATGCATCCGGGCGACAAGCCGGGCCTCGGCATCGAATTTGATGAGAAGCTGGCAGCGAAATATCCCTATGACCCGGCCTATCTGCCGGTAGCGCGTCTGGAAGACGGCACGCTGTGGAACTGGTAAGGAGAACAAGATGAAAAGCGTCGTTATTGAACAGCCGAACGAACTGCGCATCCAGGATCGTCCGCTGCCTGAACCTGCCGCAGGCGAAGTGCGCGTTAAAGTACGCTATGCCAGCATCTGCGGTTCTGACGTGCATATCTGGCACGGTCACAACCCTTTTGCCCGCTACCCGCGCGTTATCGGTCATGAGTTTTTCGGCACTATTGATGCCGTAGGCCCCGGCGTAGACAGTGGTCGTATCGGTGAACGCGTGGCGGTCGATCCGGTGGTCAGCTGCGGTCACTGTTACCCTTGCTCAGTAGGCCGTCCTAATGTTTGCCGTGAGCTACAGGTGATCGGCGTTCACCGCGACGGCGGCTTCAGCCAGTATGCCGTTGCGCCTGCCAGCAACGCCTGGCGCGTGCCGGACAGCATTCCCGATAAGCTCGCCAGCCTGATCGAGCCCTTTACCATCGCCGCCAATATTGCCGCCTTCCTGAAACCGACGGCGCAGGATATCGCGCTGGTCTACGGTGCCGGGCCGATGGGCCTGACGGCAATTCAGGCGCTGAAAGGCGTTTACGGCGTGAAGCAGGTGCTGGTAGCCGATCGTCTGCCGGAACGCCTGGCAATGGCAAAAGAAAACGGTGCCGACGCGGTGTTTAATAACAGCGAGACGCCGCTGGCCGCCCAGCTTGAAGGTGTTCAGCCAACGCTGATTATCGATGCCGCCTGCCATCCTTCTATTCTGGCAGAAGCCGCGGCGCTGGCTTCTCCGGCAGCACGTATCGGGCTGCTCGGTTTTTCCGCCGAACCCTGCACCATTACCCAACAGAGCCTGACCAGTAAAGAGCTGTCGCTGTTTACCTCACGGCTTAACAGCCACCGCTTCCCACAGGTAATCGAGTGGATGGAGCGCGGCGCTATCCAGCCGGAGAAGCTGGTGACGCATTACTTCCCGCTGGAACAGGTTGAGCAGGCGATGACGCTGTTTGAAAAAGATCCGCGCACCTGTTGCAAAGTCATTTTATCTATTGAATAAACCAGGGTCGGGCGACCATGTCGCCCTCCCGTAAATATTATAACTATCAGAATATTACGGAGATACCATGTTCAAGAACCTACGCTGGACCATCGTACTTCTGCTGTTTTTGGTCTATATGATCAACTACCTCGATCGCGTTGCCCTCTCACTCACCGTGCCGATGATAGAAAAAGATCTGATGCTCAATGCTGAACAGTTCGGCATGATTTTCGGCAGCTTCTTTTTCGGTTACGCGTTGTTTAACTTTATTGGCGGTCTCGCCACCGATAAATATGGCCCGACGCTGGTCATGGGCCTCGCCGTCGGTATGTGGTCACTGTTCTGCGGCCTGACTGCCATTGCCACCGGTTTCTGGTCGATGCTGATTCTGCGCGTGCTGTTCGGCATGGCGGAAGGCCCGATTTGCGCATCGGCGAACAAGGCGATCAACGGCTGGTTCCCGAAAAAACAGGCCGCCACCGCAATGGGCTTCCTGAGCGCTGGCTCACCGCTCGGCGGTGCCGTCGCCGGGCCGATTATCGGCTACCTGGCGCTGGCGTTCGGCTGGCGTCCGGCCTTCGTTATCATCTGCTCAATCGGCATCGTCTGGATGGTTATCTGGTTCTTTGTCGCTGCGGATAATCCGGCACGCAGCAAACGTGTTTCTGCCGAAGAGCGTGCGCTGATTGAGAAACTGAAAGAGGCACAGCCGGGCGATGAGCCGGAACTGTCACAGGCATCACACGGCCTGGGCTACTATCTGCGCCAGCCGATTATTCTGGTTACCGCCTTCGCCTTCTTCTGCTACAACTATATTCTGTTCTTCTTCCTCAGCTGGTTCCCGGCTTATCTGGTGCAGGCGCACGGGCTGGATATTAAATCCATGAGTATGACCACCGTGATTCCGTGGATCGTCGGCTTCGTCGGACTGGCGCTCGGCGGCTGGATCTCTGATAAAATCTTTAACATCACCGGGCGTTTGCTGCTGTCACGAAAAATTGTGCTGGTGGTCGCGTTACTGGCTGCTGCGCTTTGTGTCGCGCTGGCGGGTACGGTAGAAGGAGTGACATCTGCGGTACTGTTGATGTCGGTATCCATCTTCTTCCTCTATATCACTGGGGCAATTTACTGGGCAATCATTCAGGACGTGGTGCATAAAAGCCGTGTGGGCGGCATCAGCGGCTTTATCCACCTGGTAGGCAGCATTTCAGGTATCATCGGTCCGATCGTTACCGGCTTTATCGTGCAGCATACCGGCAAATTTGACAGTGCCTTTGTGCTGGCGGGCGTTATCGCCGCGCTCGGTGCCTTCCTAGTACTGTTTGTTATCAAAAGCCCGAAAGCCAGCAATACGCCTGTTTCAGCCTAATTTTTCCGGCGCGCTCCGGCGCGCCTTTTACGTTAAGTCAGAAGGACTCTTCCATGCTATCCGTTGAGACATTGGCCAACGACGTTAAACTTCCCGACTATGACCGCACTCAGCTGCGCCCACGCATTCTGCATATCGGCTTCGGCGCTTTTCATCGCGCTCATCAGGCCGTCTGTGCCGATCGCCTGGCGCGCGAACAGCAGAGCGACTGGGGTTACATCGAGTGTGAAATTAATTTGCAGAGCACCAGTAACCTGGTCAATGACCTGCGTAAGCAGGATCATCTTTACAGCGTTACCGAAATGGCGGACAGCGGCAAAACCTCGCGCGTTATCGGCACGCTGTGCGCGGCTATTGATGCCCGTACCGACGGCATTGATGCCGTTATCGAAGCGATGAGCCAGCCGGAAATTGCTATTGTATCCATGACGGTGACGGAAAAAGGCTACTGCCACCATCCGGCCACGGGCGAGCTGAATTTGGAGCATCCATTTATTCAGCACGATCTCGCGCATCCCGATGCGCCGCAGTCGCTGCCGGGCGTGATCCTGGCGGCTATCCGCCGCCGTCGCGATCGCGGTTTATCGCCCTTCAGCGTGATGTCGTGCGACAATATGCCGGAAAACGGCCACGTCACGCGTAACGTTGTGGTGCAGCTGGCACAGGCGCAGGATGCCGCGCTCGCCGACTATATCCGTCAGCACCTGACCTTCCCTTCCACCATGGTAGATCGCATCGTACCGGCGATGACACAGGAAGCACTGGATTCGCTGGGCGAAAAACTGGGCTGCTACGATCCGGTTGCCGTACAGTGCGAGCCTTTCTTCCAGTGGGTGATCGAAGATAATTTTGTCAACGGTCGTCCGGCGTGGGAAAAAGCCGGTGCGGAGCTGGTGCAGGATGTGTTGCCTTTTGAAGAGATGAAGCTGCGCATGCTCAACGGCAGCCACTCATTCCTCGCCTACCTGGGCTATCTGGCTGGCTATCAGCATATCAGCGACTGTATGGCCGACGAGCATTTCCTGCGCGCCGCCCATACGCTGATGCTGGCAGAGCAGGCACCGACGCTGCGCACGCAAAATGTCGATCTTAACGCTTATGCTGATTCACTGATTGCCCGCTATAAAAATCGCGCCATCAAACACCGCACCTGGCAAATCGCCTCTGACGGCACGCAAAAGCTGCCGCAGCGCTGGCTCGACAGTATTCGCTGGCATCTGGCGCATCAGAGCCGTTTCGATCTGCTGGCGCTGGGCGTGGCAGGCTGGATACGCTATGTCAGCGGCGTCGATGAACAGGGTGCCGCCATTGAGATCAACGATCCGCTGAAAGAGACGCTGGCTCAACTCGTCAGTGAAAGCACCGACGGCGAGGCGCGTATCACGGCACTACTCTCGCTGAAAAAGGTATTTGGTGAAGATTTACCGACAAATGCGCAGTTTACGGCACGTGTCCTGCATTTCTATCAGCAGCTACAGCAGTTTGGAGCAAAAGAAACCGTTAAGCGGGTAATAACAAGCTATTGATTATTCCTGCAAAAAAGCGCTGGCGCGGAGTTGACGGTCTGTTTAGACTGAACGCTTTCGCGTCCAGCCAGCTCAGGAAGTTGTCGCATGTCGATACCCTACATCATTACTACCAGCGAACCCGTTAACCAGCAGATTTACCGCTTTTTGCGTCGGGATATCGTGACCTGCGTAATTCCTCCGGGTTCGCTGCTGTCAGAAAAGGAAGTTTCCTCCCGCTTTAATATCTCTCGCCAGCCGGTGCGTGAAGCCTTTATCAAGCTGGCGGAAGCCGGACTGGTGCAGGTTCTGCCGCAGCGCGGCACCTTCGTACGTAAAATTTCCGCGCAGCGTGTTGCCGATGGCCGCTTTATTCGTGAGGCCGTTGAGATTGCCGTGGTGCGTCGCGCGGCGACAGAAGCTTCGTCCGAAGCTTTGATGGCGCTGGAGCATAATCTTCAGCTGCAAAAAATCACGGCGCAGCGTCATGACGCTCAGGCATTCTTACAGCTGGATGATGAATTTCACCGGCTCATCGCGCAAAGCATTAACTGCGAGCTGGCGTGGGAAACGGTAGAGAATATCAAGGCCACGATGGATCGCGTGCGCTTCCTGACGCTCAGCAACGTCTCTCCGCCGGAAAGCGTGATTGAACAACATGAAGAGATCTTCAGCACGCTGCGTAATAAGGATGCCGACGGTGCCGAAAAGGCGATGCGTCGACATCTTCAGGAGATGATTTTCTCTATTACCCCGATTGCAGAACAGAATAGCGAATGGTTTGAACCCTGCTGATGCAGGGCAATATCTTCTCGCTAAAAACGCAACCTCTACCACCAGCGGTAAAAATGGTGCACCGGCCCCTGGCCTTTACCCACCTGTAACGTATCGGCCTGCTCAAGCGCGCCCTGTAGCCACGCTTTCGCTGCCGTTACGGTGCTGGCCCAGTCGCTGTGTCGAGGGCGCAGCGCGGTTAGCGCCGAGGAAAGCGTACAACCGGTGCCATGCGTGTTGCGGGTAGCGATGCGCGGCGCGGTAAAGCGCTGCGCGCCGTGCTGGGTAAACAGCCAGTCCGGGCTTTCAGTATCGCTGAGATGCCCGCCTTTGATCAGCACCGCCTCGCAGCCCAGATCCAGTAGCGCTCTGCCCTGCTGTTTCATCTCATTTTCATCGCGAGCGGGGCGGGTTTCCAGCAGCGCCGCCGCCTCCGGCAGGTTAGGCGTAATCAGTGAAACCTGCGGCAGAAGACGCTGGCGCAACGTTTTGACCGCCTGCGGCGACAGCAGCGCATCGCCGCTTTTTGCCAGCATGACGGTATCGAGCACAATCCAGGGGATCACGGCACGGCTCAGCCTTTCTGCAACGGCCTCTACGATATCACTTTCTGATAACATGCCGATTTTAACGCTGTCGATGCGCACATCCTCCAGCACCGCATCCAGCTGCGCGGCGACAAACTGCGGCTCAACGCGATAAACCGAACGGACGCCGCAGGTGTTTTGTGCCACCAACGCGGTAATTACGCTGGTACCGTAAGCGCCCAGCGCGGAAAAGGTTTTTAAATCAGCCTGAATACCTGCGCCGCCGCTGGGATCGGTACCAGCGATAGTTAACGCATTAATCCGCATCATTTCAGTTTCTCCTCGTTCAGATTCCACAATGCATCGAGAAATGCCGGAATGAAGCTGCCTGGCCCATGCGCTTCAGATGCCGCCTGCGAGCCTGCACAGGCCATAACACAACAGGCACTGGCGACGTGCTGTAATCTGTCACCCGGCAGCGCCGCAAAGCCCGCAACTACCGCCGACAGCGCGCAGCCCGTACCGACCACGCGCGTCATCAGCGGCGATCCACCATGCACAGCAAACGTACGTTCGCCATCGGTCACGTAATCCACCTCGCCGGTTATGACGATGATGCTCTGGCAGCGCTGCGCCAGATGCTGCGCGGCAGCCAGCGCCTCCTCTGCCTGATGTTGTGTATCCACACCGCGCCCACCCACCTGTTGTAGCGATAACGCAAGAATTTCAGAGGCATTGCCGCGAATAGCGGCGGGTTTTAACGTCAGCAGCCGCTGGCAAAAGGCACTGCGCATATCCAGCGCCCCTACCGCGACCGGATCGAGCGTCCAGGGTGTAGCGCTGGCGCTGGCCGACTCTACCGCAGCCTGCATGGCTTTAGCGCGCGTGGAGGTCAGAGTACCGACGTTAATCAACAACGCATCGGCAATAGCGCTGAACTGTGCCGCTTCATCGGCATCAATAACCATCGCAGGCGAAGCGTGCAGCGCCAGCAGCACGTTAGCGGTAAAGGACTGGACCACATCATTAGTCATGCAGTGGATTAGCGGCGCGCGCTGGCGGAAGAGAGAAAGAGATTGCGCAACAAGCGCGGTATCAGGCAGGTCAGGTTGTTTCATAATGCTCCTGGCCGGCGCTTAAGAAGGCAATGCCGGGCAGGCATCTGACTTCCCTACGCTGGCATTATCCAGATCAGGTGGTACGGGTATTTCTCAGCCTTCACAAGGAAGGGCACCCCGAGTCATTATTACAAGTTGTTGGGATTCAACATTAATCCTTGTCAGGATAGTAATGCCAGCAGAGAAGCTTGTAAACGGTGAAGAAGGCCTTTTTGGGGTATGTGTAATATGGTTAAGTGATAAGATGTTTTCTTTCGTCACAAAAAACAGATTACCCCAACCTCATTTTATTTTGTTGTGCCTATGGTTATTGTTTGTAAAATAAGCACGATGATAATTTCTGTAGCAGGTAAAAGGATTTATGAATCAGTATACCGTTGGCTCAACGGGAGGGATGCGCCCTAACGTACTGGGAAAAGGACAGGCATTAAGCGGTGATCAAACCACTACTGGAGCAAAACTTATTCCTTCTCTGTCAGTAGGCCATATTCTTGGGCGCCGTCCAATTGTTCTGGGGGACAAAACTACGCCTTGCCCAAAATGTGGTAAAGAAGGGAAGATTATTGAAGCCGAACCACACCGCAGAATTCATCAAATACCTGTTGCCGTCGACAGATGTGCTGTTTTATGCGGCTGTCCTTCTGGATCTAACCGAATCATAGCCCCTTTGGGTCCGATAGGCCCAGGTACATCCCCTTCTTATGCGCCAGCAAAATATCAGGCTGAAACGTCAACCGCAGCCACCACTCTTGTTGCCTCTCAACAGCAGCAGGCAGAGCCAGAGCAATATGCACAGTCAGCGAAGAAGAAAACTGGCACAGACGCTGGTTTTGCCGTTCTCCCATATGGTGGTACTACAGAAGCCTGGCAGCGTCTGTTATTCACAGGCACCCCACCAGCAGGAGCCAAAGCGCTATTTGCTACGCTGAACGGCGCAGACAAAAGTTATAAAGCCGGTTCGATTATGCTTCTGGTTGATCCTGAAAAGCAGGATAGCGAGCAGATCGCGCATATGCAGGCAGCAAAAGCACGGATTGATGCCGCGCTGGAACCGTTAACCCACGAAGAAGCTAATTTCCTGCACAAACATTACGCCACCATAGCTAATTTCACCAGCATTGCAGATAAAGGTATTGGCCTTGCTGCCGAACCGGTTGGTAAATATTTTGAGAACATTGAAAAAATTTTGAAAGAGATCCAGGAAACTTATAAAAACGCCTATATGACGCGAGGCGCATTAATTGGTGAGCAGTTCTATGTTAAACGTGCTCAACTATTCAAGGAACTTGATCGTATACTTAAAGTTGGCTTCCTTAATAAAGGAATGAAACTCGGTGAATACCACAAATTAAAAAGTGCGCTTGGTTTATCAACTAAATCGATAACTCATAAATGGAATGAAACAGGCATTAGCGATATCGAAGGTTATGCAACGCACATCGAACGGGCAGCTAAATACGTTAAAGCAATGCGATACACAGGATATATCGGGATTGGTTTTAGCGCTTTTCATTCAATAAACGAAATCAATGAGTCTTGTTCTGTTGGGCGAAAGGCCGAATGTACTAAAAAGAAGTACACTGAGATCGGTAGTTTTTCTGGTGGCATAATTGGAAGCATTGGAGGCGGAGCTATAGGCACAGGTATATGCACTGTAGTATTAGGTGCTTTGACAATAGAAGCTGCTGGAGCAGGTGCATTAGCTTGTGGTATAATTCTTGGTACTGGTGGAGGTTATGCAGGCGGTCAATTCCTGTCAGATCAAGGTGAAAATCTCGGTGAACTTATTTACAAGACGGTAGGTGAATAGTGGGTATCCTGTCTGCGACCTCAACACTATTGTGTATAATCTTTGGATTTATCGCAATTGGGTATTCTGTTCTAAAAAACAAACAACATATTCTATTGTGTGATGCTTTTAAAGAACGATTTGGTTATGTACCAGCAGGAATAATTCTTGCGCAAGCAGGAGGGATATTTCTGACCTTTCAGAAAGATTTTTATTTCATCTTCCCGTTCATATTTAAAAAGGGGAGTTTTCCGGTCAGGAATATGGATTCTGCTCATTATGATTTCATCAAAGGCTTACCCAATGAAAAAGTATCATGGTTGAAAATTAAATTTACCTTGTTTTTGATAATGATTGTTTTATTTTTTTTTAGTGTTTTAACTTCTCTTCTATCCATCTAAGCATTGTTTATAAAGCTGCATAAGCGGCTGTTCTTGTACATGAAGGCAAACCCACTAACGCACTCAGCCTGCCTACCAGTTTCATCACGCGCAAATGGAACGCTGCCACGAGGTAATGCCTGTAAACCTCCACCAGCTGACAGCCCGCTTACGCAGGCCGTCAGGCATTGAGATTAATAAGGCTTATTGATGATTTAACAGGCGCAGCGCCTGGCTCACGATGCCTGCCGCGTCGATACCGTGCCAGGCACGCATATCCTTACGGTCGGCAGCTAGCGCATATTCACCATCCGGGATGCCGAGGCGTTTCAGACGTGCGCCATGACCGTATTCAGCCAGCACTTCTGCGACGATGCTGCCCACGCCGCCGTTAATATTGTGCTCTTCGACGGAAATCACGTACTTAATACCGCTCAGGCTCTGGCTCAGCGCATCGCGATCCAGCGGACGAATAGAAGCCAGATTAATGACACAGGCGGCAATACCTTTGCGCGCCAGCAGTTCAGCCGCCTCAACCGCCTCATGCACCGTTGAGCCCATCGCCACCAGCGCAATATCATTCCCTTCATGCAACACATCCACGGCGCCGGGTTTAAAGCGCCAGGCTTCATCGTGCAGTTCCGGCAGCGCTTTACCATCCATACGAATATAGACCGGACCAACATGCTCCAGCGCATAGTCAATAATCTGGCGGCACTCGCGCGGTGAAGAAGGCGCGAAAATCTGAATATTACCAAAGCCGCGAATTACGGAAATATCATCGATCGCATGATGGGTGCTGGCCAGCGGGCCATAGCTGGCACCAGCGTTCAGGCCAAACAGCTTGACGTTAGTGTTGTTGTAGCAGATATCTACTTTGACCTGCTCATTGGCGCGTGCAATCAGGAACGGCGCGGCGTTACAGGTTACCGCCACTTTTCCCGCCATTGCCAGACCGGCGGCGACACCGACCAGCGTCTGCTCTGCGATACCGACATTCACGAGGCGATCGGGAAACTGTTTTACAAAAGGCGCGATTTTAGCTGTGGAGGTCGAATCAGCCACAACGGGAACAACATCGACGCCCCGCTCGACGGCATCAATAAACGCCGTCACCATTACATTCGCCAGATGTTCTGCGTTATTCACTTTTCATCTCCTCCATCAAAGATCTTTAAGCTCATTCATCGCCTGAGCAATCTCATCACCCTTAGGTACGCGATGGTGCCATTCCGGTTTGCCCGCAATAAATGAAACGCCAGCGCCTTTTGTGGTGTGGGCGATAATTACGTGCGGCTTGCCGCGCGGCGGTAAATTCTCCAGCGCGTTCACCACCGAAGTCATATCGTTACCCTGGCATTCGGTGACATCCATACCAAAGGCGCGCCATTTCTCATCCAGCGGATCGCTGTTCATAATGTCGCGCGTAGCGCCCGCCAGCTGTAACCCATTCTTGTCATTAATCACTACCAGGTTATCCAGCTTATAATGCGCCGCCGCCATTGCCGCTTCCCAGTTGCTGCCTTCCGCCAGCTCGCCGTCGCCGGTGATAAGGAAAATACGACGTTTGCTGTTGTCGCGTTTGGCAGCAATCGCCAGCCCTACCGCAACCGGCAGCCCATGCCCCAGCGCGCCGGTGTTTAACTCGATACCGGGCGTTTTCTGTTTTACCGGATGTCCCGGCAGGTGGGAGTTGGCATGTTGATAGGTTGCAAGCCAATCCTGCGGGAAGTAGCCAGCTTCAGCGAGCACGCAGTAATAGCAGCCCACCGCATGACCTTTGGACTGGATATAGATATCGCGATCGGGATCGTTCAGCCGGTCCGGCGCGCAGTTCAAAATACGAAAATAGAGCGCTGTCAGCAGTTCTACCTGAGACAGATCGGCACCGGTATGGCCGCCAGCCGGGCTGTTAGCGTTCAGATTGATAATGTGACGCCGTACCGCACGTGCCTTTTTCTCAAGTTCAGGAACTGACAGTAAAAAGGGATTCATCATACGCCTCCGAATAGTTATTCCTTAATGAATATTTATTCCGTAGTGTAAAAAAAGGTGCCTGCACAGACTTTGTTGCAGGCACTTCACTAACAAAGGTTGCGGTCTTTATCGTTATGAATAAATATTCATTACTGATTTTATATTCAAAGTGTATGATCTCCGTTCACGCATTGTCCAGTCTCTTACCGCAAGTTTGATAAAAGTTTGAGGTTCATCACACTTAAACTGTGCGTCTTTTCGCGTATCATGACCGGCTAAAACATACTGGCTGCACTTAAGAAAACCATTGAGGAACAGCATGGCTAAGCAGGATGAACAGCGTCTGTTAGTTAAAATTGCCACACTTTACTATCTGGAAGGACTTAAGCAGTCTGAGATCGCGCAGACCCTGTCGCTCTCACAATCATTTGTCTCACGCGCTATTACGCGCTGTCAGAAAGAAGGTTTAGTTAAAATCAGCGTGATTCAGCCTTCCAATATTTTTCTGAATATTGAGAAAGGGATCGAAGAGCGCTACGGCATTAAGCAGGCCATCGTCGTGGATGTGGCAGAAGATGCAACGGACAGCGCCATTAAACGCGCCATCGGTTCCGCCGCCGCGCACTATATTGAAACCCGCCTGCGCCCTAACGATCTGGTTGGCATCTCTTCGTGGAGCTCCACCATCCGGGCAATGGTGGACGAAGTACATACGCCCAATCTGAAAGCCAGCGGTGTTATCCAACTGCTGGGCGGCGTTGGCCCAAACGGCAATGTCCAGGCCACCATTTTGACACAAACGCTGGCACAGCAGCTTAACTGCCGTGCCTGGCTGCTGCCCGCGCAGAGCATTGAAGGCTCTACCGACGATAAAGCCCGCCTGATTGCCAGCCCGGATGTCGCCGATGTCGTGGCGCATTTTGATGAGGTGAATATCGCGATTGTCGGTATCGGTATTCTGGAACCATCTCAGCTATTGAAAACCTCCGGTAACTACTATCGCGAGGAGATGCTGGAGTTACTGGCCGAACGCGGTGCCGTAGGCGATATTTGCCTGCACTACTATGATAAAAATGGCGCGCCGGTATTGGCCGAGCATGAAGATCCGGTTATCGGCATGGCATTAGATAAAGTCAAAAAATGCCCGAACGTAGTGGCACTGGCCGGTGGACGTGACAAAGTCGCGGCGATCAAAGGTGCATTACAGGGCGGCTATATCGATATCCTGATCACCGATTATCATGCTGCCAGAGCGTTGGTCAAAGAATAGCTCCCCCTTCCTTCCGCCTAAGCTTTGGCGTTCGCCCTCATTGCTTATTAGTAGCAGGGTAACGCCAAAACCTTACGATAAATGAAATGCTAATCCTCTCGTCAACGTTCATTTCTGTGCCGTTAGCGGATCGAGAAATGTGATAGTAAGCACATTCGCAAACTTTGCCTGTAGCCCAGACCGAAGATTCTGGCTATCGTACACAAAATATATAATCAACTGTGAATATATATTCAAAAGAACACAGCGGAAGCAATGCGGCGCACTCGTCCCTGTAAACAGGCTAACAGCCCATAAGCACCAGCGTCCTGCCTTCGCGATATTAGTGCCTGAATGACTTGCGAATTGGAGCCCCCTGATGTCGATCACAAAAAACATTATCATTGCGCTTGATGAAGGCACCACCAATGCAAAAGCCGTTGCGCTGAACGAAGCCGGAGAAGTGCTGGTTAAGTTCTCTCAACCGTTGTCCATCCAGACGCCGCGCGAAGGCTGGGTTGAGCAATCGGGAACGCTGTTAGTTGAGGCTTCTGTTCAGGTGCTGGCGAAAGCGATTGAGGCGGTCGGCGCAGACAAGGTAAGCGCGCTGGCGATCAGCAATCAACGTGAAACCGCTATCGGCTGGTATCGCAACAGCGGTGCGCCGCTACACGCCGCGCTGAGCTGGCAGTGTTCGCGCACCGCAGATTTTTGTGAAGGGTTACGCCGCGATAATCTCGAAAGCAAAATTAAAACCGTAACCGGTCTGCCCGTCGCGCCGCTTTTTTCCGGTTCGAAGCTGCGCTGGCTACTGGATTCAGTCCCCAACGGCTTTGCGCTGGCGGAAAAAGGCGAAATCTGTCTCGGTACTATCGACAGCTGGCTGCTGTGGAATCTGACCGCAGGCGAATCTTTTTACTGTGATTATTCTAACGCTTCACGTACTCAGCTGCTGAACCTGGTCACCGGAAACTGGGACGAGGAAATGCTGAAAATCTTCCAGATCCCGCGCAAGGCGCTGCCGGATATTAAACCTTCCAGCGGGCTGTTTGGTTATACCAAAGGGGTAAACGGCATACCGGATGGCATTCCGGTCATGGCGATGGTAGGCGATTCTCATGCGGCGCTGTTCGGTCATGCGCTGGGCGAAGCGGGCTGTGTTAAGGCGACGTACGGCACCGGCTCCTCGGTTATGGCTCCGGTCAATTCAGCACAGTGCAATATTCAGGCGTTAGCGACCACCATCGCCTGGCATAATGGCGAAAACCTGGTTTACGGGCTGGAAGGCAATATTCCCCACACCGGTGATGCAGTGGCCTGGATGGCAGACAGCACCGGTCTCAGCGAACTGCCCCAGGATGAACTGAACCACGAGCTCAATACGCTTCCCGCCTCGGTAGAAAATACGCTCGGCGTTTATTTTGTGCCCGCGCTGACCGGTCTGGGCGCACCCTGGTGGGCAGATAACGCTAGAGGCCTCATCTGTGGCCTGAACCGGGGCGTGAAACGTGCGCATCTGATCCGTGCGGCGCTGGAAGCTATTACCTATCAAATTGCCGATGTGGTCGCTGCGATGCGCCAGCACCCTGACTTTACCTTAACCGCCCTGATGGTTGATGGCGGTCCGACAAAAAATGACTGGCTGATGCAATACCAGGCAGACCTGCTGGGATGCCCGGTAATGCGCAGCGATATTCCTGAATTATCAGCGTTGGGCGCTGCCCTACTGGCACGCAAAGCGGTGGATAACGTTACTGGAAAAGATCTTAAACCCTACCTTCCTGTGCACTATACCTTTCGCCCCAATATGGAGCGACATGGTCGCCTGCAAAAACGCTGGCGTGAATGGCAACAGGCTGTAGAACGCACTCTCTATCAACTCTGAAAGGACGGATACTCCATGAAAAGTTCATTTAATAATAAAACCGTCGTTATTACCGGCGCGGCTCGCGGCATTGGCGAAGGCATTGCCGAGCGCTTTGCCGCTATCGGGGCTAATTTAGTTATCTCCGATTACTCTTCAGCGGTTAACGAAACAGCTGAGCGGCTGAAAAAGAAATATGGCGGCGAAGTGGTTTCTTTTGTTGCCGATGTAACGAAAGAAGAACAGGTTGCTGAACTTTATAAACTGGCCTGGGATCGTTTCCAGTCCATTGATGTTTCTGTGCAAAACGCCGGTATTATCACTATCGAACATTTTGACAAAATGAGTCGTAAAGAATTTGATGACGTACTCAGCGTAAATACCACTGGCGTATGGTTATGCTGCCGTGAAGCAGCAAAATATATGGTCAAACAAAAGAGCGGACGTCTGATCAATACATCCTCAGGTCAGGGGCGCGTCGGTTTTATTTATACACCGCACTATGCCGCCAGTAAAATGGGCGTTATTGGCATTACGCAAAGCCTGGCACTGGAACTGGCCCCGTATAATATTACGGTAAATGCGTTTTGCCCTGGGATTATCGAAACAGAAATGTGGGAATATAACGACAGAGTTTGGGGTGAAATTCTCAGCACGCCAGAAAAAACCTACGGCAAAGGTGAACTGATGCAGGAATGGGTTGGTAATATTCCTATGAAACGTGCAGGAAAACCCAGCGATGTTGCCGGTCTGGTCATGTTTTTAGCCTCCGATGACGCTGCGTATATTACTGGTCAGACAATTAACGTCGATGGCGGATTAATTATGTCTTAATTACCACCCAGTTAATACTTTACATTCCAGTGGAGTAATATATGACATCAGCTCATTCAGAGCCGAGGACATTTCTCGGCCTAAGAACAGATTTGATATGGGGATTATTAGGCGTTCTCCTCTTTATCGTAGGAGACGGCGTTGAACAGGCGTGGATATCTCCTTATCTTATCGATCGCGGCCTGACCATGCCGCAAAGCGCAACGCTTATTGCCATTTATGGCATCGCTGTTGCAATTGGCGCCTGGCTTTCCGGCGTAATGGCGGAAGCGCTGGGACCGAGAAAAACCATGCTTCTCGGTGCAATGTTTTGGTTGATTGGTCAGGTGCTGTTCTTGCTGATAGCACTGCCTACGATGAATTTCGCCATTATTATTCCCACTTATTGCATACGTGGCTTGGGTTATCCGCTATTTTGTTACTCATTCCTGGTATGGGTAACCTATCGCAATCCGGCCAAAACGCTGGCGACCGCCGTGGGTTGGTTTTATTTAGCCTTCACCGGCGGTCTCTATATCGTTGCTAATTTTTATGCATCATTAATGATTCCGGTATTAGGCCACATTGGTATTTTATGGAGCGCCATTGTATGGGCATTGGCGGGTACGGTTATTGTGCTGGTTTGTGTAAAAGGCAACGTGCGTGAAAAGACTACTGTCGGCGAACAGCTCTCTATTCTGATGAGCGGCATATCTATTATTCGTGATAATCCTAAAGTCGGCATTGGCGGTCTGGTAAGATTAATTAACACCACTTCGCAGTTTGCTCTACCGGTATTCTTCCCGGTTTACCTGGCGCAGCATGGATTTACCACTGAACAGTGGCTCCAGGTATGGGCACTAACCTTTACAGTTAATATCGCCTTTAATCTTATCTGGGGAATGGTAGGAGATCGTATCGGCTGGGGAAGAACCGTACAAATATTCGGTGGCTTTGGCTGTGCCTGTACCATGTTGCTAATGGCGTGGATGCCGGTATGGTTTAGTGGTAATTATCCAGCCATGCTACTGATGGGCTGTATATATGGTGCACTTATCGCTGGTTTTTGTCCGCTTACAGCTTTGGTTCCGTCACTGGAACCGGAAAGAAAAGGTGCGGCTATGTCCGTCTTGAATCTCGGTGCAGGTCTTTCCAGCTTCGTTGGTCCATCACTGGTTGCGTTACTGTTTACCAGCATTGGCGCTCGCGGTGTACTGGTCGTTTTCGCCATTTTATATGTTGTCAGTATTTTCCTGACAGGCTTTGTCACGCTGGATAAAAAAGCTCAAACCGGAAAAGATGAATCATTGACCTCAACAGAATCCGCCTGATTAATGAAACTATCTGGAGGCAATACCATGCTAAATAAAGATTTTGCACAAACGCTATTTTCATTAAACGATCGTGTCGCCTTCGTTACCGGGGCCGGTAGCGGCATCGGTCAAATCATCGCGCTGGCGCTGGCGAGTGCCGGCGCTAAAGTGGCCTGCTTTGACCTGCGTCAGGATGGCGGCCTTGATGAAACAGTGAAACAGATCAAGCAGATGGGTGGTGACGCCTGCGCCTTCACCGGCGACGTGCGCAAGCTCGACGATCTGCGTGAGGCGATTGCGACGGTGAAAAACCGCTATCACCGGCTGGACGTGGCGGTAAACGCCGCCGGTATTGCCAACGCTAACCCGGCGCTGGAAATGGAGAGCGAACAGTGGCAGCAGGTAATTGATATTAACCTCACCGGCGTCTGGAACTCCTGTAAAGCGGAAGCGGAACTGATGACGCAGTGCGGCGGCGGCTCGATTATCAACATCGCCTCAATGTCCGGCGTGATTGTTAACCGTGGACTGGAACAGGCGCACTATAACAGCTCGAAAGCGGGCGTCATCCATCTGTCAAAAAGCCTGGCGATGGAGTGGGTAGATAAAAATATCCGCGTTAACAGCATCAGCCCCGGCTATACGGCGACACCGATGAACACCCGTCCGGAGATGGTTCATCAGACGCAGGCGTTCGAAAGCCAGACGCCAATGCAGCGTATGGCGCGGGTTGAAGAGATGGCCGGCCCTGCTTTGTTCCTCGCCAGCGATGCGGCCTCTTTCTGCACCGGCGTGGATCTGCTGGTAGATGGCGGTTTCGTCTGCTGGTGATGGTACACCGAGCAATCGCTGACCGCGCCTGAAGATAACAAACGGGCGTCACGGATAATCTGTTCCGCCGCTACAATGTAGAAAGCCGCTGCCTGCAAAGCCAGCGGCTTCATTATTGGCAACGTTAACGTCCCCGGCGCGCCAGACCTACCGCCTCACCCAGCTGCCAGACCGCCATCGCGTAGTGGTTGCTGTGGTTATAGCGGGTAATAACATAAAAATTAGGCAACCCGTACCAGTACTGATAAGACTTACCCATATCAAAACGCAGCAGGCTTACCTGTGGATTACCGCTAATCGGCACCTGTGGACGCAGGCCTGCCGCTGCCAGGTTCGCCAGGCTGTAGCGGGTTTTAAAGCCGTTTTCCAGCCCTGGTGCCTGTCCACTGGCAGGTACCGCTACCGTTTCGCCCGCCTGCCAGCCGTGCTGTTTGAAATAGTTCGCAACGCTACCGATAGCATCAACCGGATCCCACAGGTTGATATGACCATCGCCGTTGAAATCAACCGCGTAACGCTTTTCAGAAGAGGGCATAAACTGACCGTATCCCATTGCACCGGCATAGGAGCCGCGCAGATCCAACGGATCGTCGCCTTCCTGCCGCGCCATCAGCAGGAACGTCTCCAGTTCGCTGCTAAAATAATCTGCCCGACGCGGATAGTCGAAAGCCAACGTTGCCAGCGCATCAATAATGCGGGTTTTGCCCATCACCCTACCCCAGCGGGTTTCGACGCCAATGATACCGACAATAATTTCCGGTGGTACGCCATATTCCCGCTGCGCGCGCTGTAACGCATCCTGATACTGATTCCAGAACGCCACGCCTTTCTGCACGTTATCAGGCGTAATAAATTTTTTGCGATAGCGAATCCATGCGCCGTTAGGCCCTGAAGGCGGCTGATAACCTGGCGTAGGTGCCTGGCGATCCATCAGGCGCAGCACCCAATCCAGACGTTTGGTCTGTGCCAGTACGCTGTGCAGCTGCTGGCGATTAAAACCATGCTCCTGCACCATTTTATCGATAAAACGCTCTGCCGCCGGATTGCCGGAAAAATCGCCGCTCAACGGCTGAATTTCATGGGCAGGCTTAAGTAAAAATCCACCATCTCCCAGAAAAGGATTACCGGTTTGCGTTGGTGGTGGTGTGGTTGGCTTGCTGCTACAGGCGGCCAGCAGCGCAATCAACGGAAGAAGAAAAGCAGAATGACGCATTGAAAGTCCATATATTCAGCGATGAAAAACATTAATGGTAAGCATGGATTTGCGTCACGTAAAAGAAAATGCCTGATTGACGAGAATAATTTTTTCGCTTCCCTTTCGCATCAATCAGGACAGCTTCAGCGGCATAAAACCCTTGCCGTTAACGTAACGAACTGGCTCGTTGTGGATGGTCGCGACGGAACAGCGTCCATTCTTCGATGCGCTCGCCGCTGGGCAGGCGACAGTAGCTTAGCTCACCCTCTGCGGTTTGCACCCTTTCCAGCGTGCCTGACTGTTGAATACAGTAGGCCGATGCCGGATTCGGCATGCCAATTGCCGGTGTATTCTTTTGCGGTTCAGGCGCACGGCTACAGCCAGCCAGCGCCAGCACGGTCAGCATCATCATCTTTTTCATGGTTTACTCTCTTGATGGGAAGCGGGCGATGCTCATTATCGGCACCGCCGCACGAAATTACTGCGCAACCGCGTCGTTAACCTCAGCCTCTGCGCGCCACAGACGATATTTCACCTGAACGTCGGCAGGCGTATAGATCACGACAGGCAGCTTGCTATTGTAGCGTAGCAGGCTGTAGGCACCGAGATTGGCCGGGACAAATTCCTGCCGCTTGTCATCATTGATGCACATTTTACGTGTTGAGGCCGGAGCCGACAGCCCCTTCACTACATAGTAGTCGTAACCCCAGCCGGTCAGGGTTTGTTGCTCTACCTGAGCGCCCATCATGACGTGATTACAGTCTACTTCCATGGTTTTACCGATCAGCAGTTCAACTTTATACAGCTCTTCATTTTGCTGCGGCGGCAGATAAATCACCTGGCGAACCTGTCCTTTTTCCGCCGCCGGATAAGGCGCTACGGTTTCCAGTGCCGGATGATCGACGGATGTGGTCGGCGTTTTTTCAGCACAGGCTGAAGCAGTGACGCAAAGCGCGCTAAGCAAAATTGCCTTCATTTTCATCTTTATTTCTGCCTTTTGATAATACATTTCCCCAGGCTAACACAGGTCAGCCACAATTAATCCTGAAGCTAATCAAAAAAAACGATAAAAATCCAGAGCGGATTATTTAACACGCTGCTGATTAATGCTAACACCCGTTCAGATTAATCTTTTGTTGCTGTCAGGCTTAGCTTCTGCCCAGCCAGTGGCCTTATAACAGCGCCGCTGCCTCGATGATGGGTTCATTAATGTCTTGTATGTTGTAACTACTTAGTAATTGCGTTCGAAGAATTATTTGCCACGCTCTTTCCAACCGCGTTTTTCTGTAACGGTAAGCATAATCTTATTCACTGGCGAAAAATTATCCAGATTTCGCTGACTTACTGCCTGAAACCATTATCTGCGTCACTCTTCTTTCTTTCTGCTCATCTAAAACCAGCATTCTTTGATAATGCACAACCCCAACCTACTTAATTGGAGGTATACAGAACTGCTTTTTAAACAGGGCTAATCCTGTAGCTATAAATAATGAAAAACCAGGAGGTTACATGGCGAGGAAAAGGCGCCTTTTGAGCTTTCATTGGCTTAAAAGTTGGCCAATGTTGGGACTGATATTACTGGGGGCGGTTATCGGTGCGGCGCTACTGGCTGGCGGCGCAACCATTATGCATAAAACCAGCGACAGCGAATTTTGCGTTTCATGCCACAGCATGGAGCGCCCGCTGGCGGAGTATCAGGGCAGCATTCACTTTCAAAACCCAAAAGGCATCCGTGCAGAGTGTGCTGATTGCCACGTTCCCCACCAGCCAGTTGATTATCTGCTGACTAAAATCGGGGCGCTGAAAGATGTTTACGGGGAAATTACCGGAAAGATAAACACCGAAGAGAAATATAACGCGCATAAGCTCAGCATGGCAGAGTCAGTATGGAAAACCATGAAGGCGAACGACTCCGCTACCTGCCGCAGCTGCCATAGCTTTGAGGCGATGGATATCCTGGCGCAGCGCCCGGAAGCCCGTAAAGCGCATCCGGTAGCCATTAGCGAAGGCCAAACCTGTATCGACTGTCACCGCGGCGTCGCGCATATCCTGCCGGACATGAGCGCCAGCAATGCCAGTGGGGCATCACAGCTGTTAGCTGCGGCTGCCCACACGTCGGAAAAAGCGACCACGCTGTACGCCGTTGCCACGCAGTCTTTCCGCTTAACGCTCGACAATGAGCAGCCCGACGGCACCCTTTTCCCATCTACGCAGGTCACGGTATTGCAGCATAACGGCGATCAGCTTCAGGCTCGCCTCGATGGCTGGCAGCAACAGGATGTGACGGGCGCTATCTATGCCGCGCCGGGTAAACGCATCCTGAGCGCTGTGCTGGATGAAGCCGCCTCGTCGCAGGTCAAGGTTATCAACTCGCAAACCGACAGCGAAACCGGACAGCGCTGGAACCAGGTCGAACTGACTTTCTGGCTGCCAAAAAACATCCTGATCGAAGATCAGCAGAAAATTTGGCAATACGCCTCCGGCCTGATGACGGCTAACTGCACCGGCTGTCACGGCCTGACGGCGCTGAATCACTTTAACGCTAATCAGTGGATCGGCGTAATGAAAGGCATGGCACCGCGCACCTCGCTAAGTGAAGAACAGCTGCGCTTACTGACGCAGTATGCACAAAAACATGCCAGCGATAGCGTGATTTCTGAGGGAAGCGAAAAATGACAAAGAATCAACTCTCAAACTGGTCGCGCCGCCGCTTTTTACAGGCCAGCGGCGGCCTGGTGGCAGCCAGTGCGTTGCAGTTTGGCTACAGCAAATCAGCGCTGGCAAAAGCCATTGGTCAGGCGCTGCCGCAGTTTACCGCGCTGCGTCCGGCGCAAAAAGGCATCCTTACCGCCGCACACTGGGGCGCGTTTGAAGCGATTGTTGAAAATGGTCGTATGATCGGCGTTCAGCCGGTACAGGACGATCCGGCACCTAACGAGCTGATTGAGATGGTGCCCTGGCAGGTCTATGCGCCGAACCGCATCAAGACGCCGATGGTGCGTAAAAGCTGGCTGGAGAAGGGTCCGGGCAGCCGTACCGAGCTACGCGGCAGCGATGAATGGGTGCCGGTCAGCTGGGACAAGGCTATCGAGCTGGTCACCAATGAAATTCGCCGTCTGCAACAAAACGATGGGCCTGGTTCAATTTACGCTGGCTCCTACGGCTGGAAGAGCACCGGCATGTTACATAACTGCCGCGCCCTGTTGCAGCGCCTGATGAACCTGGCCGGTGGCTTCCTGAACTACAGCGGGGACTATTCCACCGGCGCTGCACAGGTGATCATGTCGCACGTGGTTGGCTCGATGGAAGTCTATGAGCAACAGACCTGCTGGCCCAACGTTCTGGAGCACAGCGAACTGGTAGTGCTGTGGGGCTGTAACCCACACACTACGCTGAAAAACAGCTGGAACGTGCCGGATCACGTCGGCCTTGACGGTTTTGCGCAACTGGCCAAAAAAGGTGTGCGCGTTATCACCATCGATCCTATCTACCAGCCGGGCGCGAAGCAGATGAACGCGCAATGGATCGCACCGCACGCCTACACCGACTCCGCGATGATCATGGGTATTGCCCATACGCTGCTGAGCGAGAAATTGCATGACGAAGCCTTCCTGCACCGCTATACCGTCGGCTTCGATCGCTTCCGTGCCGTTCTGCTGGGCGAAAGCGATGGCGTGGTAAAAGATGCTGAATGGGCAAGCGGTATTTGCGGCATTGAGCCGGAGGTCATTCGTAACCTGGCGCGCGAAATGGCCCAGAAGCGCACCATGATTATGGCGGGCTGGGGCATTCAGCGTCAGCATCACGGCGAGCAGCCGCACTGGCTGCTGGTAACGCTGGCGGCGATGCTGGGGCAGATCGGTCTGCCGGGCGGCGGCTTCGGTTTCAGCTATCACTACTCCTCTGGCGGCAGTCCGACGGCGCGCGGCGGCATTATATCCGGCATCAGTGCCGGTGAGTCACCGGCTAACGCGCCCGCACCGATTCCGGTGGCGCGTATCGCTGACTGTCTGGCAAACCCTGGCAAAACCATTAACTTTAACGGCCGGAAGATTACCTATCCGCACGTTAAAATGGTCTACGTGGTGGGTGGCAATCCTTTCCACCACCATCAGGATACTAACAATCTGCTGCAGGCGTGGCGACAGCCGGAAACCATCGTGGTGCAGGAACCTTACTGGACCGCTACCGCCAAGCATGCCGATATTGTGCTGCCCTGCACCACCAGCTATGAGCGCAACGATGTGGAGATGGGCGGCGACTACTCGCAGCTTTACGTCTTCCCGATGCATCAGTGCGTGGCACCGCAGCATGACGCACGCAGCGATTTCGATATCTTCCGTGCTATGGCGGTACGTCTCGGCGTCGAGCAGGCCTTTACCGACGGTAAAGATGAGATGCAGTGGCTGAAGTCGATGTATGACAATATGAAAAGCCAGGCGCGGACCGCAGGCGTTGCACTGCCGCCGTTTGATATGTTCTGGCAATCGAACAGCTATATCCGCTTCCCGATCCCGGAAGCAAATAAGCAATGGGTGCGCTTTGCCGATTTCCGCGCCGATCCGCTGCTCAATCCGCTGGGCACGCCTTCCGGCAAGATCGAAATCTACTCACAACGCGTGGCGAGCATGAACTATCCCGACTGTCCAGGCCTGCCCGGCTGGCTACCGCCGCAGGAGTGGCACGGCAGCGAGGCGGCGAAGCGCTGGCCGCTGTCGCTGAACACCGCGCATCCTGAATATCGCCTGCACTCTCAGCTGGATAACACCCCGCTGCGTGAGAAGCATGCCGTTGCCAATCGTGAAGAGATCCTGATCAACGAGCAGGACGCTGCCCGTCGCGGTATCCGCAGCGGCGATCTGGTACGTGCCTTCAACGATCGCGGGCAGATCCTGGTGGGCGCAGTGGTTACCCCTGATATCCGTCCGGGTGTGGTACGCATTAGCGAAGGTGCCTGGTACGATCCTGCCGATCCTGCGAAAACGGGCGCGCTGTGCCGCAACGGTAACGTTAACTGCCTGACGCTGGATATCGGTAGCTCAATGCTGGCACAGGGTAACTGCGGGCATATGGCTCAGTTGGAGATCGAGAAATATCAGGGAGAGGCGCCGCCAAACACCGCGCACGTCGCTCCGCCAAGTGCAGCATAAGCGCTGATATGGCGGCAACCCTAACGCTGCCGTCATACGCGCATTGACCAGCGCCTCGCGTCTTTTAAAAACGCGGGGCGCTTTGTTTAGCCTGTTTCAGCCACAGCCCACATCATCGTATTTGTTGCTGTCTCCCCTCCCGTTTTTTATTAACGGTGCTAAGTTTATTAGCATTCGCTGAGACAATAGCTTCACCGGGGAGAAAACCTTGCATATCCGTCCTTTTACCGAAGCCGACCGCCCTTTTCTGCGCACCCTGTTCCTGGCCGCACGCAAGGCAAACTGGACCTGGCTTAATGGCAACAGCTGGCAGCTGGAGGATTTCGATCGGGTGGTGTTAGGTGAAACGATACTGGTTGCCGAGGAAGATGGACACCGGCTGGGCTTCGCCGCTTTTCTGGAAAACGACAATTTTTTGCACAGTCTGTTTGTCGATCCGCAATTTCAGGGCCAGGGAGTTGGCAGCGCGCTGTTACAGGCGGTACAGGAGCGCTTTACCGCTACCGGCGCATTAAAATGCCTGCTGGCAAATAAGCGCGCGCAGGATTTTTATCTGCATCACGGCTGGCAAGTTATGTCGCAGGGCGAAAGTGAACAGGGAAAGTATGTGCTGATGCACTATAAGAAAGCCGCGCATATCCAGTATGCCAGTAACAAAAATTACCAGTGACTATCCTTCTTACCCTTTTTGCTTTCGTTGTTAATTATTTTCAATGTCCAGCGTCTTGTATCAAGTTTGTATTGGCGTTGTTCATCGCTCATCAGGCAATAGATGCCTTCTGACATTTTTATTATTATTAAATCAATTGAACCGTTAATAAAAAAAGATCTTTTTTTAATCCGGAAAGAAAGGAAGGGGTTAATTTCATTACTTTTTTCATAAATAACAAGATATGCACCTGGATCCGTAATACTTTCCTGATAGTAAAAATAAATATTTCCTTCATGTGCAATATAGCGCTCTGAGCCAGCCACCCCTTTTCCATTAAATAATATCAGTACAACAAGCAATGATTTTACAACCAGAAAAACCAAATAAATAAATTTTTTAACATCCAAAAAATAAACGAGATCGCAAAGTAAAGATAACAACGCTAAAATTAGAAAAAACAGCAATACAAACCTTTCCAAATCAGGCGTACATTTTTGGTTCAATAAAAAAACCGATATGACGAATAATATATTATGGATAATAGGGTTTACGAGCACCATCAGTTACCTCCTCCGCTTCAAAATTTTCAGCATAATATTTAACTAAATGGAAAATTATTTATAAGAATTTGTTCTGTCTTTTTTTATAAAGGGATATTGCCCTTTTCTTATTTGCTCTCACAACAATTTTCCCTGAGCCACCCACACTTGTTGCAGCATAAAAATTATCTGACTCTGTTTCCGAGCTAAAAAAGTGAGGTGCTGTGGTTTCGGTCTAAACCTGACTGTAGCCCTGTTAAAGTTGAGCAACCGAGTTTATCGTAAACCATTTCAGGCTTATTTCCATCATTAACGTCATGTTCACATGACAATTAAGTTAATCTATATCTTTTTATTTAACAGCCCAACATTAAAAAGAAAATTTTTCAAATAATTTTCTATGCGAAAAATCATCTAAGGCACTTTCTGTTAAAGGTAGCGTAGCAGTAATACAAGCTAACATTAATAGAGCCCTTTTTATTACGCCTGATGATTATAAATTCCTGCATAGCTAAAATATTATACAGAAGACATTAAAAGTATCCGCAAGGTTAATTCATTGCCAGAAATTCCTGCCTGCTAATTTAAATTACCCCCTGAATAAACGCTTTTTCATGTCAATAACGTTACGGCACTCACAAAATTTCAAACATAAATAAATTAGCCAGATTCGCTCAATCCTCAACAACGATTATAATTTATCTACCACAACGCCTTCATTTTTTTCTGTAAAAAATATCTGCACGGCTCAATTCGTACCACTATAGTTTTAACGTTTTAATAAAATTAAACTTATCTAATTAACATTATAAAAAACGTGAGCCGTCTCTTCCCGTTCTTATTCTCAGCGCCAGTTTTCCGACGCGGCTGGCCGTAGCAGAAAGGTTTCCCCTCCCGCGCAGCGCTAGTTTTATTTTTATCTGCCGGATGTATTGATTCACTAGAGGTACGACATTAAACCGGGATCAGATTGGAGGTTACGGGAACTGGTGGGACGTAGGGCTGGTGGGGCTTGGGCTGCTCAGATGCCTGGGATTTGCACCTCAGCGATGAAATACGACAAATTTCAAAAGTCAGGGATTTGATTCACTTTATGCGCGACTTTTTAAAAGAACCTCATACGCGCTTTAATACCGTTTAAAAACACTTCAAGGCTGGTAACAATGCTGCTTGACTGGCCTGACTTCGGTCAAAAAACACTCATCAAAAAGAAGTATTTTGCACGCCACTTATTAACTCGTTCGGGGTATTCGTGGTGTGGCCTGTTATCCTCACTGTTAACCAGCCTTTTTCTGTGTCTTATGTGGTTCCTGTTCTGGCGCTACAGGGCCGCCCTGTTTAGCGATGCCGTGCTTAGCCAAAATCTCTCTACGTTCTTCTTCGGGAAGAGCTTCAAACATTATGGCGGTATTAATAGCTGACTGAGAAAGCTCCGGGATGGCCTGCATACCGGCTTCTTTGCCCCCTAATAGGGCTTTCTTACCATTCTCCTGGAACGCTCTTACAATAGCAGCTAGTTCATGCCCTGACAGAGATTTTCGAATCATTCCCCACCATTGTTCTAACTCGGCCTGAGTCGCTGTGGTAGCGCGTTCATCTTGAGGCTCTTCTCCCGTCACCAGCCATTCAATAGAACGACCAGAAGCCTCTGCAATCGCCGGAAGCTTATCAATCCCTGGATAGCTTTTACCTGCCAGATAATTTCGAATTACTGTTTCAGAAAGCCCGCACTTTTTAGCGAACGCTGAATTGGACTCACCATCCATAGCCTCTCTAAGCCTCTCACCGAAGTGAACTATCTCACCAGAACGAAAAGTTTGATTTGCTTTTTTGCTCATAATACAACCTATTTTAAGGCTAACTTGCTGTTTAAATAGAAATAAAGCGCTATTTTTTCCGACAATAGCACCTCGAAATAAAATTCGATTTCCTGTTTACATTCGAACTTTAAGGCGATATCTTATGCTCGAACCGGTAACCGTTAACGGCTACCGATAGCGGTAACCCATAAGGATTGCACGATGTCAGTTAAAAACCAAGTTCAAGACTGGCACGCGGAGCAGGTAAAAGCCGCCATTCGCATGAAAGGTAAGACGCTCGCACAATTATCTCGCGAAGCCGGACTGAACCCTGACACCATGCGTAATGTGCTCCGCTGCCATATCCCTCGTTACGAGGCGATCATTGCAAATTATCTGGAAGTCTCACCGGCTCTGATTTGGCCGAGTCGGTATTCGGAGGTAGGGAAATGCAGACAACTCAATGGGTAACAGTACAGGAGTGCGTGGGGTTATCTGGTTTCCCTGTTAGCCCGGCTAATATCCGCCGCAAGCTTGAAGGGCTGGTTTGTGGCCGTAACGAACTTTTCCGCAAACGCCAGGGCTCAAAAGCTGTAGAGTATCGCCTTGATGCCCTTCCCGTTGAGGCCCGCGCCGAGCTGCTGCTAAAGCAGGGTGTTGTTGAAACCAGCCAGGGCGTGATTGAGCTTGCCCGCCCGGCGTCATCCTCCCTGGACTCAGAGCGGCGTGCACTGTGGCAGCGCTGGGATGCGGCCAGTGATTCACAGCGTCAGCTCGCTGAACGCTGGCACCCTGTGGTTATGCTGGCCGACGAACTGATCGCGAGCGGCATCACTGCAAAAACGGCCTTTCAGACTGCGGCCAGTCGTTATGACGTCAGCGCAGCGTCGCTGCGGGATAAGTATTACCGGGTACAAAAATACGCAAAGGCTGACTGGGTCGCTGTTCTGATTGACCGGCGCGGCGGCGCGAAGCATGAATCAAAACAGGCTGGCTTTGATGACGACGCCTGGCAGTTCCTGCTGGCCGATTACCTCCGCCCCGAGCAACCGGCATTCCGCAAATGCTATGAACGCCTGGAGCTAGCGGCACGTGAGCACGGCTGGACGATTCCCTCCTATTCAACCGCGTACCGGCGTGTACAGCAAAACGTGGACAAAACAATGGCCGTGGCCTGCCGTCAGGGCGAGCATGCGCTGATGCACCTGCTCCCGACTCAGCGCCGTACGGTTGAGCACCTGAACGCCCTGCAATGGATTAATGGTGATGGCTATCAGCACAACGTCTTTGTGCGCTGGTTTAACGGCGAGATATTGCGCCCTAAAACCTGGTTCTGGCAGGACGTTAAAACCCGGAAAATCGTTGGTTTCCGCTGTGATGTGAGTGAAAACACTGACTCCATTCGCTTGAGCTTTATGGACGTCATTAAGAAGTACGGCATCCCGGAAGATTTCCACATCACTATAGATAACACCCGCGCAGCGGCTAACAAATGGCTGACCGGCGGCGTTAAAAACCGCTACCGATTTAAAGTGCGCGAGGACGACCCGACCGGGCTTTTTCCGCTGATTGGCGCCACCATCCACTGGACAAGCGTTGTTGCTGGCAAGGGCTGGGGCCAGGCAAAACCCATCGAGCGCGCCTTCGGTGTTGGTGGCATGGAGGAATACGTTGATAAGCATCCGGCGCTGTCTGGCGCGTACACCGGCCCGAACCCGATGGCAAAACCCGACAACTACGGCTCCAGAGTGATTGAGGCCGAACAGTTTCTGGAGATTCTGGCCGAGGGCGTGGCGATGTTTAATGCGAAGGTCGGGCGCCAGACTGAAATATGCGCGGGCCAGCTTTCCTTTGACCAGGCTTTCGAGCGGGAATTTCCAAAAACCATCGTCCGCAAGCCTACGGCAGAGCAGTTGCGCCTGTTCCTGCTGCCAGCGGAGGCCGTTACAGTCAACCGCAAGGGGGAGTTCGCCCTCACCGCAGGCGGTACGCTGCGTGGCGCCAAAAACGTTTACCACAATATGGCGCTGATGAATGCCGATATTCGCAAGGTTGTAGTCCGTTTTGACCCGCAGAACCTGCACGGCAACGTTTTCTGCTACACACTGGACGGTAAATTTATCTGTGAGGCCGCGTGTATCACGCCTGTAGCGTTCAATGACACTCAGGCCGGGCGTGAGCACTCCCGCCAGCAAAAACGGCTTAAAAAGGCAACTGACGCCGCTATTGCAGCCCAGAAGCAGAAAGACGCACTGGAGATATCCGAGCTTATGCCCCGCCTGGCCGAGCCGGAAGCGCCGGAATCCCGTGTTGTTGCCGTATTCCGCCCCCAGACGCACGGCAATACCGCAATAGCGCACGCAGTTGACGAGGAATCACTGCCTGATAACGACGAATATCTGAATAATTCGCTGGATATTCTCGAATTAAATAAACGCAAAGACATTATTTAAACCGAATTTAAATAACTGGAGTTAATTATGGTGAATATTACCGATATTCGCGCAGGCCTGCGCACGCTCGTTGATGCCGGTCGCGCTACTTACGCTCAGGTGGCCCGTGAAACCGGAATCAGCTCCGGCACAATCAGCGGCTTCATGAACGATAAATATAATGGCGATAATGAGCGCGTTGCTACCACGCTGGCCCGCTGGATTGAGAACCAGAACGCCGCCTCAGAGCTGCCGGAGCCGCCGCGCTTTATAGAAACCTACACGTCACGGCAAATCTGGACGTCCATGCGCTTTGCCCGCCTCACTGAGAGCATCGCTGTTATCTGTGGTAACCCCGGTGTGGGTAAAACCGCCGCCGCCCGCGAATATTGCCGCTCAAACGACAACGTGTGGATGATTACGATCACCCCGTCTTGTGCCAGCGTTCTTGAATGCCTGACCGAGCTGGCGTATGCGCTGGGGATGAATGACGCCCCTCGCCGAAAAGGCCCGTTGTCCCGCGCCCTGCGCCGCCGCCTGGACGGTACGCAGGGGCTGGTCATTATCGATGAATCTGACCACCTGCAAATCGAAGCGCTGGAGGAACTGCGTTTACTCCAGGAGTCTGCGGGAATCGGCCTGGTGTTGATGGGGAATCACCGTGTTTATTCCAATATGACCGGCGGTAACCGCACCGTCGAATTTGCCCGCTTATTTTCCCGTATTGCAAAACGCACGGCGATAAATAAGACCAAAAAAGCGGACGTTAATGCCATTGCCGATGCCTGGCAGATTACCGGCGATAGCGAACGCCAGCTATTACAGGCTATTGCTCAAAAACCGGGGGCGCTGCGCATTCTGAATCATGCCCTGCGCCTTGCCGCAATGACGGCTCACGGTAAAGGTGAACGCATCAACGAGGGTTATTTGCGTGATGCATTCAGGGATTTAGATCTGGATGTCGATATTGGCTCGTTGTTGAGGGGATAACAATGATTATCGAAAAAATCGCTGAACACATAAGCATGGCAGAAGCGGCGCAGGACTGGCTGCGACAGCGTGGTAGCCGTGTAACTGATATTCGCGTTTTTATGCGCCGTCCGCTGCTTGAGATTGCCTGCCCGCCTGCGGAACTGGTGCAGCGCGCCACCCGAATTATTGAACGTTGTGAAACCGGCACCCGCTCCGTGTGGATTGCCAGCCTGAATGATTGCCAGATTATCTGGCGCTAATTTAAAGGGAATCAAAGATGAAAATAGTAGCTTATGCCTGGGCATCAGGCTTAATCGAATTCGGTAAATCATGCCCGGACGGCGCGCTGCCCGTTCTGGTTGGTGACAATAAAGAAGTGCGCTCTGCGGTAAGCGTCCTGGCACGCCATTCCCGCACTAATGACGATCTGCTGGTGCCGGGAGTACCCGAAGCGGCAGACCAGAACGAGGCCGTAAAGGCCTTATCCCGATTCGCAAAAAGACTGAGAGAGTTTTAATTATGGCCAGTAAACCGAAACGCATTAAAAACGCTGCGGCGCTGTATGTTCCGCAAAGCCGCGAGGATGTTGTTCGCGATATCCGTAAGCTTGGCGATGTTCAGCGTACTGTGGCCCGTATGCAAACGGAAATGAACGACAAAATCGCCGCTATTACGGAGGTCTATGCGGAGCAAATGAAGCCGCTTGAAGACGACTTCAAAATGCTTTCAGCAGGCATTCAAAGCTGGTGTGAAGCTAACCGCGATGACCTGACGAACAATGGAAAGGTTAAGTCAGCAAATCTGGTGACTGGTGATGTCTGCTGGCGAACTCGCCCACCCTCCGTCACCATTCGTGGCATGGACTCAGTTATGGAGACTCTGAAGCGACTGAAGCTTGAGCGTTTTATTCGCACCAAAGAGGAAATCAATAAAGAGGCCATTCTGAACGAGCCGACAGCAGTCATTGGAGTGGCAGGTATTAAAGTTAATTCGGGTATTGAAGATTTTTCTATTATTCCGTTTGAACAAACGGCAGATATTTAAATCAGCCTGAATTAATAAAAAACCAATTTTAGATTTTATTCGGCGCAGCGCGTCAGGGACTCGTTCGCGCCGAATTCAGGAGAAATACACGATGGAATTGAATAAAGCCAAAATTTATGACGCAGCTCTGGCCTGTTGGGGGTTTGATGCTCAGGTGTTAACCGTCGCGGAAGAATGCAGCGAACTGGCTGCGGCGACCACTCGTTTTATTAACCATAAGGCCAACGGGAATGCCGTAGCAGAAGAAGCAGCCGACGTTGAAATCATGATTGAACAGCTACGGCACAACGGTATGAATGACATGATTGAGCAGCAAAAAGCCCGGAAACTCACCCGCCTCGCCCAGCGTGTTGGCATTGAATCCGACCCCGTTAGTCCGTTTGCTCCTGCTGTCAGTGAGTTGCTGGCCGATGCTCGGGAACAGTTAGAAATGGCTGAGGCTCTGTATTGCGATCCAAAGACCAGTAAGCGCCTGTCAGCGCATCGTGCGCGGATGGCGATCGGTCTGCTCATGCGCGCCGCTCAGGCGATGATTAGCGAGCAGCAGCGGGCGGAGGCGCGGCGATGAAATATACCCCGTCCGCGCAGGCTTTTCTGTGGCTGCTGTTCGTTGGTGGTTCGTTCCTGGTCTATAAAATGGCGGTGATGTTATGAGCATTATTACTGAGATTAAATTGTTTATCCGGGCCAACGGCCCGGCTACCTGCCGCGATATTGCAGCGGCGGTTAATGCGGAGCCCCGCGACGTTATTCCCGTTCTGCGTAATGCCGTCGATCGCATGGCGCTGTCAGAGTGCAACGGGTTTTATGACCTGCTCTCCACCGAATCTCGCCGCCAGTCTTACAACTGGATTGAAGGGTGTGCTCTGCCTGGCTGGGTTTATCGCCTGGCCCGAGGCCCGAGGACGTGCGAATCCATTGATGTCGTTGCCGAACTCAATTCAATAAAGCAGGAACAAGGATGGCCCCGCTTTATCTTCGCGAGTATTGATGTCCGGTTAAGCTGTTTTAAGTGCCTTTCAACAGGTGAGCTTGTAGACCGGTATGTACTCCGCTACATGCCACTGGATACAAGGGAGGCCAGATTATGATTGCTCAAAGGAATGATGACGAACTTCGCTGGAGAAATGATGCGATTAACTGCCTTATCCGGGCGATTAACGGTCAGGAGCTTAACGCTAATGAGGAATTTCTGCCTGATATGGTACGGGAGGCAATTCAGACTGTACGTAGCCAGCGCCATACGGTTCTGATTCTGTCGGCGCGTCAGATTCTTGAGGCGGCTGAGTTTGCCGGGCTGGAGGTATCAGCAGACCTGCAAAGCGACGAACTGGACGACGAGTATTGCATCCGTACCGGCACCATTGCGGCAAGCCCTGGCGAAGGGCTGGAACAATATGAGGGGCTGCTCATTGAAGCCCTGCATTATCCTGAGGATGGCGCCGTTCCCCTGTCTGGTGAACAGCCGTTCAAAGAGTATGAACCGGTTATTGATGAAGGGTTTCTGCGTACAGCAGCAAAGTACAACGGCCTGGCTGGCACGCTCGCATCCCGGCTTCTGAGTGTTGCTGAGATTGGTCAATGGCTTGTTCGTGGAGACACCGGACTAAGTAGCGAAACAATGGCGGCCATCTGGCTCGGGGCCAAATCCGGGCGATTCAGTTTCCCGCGTGATCCTTCTGATTTTGGACGGTGCTGGCGCCTGGTTGAAAAGGTTCCGGCCATACGTAAGGCATTCCCAAGAATCTGCGCCGTTTATCCACCAATAGCGCCATACCTTGAAAACTGGGATGAGCTGTCACGGCTTTATGTCGCAGCGACAGAGCACGGTACGGGTAAAGCTCCTGAGCTTTATCAACGGATGATTGCCTTACGGGGGAACAAATAATGTCGATTTCAAAAGAGCACTGGAACGGTATCCAGAATACTCTCTATAGGATGTATGGCGAAGTTACATTCAGGATGCCCTCAGGTGAGGAAATTACGGTTAATAAAGGATTTATTGCCGAGAATAAAATGGCCTTAATTGTTTGGGTTAACGGGGAGCGCAGTACGGCATGGGGCTTACCTACGCATGAGCAGTTTCGGCCATTAGTGCAGCATATCTGGCGTCGACAGACTCGCCGCCCTGGAGCCTCGGTTATCCGTAAAATATCAAAGATGAAAGGTGGTAAGCGATGGTTAAAGCAGAAAGAGAATGCCCATCTGTATGATGTGGTTGAGTATTGGGTGTGTTATTTCAACTCCGCAGCCTCCCTGGTTCGCCAGTACCGCAAAATTGAGGGGCTGGAACTGGTAACACCAGTTTCTGAGGTGATGAAAAATGCAGAGGGCTAACTTAATCAAACTGATCCACGTTGCCCGGCGCGAACTGACGCTTGATGACGATACCTATCGTGTAATGATTGGTCGCGTGGTTCCTGGCAAAACAAGCTGTCGCGACCTGAAGCCTGCCGAACTTGAACGGGTGTTGCATGCCATGCAGGAACAGGGATTTAAGCGGCGCCAGCCCTCTCGCACGGCTCCCGCAGGCGTTACCGATAAAATCCGGGTGATATGGCGCATCATGCACCGCGAAGGGCACGTGACAGATGGCAGCGACAAAGCGCTGGATGCCTTTGTCCAGCGTACCACCCGCGTTAAGAACGGCGGCGCCGGTGTTGCTCGCCTGGCATGGTTGCGTGGCGATCAGGCTTCTGTCGTTCTGGAAAGCCTGAAACGCTGGCACATGCGTTGTATGCTGGAGCGATTGCCAGATACAGGTATCCGTCGCACCTATGAACGGATCTGCGAGCTGTACAAAAAAACGATACGTTAACAGGGGTTGCGCTCCGTCAATGCGAGGGGCGCGCTCTGATGGATAATGGCCGCATTTGACGGGGAAGGAGGAACGAAAACGTGATTAACACCAGGTGGATAGCGGGAGTTTTACTGGCAACGTGCAGCATGATGGCTGCGGCGGCTGACGCCAGTAACCCCGATGAAGAAACGGTAAAGGCTGACCCTGCGTCTGGTTTCTGGTCATGCCACGGCACCCGCTTACATATGGCCCCAGACCTGCGCTCATGGCAGGATCTGGAATCAGGCGACGTGTTTACCCTTTACGAAGAGCCAGAGTTAGATGATTCAAAAGAGCTGGCTGTAAAGGGGATGAGCTATACATACTCATCAATGAGAAACCCTGCCGTATCGAAGTTCTTCATAGTCGATAAGACGGGTAAAAATCTCTATCTTCGAGATGACATCAAATTCTTCAAAACTTATCGCTGCAAGCGAGACAAGTAACCCGCCCGGTCATCTGAATAAATCCCGCTGATTTGCGGGATTTTTTTGTATACTGTATGCTCACTGTACAAACGATCAGGAGGTGCAGCATGGCAGAGCAGCAGACAGATATGTTCGATAATGACCCGCAACTGGAGCAGGTGCTCGGGCATATCGACAAAATCCCGGCAGCAGAGCTTGAGGCGGCGTGGCCTCAGTCTCTCGTTGACCTGGTGGATGTGATGGAGGCGGAGTTAACCCGCCAGGGCATCACGGGTGACCCACGCGCCGCAGCGCGCAAGCTGGCGGTGGCAATGAGTCACTACATGGGTGGTCGTGCCTATTACCTGCCGACCGGCGTCCGGATGTTGAACGCTATCCGCGATGATATGATTTACTGCGAGTTTGACGGTCGCAACATCGAGCATCTGCGCCGCAAGTACAGCCTGTCCCAGCCCCAGACCTACAACATTCTGGCCCAGCAGCGCCGCCTGCATACCCGGCGCCGTCAGCCTGACATGTTCGCCTGACCCATCCTCTGCAACCGGCTGCGCTCGAGAGCGCGGGTTGTCATATTGCATAAGAAACCCACACCCAACATCCCAATATTTATCCTCGGTTTAAATTCTTACGGAATAAACCGATGGCTTCAAAATTCCCCAAAACACTGAGTGCGTCACTGCTTGCCATCGTGCTGGCCGGGGGTGGCTACCACGAAATGACCCGCGAGACGCTGGTACATCTGGAGGGCATCGCATACGAGCCGTATCGCGATGTCGCCGGAGTGCTGACAGTCTGCGTCGGCCACACCGGGCCGGATATCAAGATGCGGCGGTATACCCACGCTGAGTGTATGACGCTACTCGACCAGGATTTAAAGCCGGTTTATGCCGCGATTGACCGCCTCGTTAAGGTTCCCCTGACCCCGTTCCAGCGTACTGCGCTGGCGACGTTCGTCTTCAATACCGGCACCGGTGCATTTGCCAAATCTACCCTCCTGAAACGGCTGAACGCCGGTGATTTTGCCGGAGCCCGTGACCAGATGGCCCGCTGGGTATTCGCTGCGGGTCATAAGTGGAAAGGACTGATGAACCGGCGCAACGTCGAAATGGCGATCTGGAATGTCAGGGGGCCTGATGATTTGCGGTAAATATCTGTTGGCCGGTGCTGCTGTAGCCGTCGCAATCAGCCTGGTCGTTGCCACCCACCGCATTGACAACCTGCGCAGCGACAACGCCACGCTGCGGCGGGATGTGCAGTTGCAGGCGCAGGCCCGTAACACCGCCGAATGGTTACTACAGAACCAGGTGCAGGCCATGCAGGTTTTTTCAGCTATCAGGGCCGCAAACATCGCCGCCCGCGCCGCAGATGAGAATCAACGCGATGACGCAAAACAAAAAATCACCGCTGCAACGGCTGGCGGTTGCAGTAACGGCCCTGTGCCTGCTGCCGCTGCTGGCGAGCTGCAAAAGCTCGAACACGCAACCCGTGCCGCCAGTGGTTTTATCACCTCAGATTGACGCAGAGCTGCTGGCCCCCACGCCGGTTCCGGCTATGCCGGTGCCGTTCCTGTGGCGCAGTTCGTTGTTGTGGAATGCCGACCTGCTAACGGCGCTCGGGCAGTGCAACCGCGATAAGGCGGCAGCGCGCCAGCAGGACGAACAGAGGAAACGAATTTATGGACGCCAAGCCCCCGGAGCTGGACAGCCTGCTCCGTGATATCTGGCAACAACAGGGGTGCGCGTATTCTACCCCACAGGGGGCGCCGTTTGATTCGCCCCGCGCCTGCGCCGGTTGTGGCAGGCCAATAGCGCCGTCTGTGCTGGCCGTTCAGCCGATGGCTACCCATTGTCATTACTGCCGCTCAGGGAGTTGAAGTATGGATTTTTACCCGGTGCTGACCGGTGCACTGGCGCTCCTGAGTGCCGTCGCAGGTATCGCCTGGTGGGCGCTGCGTCGCACGTTCGCCAGCACGGAGCGGGTCGAGAGGCTGGAAAACCGCCTGACAGAGATGGAAACACGTTACGCCAACATGCCCGGCGCGGAGGACATGCATGAGATGCGTCTGCGCATGGCTGATATGAGCGGCGAAGTGAAGGTGCTGGGCAGCACGATGAAAGCTATTTCACACCAGCTTGAACTGTTACTCGAAAACGCTGTGAATGGAAACAAACGATGATTAACGACATTCTGACCGAAGACCGCCGCCTGGTTATTCTGCGCTCTCTTATGGACTGCAATAACGAGGCGAATGAGTCGATTTTACAGGACTGCCTGGATGCCTACGGCCATAACGTTTCGCGTGACCTGGTTCGGGGGCTGATTGACTGGCTGGCCGAGCAGGGGCTGGTTACTGTCGAAAACCTGAGCGGCTTTTATGTCGTCACCATTACCGGTCGGGGACAGGATGTTGCCGAAGGCCGTGCAAAGGTTTCCGGCGTGAAGCGCCCGCGAGCACGCTAAGGAGCCTGCAAATGGAAAAGGCTAAACCTACCCGTGGCCGGGCTTCAAAGGTCGATTTATTGCCGGATAACGTGCGTAAAACCCTGCATGAAATGCTGCGGGATAAATCCATCCCCCAGGCGCAGATTCTGGAAGAGATTAACGCCCTGATTGATGACGCGGGCCTGCCCGACGATATGAAGCTGTCCCGCAGCGGTCTGAACCGCTACGCGACCAGCATCGAACAGGTGGGTGCCAACCTGCGCCAGTTGCGCGAAATGACCACCGCACTGACTGAACAGCTCGGCGACAAGCCGATGGGCGAAACGACCAAACTGATTCTGGAGATGGCCCGCAGCCAGCTTTTTAAAGCCATGATGCAGCAGGTTAACAACCCCGAAGCGGCGGTCGATATCGATATGCTCAAAAACGCCATGCTGGCCGCCCAGCGGCTGGAAGCAACGGCAATGTCCAGCCACAAGCGGGAGAAAGAGATTCGCCAGGCATTCGCCGAGGAAGCTGCAAATGCGGTCAGCGACGAGCTGCGCGGGCAGGACGGAATGAGTGAAGAACTGGAGCAGCGGATTCGCAATGTGCTGCTGGGTAAAGCGTAGGAGTGAAACGGTGCATAACTGGCAAAGATTATTGTCCGACGCCCATACAAATGCTTTTCGTGTGGTGGCGTTATCACCACTGCTTACTGGTGGCCTCTGCGGTCTGATGTCACGGGCAATCTGTAAAGATATGACGCTGGACGAGTTTTATTCTCTGACTGAGCAGGAAGTGAAAAATGGCTAATGAAAAAATTGATTACAAAAGTTCAACTGAACTGGCCCTGAGGTTATATCCCCTGTTAAAGGAAATGATTGATTCCGATCCTAAAGTTGCCAGTTGGATTATGGCTGAGGCGTTATATCTGCTCATGCAGATGGTAGATGGCCCGTCAACGGCGGGCCAGATAATTACTCGTGCTCAGGTTCGCCAGTAACGATCCGTTCGACCATCTGGTAAAAGGTGCGAAACGCGTTTTCTTCAGCGGATACTCTTTCCTCTGGCCGGGGAAATGACAGGGATACACCCTTGTCACGCGTCGACTCGAACATACGCCCGGCAATTGTCGCAATCTGGAGTTTCTGGTCAATGGTGAGCTTTTCTTTCATAAGTGCCTCTCGTAACAGGGTTAATAGCGAACGTAACCTTACCAGAGCAGTCTCGCATTTCCATGGTTAAGATAAGGGTTTAATTATATGGCCGGGCGCAAAAAGCCGCTTATGACGGCGTTGAGCGAACCACGCAAAATTGACCTTCAGGAGGAAGCCAGCAAGCTGGGCGTGGAAATCACGACCGACGTTGCTGACGCATTCCCGAAGAATGACCCCGTTTTTCTGGGCTATCAGGCCCGCTGGTTTGAAGACGACAGCCAGATTTGTATCGCGGAGAAAAGCCGCCGAACCGGTCTGACATGGGCCGAAGCCGGGCGTAATGTTATCACCGCAGCAAAACCGCGCCGCCGCGCTGGCCGTAACGTGTTTTATGTGGGCTCCCGTCAGGAGATGGCACTGGAATACATCGCCGCCTGCGCGCTGTTCGCCAGGGCGTTCAACCAACTGGCGAAAGCTGACGTCTATGAGCAGACATTCTGGGACAGCGACAAAAGCGAAGAAATCCTGACCTACATGATTCGCTTTCCGAACAGCGGTTTCAAAATCCAGGCGCTGTCCTCCCGCCCCTCTAACCTGCGCGGCCTCCAGGGCGACGTGGTGATTGATGAAGCGGCATTCCATGAATCGCTGGACGAGCTGCTGAAAGCGGCAATGGCGCTCACGATGTGGGGCGCTCGCGTGCGTATTATCTCCACGCATAACGGCGTCGATAACCTGTTTAATCAGTACATTCAGGATTCACGCGAGGGACGCAAGGACTACAGCGTACACCGCATCACTTTGGACGATGCGATCGCCGATGGTCTGTATCAGCGTATCTGCTATGTAACCGGTCAGGAATGGTCGCCGGATGCCGAAAAGAAATGGCGCGACGACCTGTACCGGAACGCGCCGGATAAAGAGTCCGCCGACGAGGAATACGGCTGCGTGCCGAAGAAAAGCGGTGGCGCCTACCTGTCGCGTGTGCTGATTGAAGCGGCCATGACGCAGGCCCGCGATATTCCGATCTGCCGGTTTGAAGCCCCTGACAACTTCGAATCGCTGTCACCGGCAACGCGTGAAAACATCGTGTCCGACTGGTGCGATAAGGAGCTGGCGCCGCTGCTGGCCGCACTGAATCCGAACCACAAGCACGCGTTCGGCGAGGACTTTGCCCGGCGCGGCGACCTGACCGTATTTATTCCACTGGAGATTACCGAAGATCTGCGCAAGCGCGAGGCCTTTCGTGTCGAGCTGCGCAATCTCACTTATGACCAGCAACGGCAAATCATGCTGTTCATCCTGGCGCGTCTCCCCCGGTTTATCGGCGCTGCATTCGACGCCACCGGTAACGGCGGTTATCTGGCAGAGGCGGCGCGGCTGGTCTACGGCCCGGAGATGATTGATTGCGTTCATCTCACCACCGCCTGGTATCAGGAGTGGATGCCAAAACTTAAGGGCGAGTTTGAAGCTCAGAATCTCACCATTGCACGCCACCAGACCACGCTGGACGACCTGCTGCAAATCAAGGTGGTCAAAGGCGTGCCACAGATTGATAAAGGCCGGACAAAAGACTCTGACGGCAGGCACAGCCGCCACGGCGACAGCGCCGTCGCTTTGTGTATGGCTGTCCGGGCATCGTATATGAACGGATTTGTGATTGATGAAGACAGCGTCCGGGCCATTCCCGGACGGCATGAGAGTGCCAGCGATGACGAATATAACGACGAATACCATGAATATGAGCGGGGGTGCTGGTAATGGGCCAGATTGTTGATTTAACCGGTCAGCCGTTCGACTTTGACGACGAATTGCAGACAGAACAGGAGGCGCTGGCGCTGGTGATGAAGCGCACGCAGGAGCACCCGTCGAGCGGTATTACACCGAACTGCGCCGCGCAGCTGCTGCGCGATGCCGAACGCGGTGACCTGTCCGCCCAGGCAGATCTCGCCTTTGACATGGAAGAGAAAGACACACATCTGTTCTCTGAACTGAGCAAGCGCCGTCTTGCGATTCAGGGGCTGGAATGGAGCATCAAGCCGCCGAAGAACGCCAGCGCACAGGAAAAGCGGGATGCGGAAATGCTGGACGAACTGCTGCGCGATGCGGCCTGGTTTGAAGACGGTATTTTTGATGCCGGTGACGCTATCCTGAAGGGGTATTCCTGCCAGGAAATCGAATGGGGCTGGTTGGGTAAAATGCGTGTGCCGGTCGCGCTGCATCATCGCGACGCCGCGCTGTTCTGTGCCAACCCTGACAACCTGAACGAGCTGCGGCTGCGTGATGGCAGCTATGAAGGGGTGTCGCTACAGCCGTTCGGCTGGTTCCGGCATCAGGCAAAATCACGTACCGGCTATGTGGGCACCCACGGGTTGGTCAGAACGCTGGTCTGGCCGTTCATCTTCAAAAATTACAGCGTGCGCGACTTTGCCGAATTTCTGGAGGTGTACGGCCTGCCGATGCGCGTCGGTAAATATCCCACCGGCGCCACGGCCCGCGAAAAGGCAACGTTAATGCAGGCCGTCATGGATATTGGTCGCCGTGCTGGCGGGATTATCCCGATGGGAATGACGCTGGACTTTCAGAGCGCGGCTAACGGCCAGGCAGACCCGTTTATAGCCATGATGGGCTGGGCCGAAAAAGCGATGTCCAAAGCAATCCTGGGCGGTACGCTCACCACCGAGGCGGGCGATAAAGGCGCCCGTTCACTGGGTGAGGTACACAACGAGGTGCGCCATGAGATTCGCAACGCAGACGTGCGCCAGCTTGAACGCACCATCGGTCGCGATCTGCTGTTCCCGCTGCTGGCACTCAACAGCCGCAGCCCGGTAGACCCGCGCCGTCTGCCGCGCATGGATTTTGACACCAGCGAGGCCGAGGACATCGCCATTTTCGCGGATGCGATCCCGAAACTGGCGGCGGGTATGCCGGTGCCGGTGTCGTGGGTTCAGTCAAAACTGAATATTCCGCAGCCTGCCGATGATGAGCCGGTATTCAGCGTACAGAGTACTGCGCCGGATGGCGTTGATCCGGCACCGACAGGCCAGGCTGCGCTGTCAGCACTACCGCAGGACGGCGTTACAGATGCGCCCGACGAAATGGCCGCAGGGGTCACCGCGTCAGAACTGCAACAGGCCGTTGACCCCATGCTGAAACCCGTCATTGCGGCCATTATTAAAGATGGCCCGGAGGAAGCATTAAAGCAGGCTGGTACGCTTTACAGCGAGCTGGATGACAGCGCTCTGATTGACCTGCTCACCCGTGCCATTTTTTTCGCGGACTTATGGGGGCGACTCGATGCCACAGACCGTTGACCTGGCCTATGCCGCCAGACTGCCACCCAAAGAGGCCGTCGCGTACTTTCGGGCAAAAGGTTATAGCGTCACATGGAACTGGTACGAGCAACTGATCGATGCGCACGCCCGCGCCTTTACCGTCGCAAAAGCTGCGCGTCTGGATGTGCTGAATACCATCAGGGATGAAGTTGACCGGGCGATTCACGATGGCATCACGCAACGGGAGTTCACCCGAACGCTGGCCCCACGTCTGCAAAAACTGGGATGGTGGGGAAAGCAGATCGTCGTTGATGGTGACGGCAACGCGAAAGAGATCCAGTTAGGCAGTCCACGCCGTCTTGCCACCATCTACAACGTGAATACCCGCACGGCGTATAACGCTGGCCGTTACGCCCAGATGATGAATACGGCGGAGGAGTTTCCGTTCTGGCAGTACGTGGCAATCATGGACAGCAGAACCCGGCCAGAACATGCAAAGCTGCATCTGATGGTATTTCGTTACGATGATCCGTTCTGGAAAACGCATTACCCGCCTAACGGATGGAGCTGCCGTTGTCGTGTCCGTGCGCTGTCCGCTGCGCGTATGAAAGCGCTGGGCCTTAAAGTCAGCTATGGCGCCTCGTTCATTCATACTCATGAAGTAGACGCGGGTGTTGACGAAACCACGGGCGAACTGTTCCGCACCACTTCAACCACGTTTGATAATGGCCGTGTGAAAATGACCCCGGATGTGGGCTGGTCATACAATCCCGGTTCGGCGGCATTTGGTACGGACCAGTCATTAATCCGTAAACTGGTGGAAACCCGCGACGCCCGTCTGCGCGAGCAGGTTGTCCAGTCGCTGAACAACAGCCGCGAGCGTCAGTTGTCGTTTTCACTCTGGGCCAGACGTCTGATGGATACCCGACGCGCCGGTCACGGTGTGCAGACGCTGGGATTTATGACCGAGAGCGTCGCGAACGCCGTGCGTCAGCGTACCGGAACGGAGCCGTCACGGCTGCTTGTCATGAGCGAGAAAAGCCTGATGCACGCCGACAGCGCGAAGCACCATAAAACCGGTGTGGCGCTCCAGCCGGAAGACCTGCAATTGTTGCCCACGCTGATGGCGGCACCGCAGGCAGTGCTGTGGGACAAACGGCACAATAATCTGCTGTACATCGTCACCAGCAGCGATGGCGCGGCCAAAGTGGCGGTGAACGCGGCGCAGTCCGTTAAACGGGTGCCGGATACGCTGGATGTGCTGATTAACGCCTATCGTGTTGAAGTGCAGAGCCTGAAAACCGATATTGCCGGGGGCTGGCTGGAGGTACTGGAGGGAAGTGTTGATTAAGCCGGTAACGGGAATCGAACCCGTATACATGCGCCTGTTGGCACACCGCTTTACCGTTAAGCGTATACCGGCTTACGACCAGTATACGACACCTCAGGAGGTCAGTAAATGAGCATCGACTTAGCGGTTGTTGTGGATGTCCGCCGCATCCAGACAGCCTTTGCCGGTTTGGGCGCTATGGCGAACGATCGGGAGATTCCCCGCATCGCTGCCGGGGCGCTGCTGTCGTCCACCGAACAGGCATTCGAGCAGGAAGCCGATCCCATCACGGGTAACCACTGGTCATCATGGAGCGACCCATATCTGGCATGGCGCGAGCGGCACGGCTACACACCGGGGAAAATCCTGACGCTGAATGGCGACCTTGCCCGCAGCATTACAACCGATTACGGCCCGGACTATGCCCTGATTGGTTCGCCGAAGGTATACGCCGCTATCCACCAGTGGGGGGGAACTGCCGGAATGCCCCCCGGCCCGGCAGCGGTTCCTGCGCGTCCGTACATGGGGCTGGATAAGCCTGGCGAGGCGGATATCTTCAACGCCATCAAAAAACGCGCTGAACGCGCCACAGGGGCGTGATACGATTCAGGGCGCGCAATGAGGTGCCCGCAATCTTTTAAACGCTCTCAGAGCGAATTAAACGGGGTTTGAACGCGACCCGCGACACCCTCCCGCCCCGTTTCCCATTTTTTCGCTGTTTCCCCCTCTGTCAGTAGTCAAACGTAATAAACCCATCCCCTCACGCGTACCGCTGAAAATGGCCGCTCAGTCACTTACATGAGCAGGCCATGAACAAAAACGCTATCGCCGTCGCCATTCTGAACGCCGGAGCAGAAAAAGCCCCTGTCGGTATTGCCATGCTGGCCGCGACCGCCGTTGATGATGGCTGGTATCAGTTGCTGCCTGCCGGTCGGTTCCGTTCCCGCGATGGCCGTCCGGAAGACGTGCCGGAAGGCTGGCTGATGAATGCCGATATCGCCGCCCGGCTGATTGCTGGCGTGCGTGCCCTCGGCCAGGACGTGCTGATTGATTACGAGCACAACCAGCTTCGCAAGATGCAGAAGGATATTGCGCTCCCTCCGGAGTCTCTGGCGGCTGCTGGCTGGTTTAACGCTGACGAAATGCAGTGGCGCGAAAACGAGGGGTTGTTCATCAGGCCCCGCTGGACGCCCGTTGCCCGCCAGCGTATCGACAACGGGGAATTCGGTTATCTCTCTGCTGTATTCCCCTATGCCGCCAACGGCGAGCCAACGTCGTTGCGCATGGCTGCTTTGACAAACGACCCCGGCGCGACGGGCATGAAACGCCTGGCGGCGCTGGCTGCGAAATTCCCCGACGATTCACCTCAACAGGAGAACCACCCCATGAACGAAAAGCTGCGTCAGTTGCTGGCGCGTCTGGGCATTACCGTGCCCGAAAAAGCGGAAATCACTGACGAGCAGGCAACGGCTGCGCTGTCCGCGTTCGACGCTATCAAAGTTGAAGCGGGCAAGGTCGCGGCGCTCTCTGCCGAACTGGAAACCGCCAGAACTGCGTCAGCGGGTGCCGTTGACCTGACGAAGTATGTCCCGGTCGAGGCCTACAACGCCGTGCGTAAGCAACTGGCGGAAGTAAGCGGCCAGCATTCCACTGCCACACTGTCCGCCGTACTGGATAAAGCCGAACAGGAAGGCCGCATTTTCAAATGCGAACGTGGTTACTTCGAGCAGCTCGGCGGGCAGATTGGCGTTGCCGCGCTCTCGGCGCAGCTCGACCAGAAGCAGCCTATCGCCGCGCTGTCTGCCATGCAGACCGTCACCACGCCAGGCGTGGAGCAGTCGCAGAAAGAGCGGCTGGCAGCGCTTTCAGCAGATGAGAAAGCGGCAGCTAAAGCGCTCGGCATCACCGATGCGGAGTATCAGAAACTCAAAGAGGATGAACAGGCATGATCGTTACCCCGGCCTCAATCTCTGCACTGATGACCACCTACCGCAAGGATTTTCAGGGCGGTCTGGGCGATGCCCCGTCACAGTATGCAGAAATTGCGATGACAGTACCGTCATCATCTAAATCCAACACATACGGCTGGCTGGGTAAATTCCCGTCGCTGGTCGAGTGGGTTGGTAAGCGCACCATCCAGCAGATGCAGGCGCATGGCTACACCATCACCAACAAAACCTACCAGGGCACCGTCGGCATCCCCCGCGACGATTTTGAGGATGACAACCTGGGAGTTTATCGCCCGGTTTTCCAGGAGATGGGCCGCGCTGCGGGTGTTCAGCCGGACGAACTGGTGTTTGCGCTGCTGAAAGACGGATTCAGCCAGGCCTGCTATGACGGCCAGAACTTCTTTGATGACGAGCACCCGGTTTACCCGAACGTGGATGGGACAGGTACGGTGGTCAATGTCTCCAACATCCTGACTCAGGCGCCGGGTAAGAATGCTGATGGTGAGGATGTGCCGTGGGAAGGTCTGCCGTTCTATCTGCTGGACTGCTCCCGAGCTGTAAAACCACTGATTTTCCAGGAGCGCCGCAAGCCCGAGCTCATTACGAAAACCAGCGTAACCGACGATCACGTCTTCATGGAAAACGAATTCCTGTTCGGTGCCAGTGCCCGCCGTGCAGCCGGGTTTTCTTTCTGGCAGATGGCCGTCGCCGTTAAGGGTGACCTGACCCTGGGCAATCTCTGGGGTGGCTGGCAGATGATGCGTGGCTTTGAAGGTGATGGCGGCAAAAAACTCGGCCTGAAACCAACGCACATTGTTGTCCCAGCCGGTCTGGAAAAACAGGCCACGCAGTTGCTGAACCGCGAGCTGTTTGCAGAGGGGAATACCACCGTCTCTAACGAGATGAAAGGCAAGCTGAAACTGATTGTCGCTGACTACCTGTAAGCCCATTTAAAGGCGGTTCACGCCGCCTTTAATCCCTGTTTAAAGGAGAAATCTGTGTCATGTCTGACGAAATTAAAAACAGCGCTGGCAATGCTGGCGATGGGGCTCAGGAAAGCGGCGCAGCGCTTTGTTGTGTGGAAGTCAAATGTCCGCGCCCGGTCTACCGCCGTGCGGGTTATTCACTGGTTCGCGGTAAAAGCACCATTGACGGCGTTACCGCTCAACAGCTCGCCGTGCTTAAAGCTGACCCGGTGCTCTCTGTCGCTGTGGTATCTGAAACGCCAGCGTCGCCGGACGGTGAATCGCGGGGGATGGACGTTCTGGTCATGGACGACGTGAAGCCTGAAGAGGGAATCGCCACCCAGTTAGATGGTGAGCACGTGGATACTGTCCAGCTTAATACACGTATTCTGGCGGCGATTGCAGGACTTGAGCAAGGTAACCCTGAGCACTTTACCAGGGCAGGCGCCCCGCGCGTGGCGGCGGTCTGTGACGCGCTGGGTGAAACCATCACCAGCGAGCAACTGAAAGCTGCTCTGGCCGGAACCAACGAGGGTTAATCATGTACGCCACGGTCAGCGATATGTGTCTGCGTTACCAGCGCCGCAACCTCGACCTGCTCACCAGTAGCAAGACCGAAGACGGCAAGCCTGATGATGCGATTATTCAGAACGCGCTGAATGACGCCAGCGCCCTGATTGACAGCTATATCTCCGCCCGCTACACGCTGCCGCTGTCCGTGGTGCCCGGCGCGCTGGCGCAGCAGTGCTGCGTCATTGCCTGGTATTACCTTAACGACATGCGCGCCACCGAGCAGGCCACGCAGCGTTACAAAGACGCGGTACGCTGGCTCGAAAGCGTCCGCGATGGCAAAACCCCGCTCGGCGTTGACGCTGATACGGCCACCGCGCCGGACAGTGAAAATCTGGCGCAGGTGGTGGCCGATCCGCTGGTGTTCTCACGTAAGCAACGGGGGTTTATCTGATGATTGGGGAAACGGAAACCGCCCTGCTGGCCCGCGTTCGTGAGGTATTCGGCGCCACGCTGCGCCAGGTCGATACCCACCCCGGTACCTGGTCGGATATCGATATTCGCCGGATTCTGATGTCTCCGCCTGCGGTCTATCTGGCCTGGCTCGGTTGCGGTGAGGGGCGTACCCGCCGCGAGGTGGAAAGCCGCTGGGTGTTCTACGTGGCCGCAGAGCTGCTCAACGGGCGCGAGGCTGACCGTCTCGGCGTGTACCAGATTGTCGAGCGTCTGGTTTCCAGTGTGAATGGCCGCTCATTCGGGCCGTCAACAGGGCTGGCGCTGACTAAAGCGCAAAACCTGTATACCGACGCCCAGGGCAGTCAGGGCGTCGCCCTGTATGGCCTGTATTTCAGTGCCCGGACACCACTACCGGATGACACAGATACCAGCTCGCTCGATGACTTCGAACGGCACTGGCAGACGTGGTGCCTGCCGGACGGCACCCCGGAATTTGCAGCCCATATCAACGTAAACGAGAGAGAGAATAACGATGGCTGAAGACCTGTTTTTCATCAGGCCAGCGCCGGGGCGATCTGTTCGCGACCCGCGCACAATGAAGCTGTTACCCAAAGCGGGTGCCAGCAAGCCGCGCAATGCGTACTGGCTGCGCCGTGCCGCTGCCGGTGATGTGGTGGTGATTGAGTCCACGCAGAAAACCAAAAAGGCGAAAGCGAAATGAGCGATATTTCTTTCAACGAGGTTCCCGGCGCCGGTGAGTTGCGCGTACCGATTACCTACATCGAATTCGATAACAGCAACGCGGTAACCGGAACGCCGCAGCCGCGCCAGCGCGTGCTGATGTTCGGCCAGCGCGCAACCAAAGACGGCCAGCCTGTGGGGTCAGCGATTAACGATCAACCCCTTCGCATCTATTCCGCGTCTCAGGCGTCGGCGGCATTTGGTCAGGGCTCCATGATGCACCTGATGTGCCAGTCGTTTCTGGATATCAACCGCACGGCGGAGCTGTGGTGCATCCCGCAGGGCGACGGCAGCGGCACAGAGGCGGCAACCATCAATCTGAATGGTACGGCCACCGGCAGCGGTGTGCTGGTGACCTATGTTGGTGGTACGCGCCTGGCGGTTTCTGTATTGACGGATGATACCGGCGCACAGATTGCCGATGCACTGGCGGAACTGATTAACGGCACCTCAGACCTGCCGGTAACGGCGGAGGTCGTGCCGGATGCCGGGGGCGATGATGGCGATGACACACACGCCGATATCGTGCTGACGGCAAAGTTTGCCGGGCGCTCGGCGCCAACGGACGTCCGCTGGAACTACTACAGTGGCGAGGCGCTGCCGGGCAGCATTAATGCCAGTGTTACGTATCCTGCCGGTGCAACGGATAACCCGAGCATTGCGGCGGCTGTCGCGAACATGGGCGAGCAGCAGTACAAATACATCGTCATGCCGTATCTCGATGAGCCTAACCTGAACCTGCTGCGCACCGAGCTGAAAGACCGCTGGGGGCCAGTGAATCAGGCGGACGGCTTCGCGGTGACGTCGTACCACGGCACTCTTGGCGGACTGACTGAGTTTGGTCTGAGCCGTAACGATCACCTGATTTGCTGCCTGGGCGTTCCGGCCACACCACAGCCGCAGTACGTTTGGTGCGCCAGCCTCTGCGCGGTTGCTGCTGCATCGCTCACGATTGACCCGGCGCGCCCGCTCCAGACGCTGACGATTCCGGGCCTGATGCCGCCTGAGCTGAAAGACCGCTTTACGTGGGCCGAGCGTAATTCGCTGCTGTTCGACGGCATCTCAACGTTCACCGTGAATGACGGTGGCGAGGTGCAGATTGAACGTCTGATCACAATGTACCGCACAAACAGCTACGGCGACCCTGACCCGTCCTACCTGGACGTGAACACCATCGCCACGCTCAGTTATCTGCGTTACTCAACCCGTGTGCGCATCACCCAGAAATTCCCGCGCCATAAGCTGGCCGATGATGGAACGAACTTTGCGCCGGGTCAGGCGGTTGTGACGCCATCCATTATCAAAACTGAGCTGCTGGCCCTGTTCCAGGAATGGGAGCTTGCCGGGCTGGTTGAAGACTTCGACACGTACAAGGACGAGTTGCTGGTCACGCGCAACAGCAGCGACCGTAATCGCATCGATGTGCTGGCCGGGCCGAACCTGATTAACCAGTTCAGAATTTTCGCGGAACAGCTCCGCTTCATCCTGTAGTAAGGAGGATTTATGGCAGGAAATCAGCGCCAGGGCGTTGCGTTCATCCGTGTGAATGGCCGCGAACTGGAAACAATGGAGGGGGCATCATTCACCCCGTCCGGCACCACCCGCGAGGATGTTATTGGCTCCCGCGTCTATGGCTGGAAAGGCAAGCCCCGCGCCGCGAAAGTGGAATGCAAAATTCCGGGCGGCGGGGATATCGGGCTGGATGAAGTCATCGCCTGGGATAACGTCACCGTCGAATTCCAGGCGGATACGGGCGAAACCTGGCTCATGGCGAATGCCTGGCAGTCAGACGAGCCGAAAAACGATGGGGGCGAAATCTCCATTTCATTCACCGCAAAAGAAAGTAAGCGCATCGCATAAGGGGAAACCATGTCACAACGGGATGAAGCAGTAATGCTGGAGCAGGAAATTCTGGAGCAGCTTAAAAACGGCGGTTTTCGCCTGGCAGATGGCCTGCCATACGGCACCGGTGAAGACGCTGAAATGCAGTATGACGTCACGTTTCGCGAACTGACGGCGGGCGACATCATTGACGCACAGCTCGCATCCGAACGCGTTGTCGAAACCCGCAACGGCCCGCAACTGGTGTCCAGCGCGGCGCAAATGGGTGTCGAGTTGCTACGCCGCCAGATTAGCAGCGTGGGCTGCATCAAGGGGCCGCTGTCGGTGGTCATGCTCAAGAAACTGTCAACCGGCGATTTTGAGCGTCTGACCATCGCGTCCGAGATGAAAGACTCCGCAGCGGCGACAAAGCTGGCGTCAGAACGGGGGCGAGTGGCTGCGGTATCGGAATGATGTCGAGCGGGCTGCGATAGCGGTCGGGGTCATCATGAAAGGTGGCCCCGAGTGGGCGATGGCCCAGCCGCTATCAAGGCTTTTCCGGTACTGCCAGCAGGCTGAAAAAATCACCAAAGGAAAATAATCACATGGCCGGGCGAAACCTACGCGCATCAATCATTATCGACCTGATGGGCAACATCGCCCAGCGTTCCCGTCAGTTCTCCGGCAACATCGGCTCAATGGCACGCAGCAGCCGGTTAGCCATGCGCAGTATGCGCGCCGGTGTTGTTGAACTCTCCAACTCCATAGACCGTCTCGGCGCTAAAGCTACCGGCGCATTCAGGGGCATCGCAACGGGTGCGCTGGGCCTGGCTGGTGCCGGTTACACAGCGAAAAAGTTCTTTATCGATATCGCTGCGACCCGTGAAAACCAGCGTATTGCGCTGAACTCACTGTACAAGGGCGACAAGGCCCACGCCCAGCAAATGATGGCCTGGGCTATCCAGAACGCGAAGGACAGCACCTGGGGTTTAACGGGTGTGATGCAGGAATTCACCTCGTCCAAAGCGTTCGGCATGACGGATAAAGGCGCTCAGGACTTTATCACCATGCTGGAAGATCAGGGCGCACTCAAGGGGTGGGATTTGAGCGCCGCCCAGGGCGCATCGATGCAGCTCAAGCAGATGTTTGCCCGTCAGCAAATTACCGCCGCCGATGCCAATATCCTGACCGGGTACGGCATTAATGTGTACAGAACGCTGGCTGAAGCCACAGGGAAATCAGAGCGGGAAGTCCGAAGGCTTGGGGAGACTGGAAAGCTAGGGGCTAAATCAATTGGCCTGGTTTTTCAGCTACTAAAAGATGAAGCGAAGGGCGCACAAAAGAACGCCATGAACTCCTGGACGGGCCTGACCGCCCAGATGGGCGACGTCTGGGAGGGGTTCGCCGACAAGCTGATGAACAAGGGGCCGTTTGAGCGCCTGAAAAATCAGTTACGCAGCGTGCTGGCCTGGTATGACCGTATCAGCAAGCCGGACGTCCATGGAATCAGCGAGCTTGACCGCATCACCGACCGCCTGGCCGCCCGCTTTAACTCAACGTTTGACGCGATTCAGAGCGGCGCCCGCAAAGCCTGGAGCGCCCTGAGCGTCGGGCGACAGGCGCTGTCATGGGTGGACGATAACATCGTCAGCCTCAAGAAGCTGGCGGCAGTTATCGGCGGTATCTGGCTGACTAATAAGATGCTGCGCGCTGGCGCCAGTCTGGCGCGCCCTGCCTGGCAACTGGCTCGCTGGCCCATTCGGACACCGTACCGTGCCTATAAGTGGATGCGTAACCGCCGCAATGGCGGTGGTGCTCCGGGCCTGCCCGGTGTCATTCCCAACCCTCAACTGGTACAGCAGGTTTTTGTCACCAACTGGCCTGTCGGCGGCATGGGTGGCGGCGATGTCTACACCGGCGAAGGGAAACGTAAGCGCGGCCCGGGACGAAATAAACCCCGTCGCGTTCCGGTATCACCGTCACTCCCAGCCGCCGTACCGAAGAAAGCAAACATTGTTTCCCGTTTATTCAGTGGCGCAGGGAATGCGCTGTCCGGCGCGGGTAAGGCTGTGGGCGGCTGGCTCGGCTCGGCGGGTAAGTGGCTGGGCGGTACGGCTGTGGGCCGGGTTGCGGCGAAAGGTGGGCAGGCGCTGGGCTGGCTCGGCAAGGCAGGCGGTGGCCTTGCCCGCCGTCTGGGTGGCCCCGCGCTCAGTGCCGTCATGCTGGCCCCCACACTGCTTGATGAGAATACCAGTCTCCACGACAAAGGCGGTGCAGTGGGCAGTACGGCGGGCGCCTGGGTGGGCGGTGCAATCGGCTCTATTGCCGGGCCGTTAGGCACTATTGCGGGTGCCACGCTGGGCGGCGTCGTGGGTGACTATCTCGGTGGTTTTGTGGCTGACATGTACAGCAAATGGGACAACAAAGACCCGGCGCCACCGCAGGAGCAGAAAGTTGAGGCTAATGCGCGGCTTCAGGTCGAGCTGGCTGATGGTCTGCGCCTGACCAGCACGACCGTTAACGAGTCCGGGATGGGGCTGAATGTCTACACCGGCTCCAATTTTATTCCGGGGTTTTAACGTATGTTTGAAAGCACAGTAGCTGCAATTAACAGCGCCCGTGATTCCCTCGGACTGAGGGGAGCGGTCACCGGCACCGGTAGCCTGCGTGGGGTGCCGTTCCTGGTCTACCGTGAGCAGAAGCAAAGCGGTGGGCGTCGCATCGTCAAACGCGAGTACCCGCTACGCGATACCGGTGGCGCCAACGATCTGGGTCGTAAACTGCGTGAACGGACGTTTACCGCCGTTGTGCTCGGCAACAGCGCCAGCACGCAGCGCGACGCCCTGATTGATGCACTGGAGGCCGCGGGCAGCGCCGAACTTGTTCACCCGGAATTTGGCACTCAGCAGGTGATGGTGGACTCGTTCGAATGCCGCAGCAGCGCTGACGAACTAAACATTTATGAGTTTACGATAACCGTATACCCTGCGGCGACAGACAACGCGCCGCAGGCTACGCAGAACACGGCAAACGCCGTCGCCAACCAGAAGGACAGCCTCTTTGGCAGCCTGGGCGATACGTTGACCAGCGCATGGCAAACCGTGCAGGAAGGCACGGCGGGCGCAACCGCTGTACTGAACGCCATCACTGGCGTTTTTGATGACGTTTATGATGCCGTGGAGAATATCGGCGTGCTCGATGACGTCAATCAGTTGCTGGGCGCCGTGGCTGCGGTAAAAGGTTCCGCCGAAGGGATGCTGAACGCCCCCGCGCTGCTGGCGGCAAATGTCCTCGGTGCGCTCGATGGCCTGTCCAATATATGCGACGCCTCAAACGCATTCCGGGCTTACGAGCGTCTGGGCGTGCATCTCAACAAACGCCAGGCCTCTGTTGATGTCACCCACATCCCTGACGCCGCCGTCAGCAATGTGGCCGTGCTGTTCCACGTTGCCAGTACCGGCGCGCTGGCCGGGCAGGCGGCAGCGGCCTCCGGCGTGCTGACGCAGGCCATCGATGCCGACAGCGTGGACGTTACCCCTCATGCGCCGCAACTGACCGCCGACGCCACTACGGCAAGCTCGGTTGCCTCTGCTGCCAGTGTGTCAGACGTAATAATCCCAGCGACCAGCTCAACGGCGGTAACCTCAGAGAGTACCGTCAGCGTGATTGAAAGTGACTGGCCGCAATTCGAGAGCCGCACCGACATTGAACGGGTCGCCGTTGATATCGGTAACGCCCTCGATGCGGCGGCACTGACTGCGGCAGATTCCGGTTATGCAACAGACAGCGCTGCGATTACCCGCCTGCGCCTGCTGACGGTGCAGGATTTACGCCATCGCGGGCTACGCCTGTCTGGTGTGAGTTCTGTCCGGCTGGCCCGAACTGAACCCGCGCTGGTGACGCTGTACCGTCAGACCGGCAGCGCGCAGCAGTGGCAGAGGCTGGCGCGGCGTAACAGCGTCGACAATCCGCTGTTTGTGCCGGGTGGTGTGGATATCGAGGTGATTGATGAATGACGTTGCGTTGCGCGTGGACGGCAAAATTTTTACCGGGTGGACGTCGATTACGATCAACCGCTCGATTGAGTCCCTGAGCGGCTATTTCGACCTGGGCGTTAACGTTCAGGTGGAAACGGATTTGTCGTCTCTGGCGCCGGGTAAGCCGTTCACGCTGACGATTGACGATCGCGTTGTGATTACCGGTTACACCGACGGGCGCCGTCGCCAGATGCAGGCGGACAGCATGAAAATTACGATCACCGGTCGCGACAAAACCGCTGACCTGGTGGACTGCGCCGCCATCTACAAGGGTGGTCAGTGGAAGAACCGGACGTTACAGCAGATAGCCAGCGACCTGACCGCGCCCTACGGCATTGCTGTGCGCCGGGAGCTGACTGACAGCGAATCGGCGGCACCGTTTCCGTCATTCACCCTGGACTATTCAGAGACGGTATACGAGGCGCTGGGCCGTGCTGCCCGTGCCCGTGGCGTACTGATGACAACCAACGCCGCAGGCGATCTGGTTTTCACCCACGCAGACGCGGCGTACAGCGACACCCTGGTGCTGGGCGATAACCTGCTGGAGCTGGACTACAACGAGGATTTTCGTGACCGGTTCAGCGAGTACCGCGTTGTTGGTCACGGGCGCGCCAGCGGCAAAACCGGCGACACACAGACAGCCGCCGCTATTGCCAGCCAGAAAGGCAGTACCACTGACCCGGAAGTCACCCGCTACCGTCCGACAATCATTCTTGCGGACAGCAAAACCACCGGGCAGACGGCCACCGCCCGCGCCGTTCGTGAGCAGCGCCGCCGCCTGGCAAAGTCGGTTGAGTTTGAGGCAAAGCTGGACGGCTGGCAGCGCCGGGACGGCAGTATCTGGTTGCCTAATGTGCTGGTCGATATCGACGCGTCGAAATTCGGTATCACAACCGGGCCGCTGCTGGTCAGCAAGGCCGTGCTGTCGCTCGACGATCGGGACGGACTGACAACCACGCTCACCCTGGGACCGCGCGATGCGTACCTGGTGCCGGTTGAGCCGGACAGCAAAGGCCGTAAGAACAAAAAAGCGGAGTCCAGCGGCGGCGTTGATGCTCTGGTCGAAGAATATTATCGCAAACACCCGGAGAAACGCCCGTAATGAATGATATGACCCTGAGCCGTATGCTGGCCCCGGTTATGCGCCGTGTACGCCTGATGCTGGGCCGCGCCGTGGTGAACATGGTCAATGATTCGCTGAAGGCGCAGAACGTCCAGGTGTCGATGCTCGATGACGAAACCCCGGATGACGTTGAGCGCCTCCAGAACTACGGGCTGATTAGCGTCCCGCTCGCCGGGGCTGAGGCGATTATTGGCTGTGTCGGGGCTGACCGCGACCATGCTGTCGCTCTGGTGGTTGAAGACCGCCGCTATCGGCCTACAGGGCTTGAAGCGGGCGACACTGGCCTTTATCACTACGAAGGGCACCGGCTGCGCCTGACCCAGGACGGGCGGCTGATTATTACCTGTAAAACCGTCGAGGTGTACGCCGATGAGAGCGTAACACTGGATACCCCGAAAACTGTCATTACCGGCGACGTTGAGATTCAGAAAGGGCTGACCGTCACGGGGCAGAGCCAGTTTAAGAGCCATATCACGGCGCCCGACGCGATTATTAACGGCAAATCGACCGACAAACACACCCACAAGGGCGACAGTGACGGCACAACGGGGCCGATGCAATGACGACAGATATTGCGATCGTCTGGGACAACGGGCTCGGGGATATCGCGCTGGACGGTATCGATATGCTCACCGACAGCACACTGACGACAGCGGTGATTATTTCGCTGTTTACTGACCGCCGGGCGCAGGATTCCGACGAGCTGCCCGGCTCAGATGGTGATCGCCGGGGTTGGTGGGGCGACAGCTATCGCGACAGGCCAATCGGTTCGCGGCTGTGGTTGCTCTCGCGTGAAAAGACGCTCCAGTCTGTTCTGGACAGAGCAGCGGCTTACGCGCTGGAAGCGTTGCAGTGGCTGAAAGCCGCCGGACGCGTGACAAAAATCGCGGTATACGCGAGCCGCGTCAGGCAGAACGGGCAGGAAATGCTGTTGCTTGAAATTGAACTGTCGTTACCGGACGGCACCACCCAACCATTCACTTTTAAAGCCAGTTTTAGCGGGGTTTAAATGCCGTATAAAGCGCCGGGCCTCACTGACCTGATCGCCCGTACAGAACAGAACGTTCAGCAGCGCCTGCCGGGCACCTGGCCGCAGGCCAACGAAACCACCCTGGGGGCACTGGCCTACGCTAATGCCGGGCTGGCGGCGGGTGTTCATGAGCATGTGTCGTGGGTGAGCCGCCAGATTATCGCCAGCGATGCCGACGAAGCCGAACTGCTGAAACACTGCCAGCACTGGGGCGTGCGCCGTAAGCAGGCGACCGCCGCCAGTGGCACAGTCACAATGACGGTGACGGATGCCGTCACCATCCCCGCTAATACGCGCTGGCAGCGCGCTGACGGCGAGTTGTATATCAACACCGAAGCGGCAAGCGCAGGTGCTGCCGGAACACTGGATGTCGTTCTCACGGCGATTAATGCCGGGGCCGGTGGCAACGTTGCTGCCGGTACGGCGCTGACGCTGGTCACACCGCTGGAATATGTTATCGCGCAGGGTATCACCACTGCGGGGATTGTCGGCGGTGCGGATATTGAAAGCGTCGGCGAGCTGCTGGCCCGGCTGGAATTTCGTGTCCAGTATCCGCCGTTCGGTGGCAATAAATATGATTATGTGCGCTGGGCGCGTGAATGCACAGGCGTAACCCGCGCCTGGTGCCTGCCAACCTGGAAAGGCGGCGGCACGGTGGGTGTGACGTTCGTTATGGATAACAACGACAATATATTCCCCGAAGAGGCGGATATTACCCGCGTTTCGGAATATATCTATTCGCATAAAGACCCGGTAACAGGGTTAATTGTTGGCGCGCCGGACGGCATTGTTATTACGGTATTTGCGGCCACGCCAAAGCCCGTGGATATGGAAATATTAATTTCCCCGAATACCGAGGCCATGCAAAACGCCGTAAAAAGCGCGCTGGTATCGCTGTTTTATAACGAGTCCGAGCCGGGCGGCTCCCTCGCGCAGTCCCATATTATCCGGGCTATCGCTAAAGTATCGGGCCTGACCGACTTTAAGCTGCGTTCGCCTGCCGATGACGTGCTGTATTCCGAAGCAACCGAATTGCTGACGGTGGGCGAAATCACATGGCTGTAGATAACGATATGCAGATTGATGAGCGCGATCAGGCTGAATATCTGACGCCGTATCAGACTGCGTTTCTGCAACTGCTGCCTGTGGGCCGGGCATGGAATAAGGCGCCATCAAGCAGGCTGGCCGCGCTGGCCGGAGCGCTGTCTGACTCGCTCAAAACCGCCGACAGCGTAGCTACCCGGATGCTGGATGAACGGTTTCCGATAACGTCAACGCTGCTGCTGGAGGACTGGGAGCGGTTTCTGGGGCTACCGGACTGCACCAGCGAAACCGGCACGATTAACACCCGCCAGCTTGCGGCGGATAACAAGCTAAAAATGGTGGGTAGCCTGTGCCGTCCGTTCTATGAGGATTTGGCTGCGCAATATGGCTATGACGTTGAGTTAACGGATTCTGACGAGGGGCAATATACCACCAACGTCAATGTTAAAAACGGCGTCAGCTACCGCAATGCTACCGTGCTGGATAACTGTTTAACGCCGCTGCGGGTTTATGACTCCGGCGCGCTGGAATGTCTGCTGGAAAAATATAAACCGGCTCACCAGATTTATAAATTTATTTATCCCGACGAGGAATAATTATGTTTCACCTGGACAATAACAGCGGCGTTTCGTCAATGCCCGCAGTCGGCGCCATGCAGGATAATACCACGCGCTGGTTTACAGAGGGGGCAGGTACTCAGTCCCCAAGCTGGCCGGGACAGGACTGGTTTAATATCGTACAGGCCGAGCTATTAAATGTTTTAACGGAAAGCGGAATTACGCCGGTTAAAACGCAGCTTAATCAGTTAGCCGCAGCAATTAAGTCCATCGTCAATAAAAACGCTCTGCTACGCGATAACCTGCTAAGTGAGATTAAAGATAAAGGCGCATCGGCACAGAAAGCTGCTCTGGATAACCTTAATGGCGTGCCTAAAACCACAACCATTAATGGCCATTCGCTGACAGGGAATGTTAATGTCACGTCACAGGATATCTTTGGTCTGTCTACTGCTATTGGGGCTGGCGCCGACCTGAATACATACCAGACTCCTGGCATTTACTATCAGAATCTGAATACTAATGCAACGTCAGGCACCAACTACCCTGAGTCGGTGGCCGGGACGTTGCTCGTGCTGAAAAACTCTGTTGTGGCGCAAATTTATGTTACCTACTCTACAGGCCAGATATACTCACGAGGTAAACCTTCGAATACGGTTAACTGGAGTCCGTGGGCAGCACAATATAACACTCAAAATAAACCAAAAGCATCTGATGTTGATGCGGTCAGTGCGACTAATGGTGGTACATTCCAGGGCGGTGTTACTTTCCGCGCTGGCGTATCTATAACTAAGGAGTATCCTGGCATAGGTTTAACCGATACAAGAGTGGGGACTGGCACTGTAGGTCGTAATATTCTAATTGAGCAAGGTAACGGTAGTTTGTATATAGCGTTCAGAAAAGAAGGTTCAACCGATGGACAAAAAATTCTCAATGTTCCATCGGTAGCAGGTACAATTTACTCCACCGGGAATAAGCCTTCAGCAAGTGATGTTGGCGCATACTCAAAAGGCGAAAGTGATGGTCGCTACCAGCTCAAAAATACCGCTTCAAAAGCAACCAATGGCTGGCACAAAGACACAACAACCGGAATTATCAGACAATGGGGGATCGTCAATGTTGGTGATAATACAGTAGTCACTGCAAATTTCCCCATTCCATTTCCGAGCGCCTGCGCATCAATGAGTGTTACGGCCATTTCTCAGGCCGGAAACAACTCCACAGAAATTATTTCTGCATACGGTAAGGCAATCAGCAAATCACAGATGAAAGTTGCAGCTTGTGCTAACTGGGATTACCACGGAATCTCTGGTGTGTATTTTGAGGCTACAGGATATTAATTATGGAACAGTACTACTACAGCACATCAAAAAACCTGCTATTCCCGGGGTCACTTTTTAGCGATTACAACGACGTCGGGATGTGGCCGGATGACGCCAAGCCTGTTAGTGACGAAATCTACCAGGAATTTGGCTCCACCCCGGCCCCGGCAGGAAAAATCATGGTGACGGGTGATGATGGGCTACCGGCGTGGGGTGACCAGCCAGCGCCTACGCAGGATGAATTGATAGCGAATGCGGAATCTAAAAAATCGTCCCTGCTGGCGGCGGCAGCGGCGGCTATTGCACCGCTACAGGATGCCGTAGACCTCGACATTGCCACAGACGAAGAAACCGCGTTGCAGACGGCCTGGAAAAAATACCGGGTATTGTTGAACCGTGTGGACACCAGCGTGGCCCCGGACATTGAGTGGCCCGAAACACCCGAATAAAACACCAACACCGATCGATTAACGAATAATTGATCGGTGATATCGATCAATTATGATGTAGTAAACCCCGCCAACTAACAGGCGTAAATAAAATGACCTCCATTAAATTATAACGGAGGTCAAAAATGCAAGAAATCCGCTGTAAGAACTGCAATAAGTTGCTGTTTAAGGGCGTTTTTAATAGCGTAGAGGTCAAGTGCCCGCGCTGCAAACGTCTCATATCAATCTCGAATGCCGCAGAGCATCCCACAGGGCAAGAACAAGATAGTGGGAAAAGAGAACAAATCACGCGTACTAACCAAGCCTGCGCCCGTCATGTATGACGGCCAGGTAGTCGGTTACGGTTCACACGAACTAAGGGTCGAGACTATCCCCTGTTGGCTGGCAAGAGCTATCGTTGTCGCAAAGCATTATTCAGGCCGTTTCGTTAATAATTCATACCTGCATCTGGGGGTATTCTCCGGGCGTGATCTGGTTGGTGTGCTCCAGTTCGGCTACGCCATGAACCGAACAGTGGTCGGCGAGTGGTACTGGGAACGGGTAATCGGGAATATATGGAGCTCAACCGGATGTGGTTGCACGACTGTATGCCTCGCAATTCTGAGTCAAGGGCGATCAGCTATTCGCTAAAGGCGATAAAGCAGCTTCATCCGTCTGTTCAGTGGGTGCAGTCATTCGCGGATGAGCGCTGCGGGCGTGCGGGTGTGGTTTACCAGGCCTCTAATTTTGAATTCATAGGAAGCCACTACAGGAAGTTTTATGAGCTGGACGGCGAGTGGTATCACGAGATAGCAATGAACGCTGTGAATCGCTCTGGTGAGCGTGGGCGGCATCTGAGGGCTAACCGAGAGCGTGCAACGGTGCACAAATTTAAGCAGTTTAGATACGTCCGATTTATCAATAAGCGAGCAAGAAAGCGACTAAACACGAAGCTATTTCACGTTCAACCATACCCGAAACCCGAACCGGTTGTAGTGGTGTAGTTCAGTTAAAATGCGACAATTCAGGTTGTCGCATCTTTTTTGAATCGCGTTCGCGCTTTTTGTGAACCGCTACACCGGATGCCGTTGGCATCCGCGTAACTAATCGTGGGAGATAAAGATGAGCTTTTTACTGGCGTTACCGGGCATTAGCCTGCATGGCTACGGGGCCATTGAGGATCTGGCACAGCTGCTGGCACAAAAAAAATGGGGCAAGGCGCTGATCGTCACCGACGGGCAGCTGGCTGAACTGGACCTGACACGCAGCCTGACCGACAGCCTGCAACGGCAGAATATCCCTTACGCCCTGTTTACCGGTGTGGCACCGAATCCTACTGAAGAACAGGTGCAGGCGGGTCTGGCCGCTTTTCGCCAGCAGCAGTGCGATTTCCTGATTGCCTTCGGCGGCGGCAGCCCAATTGACAGCGCGAAAGGAATAAAAATTCTTACCGCCAATCCCGGCAAAGCGGTTGATTACGCGGGCGTCGGTAAGGTGAAGCAGCCAGGCGTACCGCTGGTAGCCATCAATACCACCGCCGGGACCGCCGCTGAAGCGACCAGCAACGCGGTGATTACCGACAGCGCGCGTCAGGTTAAGCAGGTGATTATCGACAGCCACCTGATCCCCGATATCGCCGTTGACGATCCGGGCGTCATGTTGGGCATTCCGGCAGGTGTTACCGCCGCCACCGGTATGGATGCGCTGACACATGCGCTGGAAGCCTACGTTTCCAAAGGCGCGCACGTGCTGACCGATCCTAACGCGCTGGAAGCTATCCGGCTGATTCATCGCTGGCTGCCGGTCGCAGTAGCAGATGGCAGCAACCGCGAAGCGCGGGAAATGATGGCCTGCGCGCAATATCTGGCAGGGATGGCGTTTAACAGCGCGGGCCTGGGGCTGGTGCATGCGCTGGCGCATCAGCCGGGTGCTACCCATAACCTGCCGCACGGTGTTTGCAACGCGATTCTGCTGCCGGTAGTCGCGGCGTTTAATCGTCCGGCAAGCGTAGCGCGTTTCGCCCGCATCGCCACCGCGTTGGGCGTTGATACGTCGGCAATGGATGAGGAAGCCGCCAGCCACGCCGCGATTGAAGCGCTGCGTCAGCTTGCCCGTCAGGTTGGTATCCCCGCCGGATTCCGCGAACTGGGCATTGAAGAGAAAGATATCGAAAACTGGCTGGACAAGGCGCTGGCCGATCCCTGCGCGCCAGCGAATCCCCGCACCGCTACGCGTGAGCAGGTACGGGAACTCTATCAGCAGGCGCTGTAAAAAGGCTTACAGGGCGCGGAAGGCGATTTCGCCTGGAATGACCTCGCCCTGCCAGTAAAGCTGCGCCGCAACACTACCCGCCAGTTCACGGTAAAGCGCGGTAAACTCGCTGTCGGGTCGACGAATAACCGTCGGCTCGCCAACGTCGAGATCCTCACGCAGATGGATATGCAGCGGCAGTTGACCGAGCAGACGGGTATGGTATTTCTCCGCCAGCAGCTGCGCACCGCCGGTACCGAAGATCGGTTCATGGTGACCGCAGTTGCTGCAAATATGCATGCTCATATTTTCCACCACGCCCAGTACCGGTACCTCAACTTTCTCAAACATGACAATGCCTTTACGCGCATCAATCAGCGCAACATCCTGCGGCGTCGTCACCACCAGTGCACCGGTAACCGGAATGTTTTGCGCCAGCGTCAGCTGAATATCGCCTGTACCCGGCGGCATATCCAGCACCAGATAATCGAGCTCTGGCCATAGCGTTTCATTCAATAGCTGCATCAACGCCTTGCTGGCCATCGGACCACGCCACACCATCGCATTATCTTCCGTCACCAGATAGCCGATGGAGTTAGTGGCGAGGCCGTGCGACATAATCGGTGCCATATGCTTGCCGTCCGGCGAGGCGGGACGCTGATCTTCAGTGCCAAGCATGGTGGGAATAGATGGCCCGTAAATATCGGCGTCGAGAATGCCGACTTTCGCCCCTTCAGCAGCCAGCGCCAGCGCCATATTCACTGCGGTGCTGGATTTACCGACGCCGCCTTTGCCGGAGCTGACGGCGATAATATTTTTCACGCCGTTAACGCCCGCCTGATTTTTTACCCGCTTCAGGGTGGCGATATCGTGACTCAGCCGCCAGTCAATCGCCTGCGCGCCGGTGATGCGCAGCAGTTCAGCGCTGACTTGCTCTTTCAGTGTTTCGAAGCCGCTGCCCCAGGCGAAAGGCATTTTAATGTCGATATGCAGTGTGCCATCCATCAGCGCCACATGATGTAATGCCTTAAGTGCGGTCAGGTTATGCTTCAGCGTCGGATGTTCAAAAGTGGCCAAGATGCCGGCGACCATAGCGCGCAGCGTGTCGGGCGAAAATGCCCCGTGGGATTGTGAACTCATCCCTTCTCCTTATCGTTCAGGTTATATTATATCCAACGCGCAACCAGCCTCCGCTGCCAGGCCCGCCGGATATAATCAGTTTCGGCTTAAGCATACCAGAAGCCCAGGCAAAGCGTGTTTGCCTGGCAATGCGATCATCCCTTTGTTTACGCCGGGTCAAGCTTTCGGTTACCATCTAAGACCCTTTTTAACCAGAAGAAACGTGTCCCGCTATGACTCAAGTCGCGAAAAAAATAATGGTAACGTGCGCTCTGCCGTACGCAAATGGTCCCATCCATCTTGGCCATATGCTGGAGCATATCCAGGCCGATATCTGGGTCCGTTACCAGCGAATGCGCGGCAATCAGGTTTGGTTCATCTGTGCTGACGACGCGCACGGCACGCCGATTATGCTGAAAGCGCAGCAGATGGGTATCACTCCGGAACAGATGATTGCCGAGATGAGTCAGGCGCATCAGCAAGATTTCGCTGGCTTTAACATCAGCTATGACAACTATCACTCTACGCACAGCGATGAGAACCGTGAGCTGTCGGCGCTGATCTATGGCCGCCTGAAAGAGAACGGTTTTATTAAAAACCGTACCATTTCGCAGCTGTTCGACCCGGAAAAAGGCATGTTCCTGCCGGATCGCTTTGTGAAAGGCACCTGTCCGAAATGTAAAGCTGCCGACCAGTATGGCGATAACTGCGAAGTCTGTGGTTCCACCTACAGCCCAACCGAGCTTATCGATCCGAAATCGGTGGTGTCTGGCGCAACGCCGGTTATGCGCGATTCCGAACATTTCTTCTTCGACCTGCCGTCGTTCAGCGAAATGTTACAGGCCTGGACCCGCTCTGGCGCATTGCAGGAGCAGGTGGCGAATAAGATGCAGGAGTGGTTTGAATCGGGCCTGCAACAGTGGGATATCTCCCGCGATGCGCCCTACTTCGGTTTTGAAATTCCAGGTGCGCCGGGTAAATACTTTTACGTCTGGCTGGATGCGCCGATTGGCTATATGGGTTCCTTTAAGAACCTGTGCGACAAGCTCGGCGATCTCGACTTTGATGAATACTGGAAAAAAGATTCCACCACCGAGCTGTATCACTTTATCGGTAAGGACATTGTCTATTTCCACAGCCTGTTCTGGCCCGCGATGCTGGAAGGCAGCAACTTCCGCAAGCCGAACAACCTGTTCGTACACGGCTACGTGACGGTTAACGGTGCCAAAATGTCCAAGTCGCGCGGCACCTTTATCAAGGCCAGCACCTGGCTTGAGCACCTCGACGCCGACAGCCTGCGCTACTACTACGCGGCGAAGCTTTCATCACGCATCGATGATATCGATCTGAACCTGGAAGATTTCGTGCAACGCGTTAATGCCGATATCGTTAACAAAGTGGTTAACCTCGCGTCCCGCAACGCGGGCTTTATCGCTAAACGTTTCGGAGGCAAACTGGCGGATACGCTGGCAGACCCGGCGCTGTATAAGACCTTTACCGATGCTGCGGAAAGCATTGGTGAAGCCTGGGCCAGCCGCGAATACGGTCGTGCCATTCGTGAAATTATGGCGCTGGCAGATGTAGCAAACCGCTATGTGGACGAGCAGGCACCGTGGGTAGTGGCGAAGCAGGAAGGCCGCGATGCCGATTTGCAGGCAATATGCACCATGGGCATCAACCTGTTCCGCGTGCTGATGACCTGGCTGAAACCGGTGTTACCCAGCTTAAGCGAGCGCGTTGAAGGCTTCCTTAAAACCGAGCTGGAATGGGATGCGATTCATACGCCGCTGTTGAATCATGACGTTGCGCCGTTTAAAGCGCTCTACAGCCGTATCGAAATGCCGAAGGTGAATGCGCTGATTGAAGCCTCGAAAGAGGACGCCGCCGCCGCGAAACCGGCTGCAACCGGCCCGCTGGCTGAAGATCCCATCGCCGAAACCATTACCATCGACGATTTCGCGAAGGTGGATATGCGCGTGGCGCTGATCAAAACCGCCGAGCTGGTTGAAGGATCCGATAAGCTGCTGCGTCTGGAGCTGGATGTCGGTGGTGAAACGCGCCAGATCTTCTCCGGCATTCGTGCTGCTTATCCCGATCCGTCGGTACTGGTGGGCCGCCATACTATTATTGTCGCTAACCTCGCACCGCGTAAAATGCGTTTTGGCGTCTCGGAAGGGATGGTGCTCTCTGCCGGACCGGGCGGTAAAGATCTCTTTATCCTCGGTGCAGACAGCGGCGCACAGCCCGGTATGCCGGTGAAATAAACGTAGCGGTAATAAGGTTTTCTCCACCTTCAGCGATGGGAAAGCCTTTATTGCAGCAAGCCTCGCCCACTCGGGCGAGGCGATATCCCTCTCTGTCTTCTTATCAGTCGCCACACCCAGCGTTTTACTTTCATATCTGCACGTTAATATTTCGATATTCTTATTTAGCACACTATCATTATCTAAAGCCCTGCCGCTTCGCCCAGGCCACTCATCACCTTGCACATAAATGTGATCGGTAGCACAGTTAAGCGATTCAGCGTATGATGATTTGTAGTTAAAACAGGAGTCTGCGATGTCCAACGTGCTCTCTGCCTGCTGGTGCTACCTACGCGCCTTCATTATTATTTATCTCTGCCTGTATGCCGGCATTGCGGTTTCTTCGCTGTTGCCGATCGCCATTCCCGGCAGCATCCTCGGTATGTTGATTCTTTTTATTTTGCTCTGTACCCGTATTGTGCCGTTAAACTGGGTGAAACCTGGCTGCCACCTGCTGATTCGCTATATGGCGCTGCTGTTCGTGCCGATTAGCGTCGGCGTGATGAACTACACCGATATTCTCACTGCCCAGTTTGGGCCTATCGTTATTTCCTGTGTTATCAGTACCCTGCTGGTACTGGTGATCGTAGGTTACAGTTCTCATCGTCTGCACGGCAGGCCGATTATCGGAGAAAATAAAGATGAGTGATATCTGGTGGTCGCTGCCGCTGACGCTGGCGGTCTTTTTTGCTGCCCGACGGCTGGCAGCGCGGGTAAAAATTTCGCTACTCAACCCGCTACTGGTTTCGATGGCGATCATTATTCCGCTACTGCTGCTGATCAATATGCCCTATGCGCGCTATTTTCAGGGCAGTGAAATTCTTAATCATCTGTTGCAGCCTTCGGTAGTGGCGCTGGCGCTACCGCTGTTTGAACAGCTGCATCAGATTCGTGCACGCTGGAAATCCATTATCAGTATCTGCTTTATCGGCAGCGTGACCGCCATGGTTTCCGGCACCGCGATTGCCCTGTGGCTCGGTGCCACACCGGAAATTGCCGCCACCATTATGCCAAAATCGGTTACGACGCCGATTGCGATGGCCGTTTCCGCCTCGCTGCACGGCATCCCGGCAATCAGCGCCATCTGCGTACTGATGGCGGGCGTGCTCGGCGCGGTATTCGGTCATATGTTGCTGAACCTGTTGCGGATCAAGACCAAAGCGTCACGCGGACTGGCAATCGGCAACGCTTCACATGCGTTGGGTACTGCACGCTGCGCCGAGCTCGATTTTCAGGAAGGGGCCTTTAGCTCGCTGGCGCTGGTGCTGTGCGGCATTATTACCTCATTACTGGCGCCCTTCCTTTTCCCGCTGGTGCTGAAGCTGTTCGGCTAGACTACAGCGATCATGCTAAATTTTGCGAGAGATCGCGCAATTTGTAATTTCATTTCATGCCTTGCATTGCTGTAGCGACAAAGATCACATATAACCCCATTCCGGTGCTTTACAATTTGGGGCCAGATCCCGTTATAAGAGGCATGCAATGCATTTACGTTTTCGCCCGGCTTTTGCTGGCTTAGCGGCTGATTTACAGGCTGCGCTTCTTCCGATGCTGGACGCTGAGGATTTCGCCGCTTTTTTTACACCTGACCAGGTTAAAATGCTTTGCCAGCAGAGCGGATTAGATGAAAACGCGCTGGCGCTGGCGCTGCTGCCGTTAGCCGCCGCCTGCGCCATTACGCCGATATCGCTATTCGACGTGGGTGCTATTGCGCGCGGCAACAGCGGGCACTGGTATTTCGGCGCGAATATGGAATTTATCGGAACCACCATGCAGCAAACCGTGCACGCCGAACAGAGCGCGGTCACTCATGCCTGGCTACGCGGCGAAAGCGGCCTGGCCACCATCACCGTTAATTACACACCCTGCGGCCACTGCCGCCAGTTTATGAATGAGCTGAACAGCGGCACGGCGCTGCGCATCAGTCTGCCGAACCGCCCGGTGACAACGCTGGCAGACTACCTGCCTGACGCCTTTGGTCCGCGCGATTTAAATATCACCTCGCTGGTGATGGATAACGTCGATCACGGCTATCGTCTGACGGGCGATGCGCTGACGCAGATGGCTATCGCTGCCGCTAACCGCAGCCATGCGCCTTACAGCCAGGCCCACAGCGGCATCGCGTTGCAAACCGCCAGCGGCACCTGCTATCAGGGTGGTTACATTGAGAACGCCGCTTTTAACCCCAGCCTGCCTCCGCTACAGGCGGCGCTGATTTTACTTAATATGCATGGCGAGAACTGCCAGCAGATTACCCGTGCGGTACTGGCAGAAAACAGCGAGGCGCGACTGCGACAGCAGCCCGCCACTGCCGCTGCGCTACAGGCGCTCGGCTGTCACCAGCTGGACGTGGTTACGCTGCAAAAAGCGTAATCTGACAACAAGTTATCCCTTCTGCATGCAAAAAAAATTTACAGCTTTTGTTATCAGACGTTAACAAAAGCTGTACTTCTGCGAGAATATTCTTAGGATCGTGGCACACCCTGTCATCCTAAAACATTGGTCACTTCCCCTAAGAGAATGTGCCTGTAACCGGAGCAAACGCCGCATGGAACTCGATTACGAAAGTAAACGTTCGCTGTATATCCCCTACGCAGGCCCTATCCTGCTGGAATTTCCCCTGCTGAACAAAGGCAGCGCCTTCACCGTTGAAGAGCGCAACGATTTCAACCTTAACGGCCTGCTGCCGGAAACGGTGGAAACGATTGAAGAACAGGCTGAACGCGCCTGGCGTCAGTTCCAGGATTTCAAGAACAATAACGATAAGCACGTCTACCTGCGCAATATCCAGGATACCAACGAAACGCTGTTCTATCGTCTGCTCGATAATCATCTGGAAGAGATGATGCCGATTATCTACACCCCAACGGTCGGTGCCGCCTGCGAACATTTTTCTGAAATCTACCGTCGCGCCCGTGGTCTGTTTATCTCCTATCCCAACCGCGCCAGCATTGAAGATATGCTGCAAAACGCCACCAAGCAGAATGTGAAAGTGATCGTGGTTACCGATGGCGAACGTATCCTCGGCCTTGGCGATCAGGGGATCGGCGGTATGGGTATTCCTATCGGCAAGCTGTCGCTCTATACCGCCTGCGGCGGTATCAGTCCAGCCTACACCCTGCCGGTGGTGCTGGATGTCGGCACCAACAATCAGCAGCTGCTCAACGATCCGCTCTACATGGGCTGGCGTCATCCACGCATTACCGGCGAAGAGTATGAACGCTTTGTCGATGAGTTTATCCAGGCGGTGCGCAGCCGCTGGCCAAACGTGCTGTTGCAGTTTGAAGATTTCGCGCAGAAAAACGCTATGCCGCTGCTGGAACGCTACCGCGACGAGCTGTGCTGCTTCAACGATGATATTCAGGGCACCGCTGCCGTTACGCTCGGCACGCTGATCGCTGCCAGCCGCGCTGCGGGCAGCCGTCTGCGCGATCAGAACGTGGTATTCCTCGGCGCGGGCTCTGCGGGTTGTGGTATCGCCGAACAGATTATAGCCCAGATGAAATCGGAAGGGCTAAGCGATGAAGAAGCACGCGCCAAAGTCTTTATGGTTGACCGCTTCGGCCTGCTGACCGACAAACTGCCGAACCTGCTTGGCTTTCAGGGCAAGCTGGTGCAGAAGAGCGAAAACCTCACCGGCTGGAATTTACCGAGCGATGCAATTTCGCTGATGGACGTGGTGCGCAACGCCAAACCAAATATCCTGATTGGCGTTTCCGGTCAGCCGGGGCTGTTCAGCGAAGAGATTATTCGTGAAATGTATCGCCACTGCGCACGTCCCATCGTAATGCCGCTTTCTAACCCCACTTCACGCGTGGAAGCGACTCCGGCGGATATTCTCGCCTGGACTGATGGCGCTGCGCTGGTCGCGACCGGTAGCCCTTTCTCCCCGGTAACCTGGAAAGATAAAACCTATCCAATCGCCCAGTGTAACAACTCCTATATTTTTCCGGGCATTGGCCTGGGCGTGATCGCCTCCGGCGCGACCCGCGTCACCGACAGTATGCTGATGGCCGCCAGCCGCGCGCTGGCGGATTGTTCGCCGCTGGTAAACGACGGCGAAGGCCCGGTGCTGCCGGAGATTAAAGACATACAGGGCGTATCCAAAGTGATCGCCATGGCGGTTGGCAAAGCGGCACAGCTGGCGGGCGTGGCGGTAGTAACGTCAGAGGATGTGCTGTCGCGAGCGATCGCTAATAACTTCTGGCTGCCGCAATACCGTAACTATCGTCGCACCTCTATTTAGCAAAAAAAGCGCTCTGCTGCTAATGGCGGCAGAGATTGCTTAAAAAAGCCGCGCCTGACCGGCGCGTGCTTGCTTCGTGTTAACGGCTCAAGTAGCCTTGAACTATCCTTCGCCCCGTCCTGAGCACGCCGAACATGTTGAAACGCATGACATATGGCCTGGCCATCATCCTGCTGTTGATGATACTGGCTGCGCTCGGCCTCGATCGCTGGATCGCCTGGAAAACCGCGCCATGGATCTACGACGATCTGACCTCGCTGCCGCATCGCCAGGTGGGCGTAGTGCTGGGTACCGCCAAGTATTACCGCACCGGGGTGCCGAACCAATATTACTACTACCGTATTCAGGGCGCGCTGAACGCCTATAACAGCGGAAAGGTGAATTATCTACTGCTGAGCGGCGATAATGCGCAGCACAGCTACAACGAGCCGATGACTATGCGTCGAGATCTTATCGCCGCAGGCGTTAATCCTGCCGATATCGTGCTGGACTATGCGGGTTTTCGTACACTCGATTCTATTGTGCGCACGCGTAAGGTATTCGATACCAACGATTTCATTATTATCACCCAGCGTTTCCACTGCGAGCGCGCGCTCTATATCGCATTGCATATGGGTATTCAGGCGCAATGCTACGCCGTGCCGTCGCCGAAAAATATGCTGACGGTACGCGCGCGTGAGGTGGCGGCGCGTCTCGGCGCGCTGGCAGATCTCTATATTATGAAGCGTGAGCCGCGTTTTCTTGGTCCGCTGGTGCCGATTCCGGCAGTGCATGAGGTGCCGCAGGGCGCGCAAAGTTATCCTGCGGTAACGCCGGAACAGCTGCTGGAGCTGGAACAGCGGCGGCAGAAAAAATGATCGTAAAAAAGCCGACGTGAAGTCGGCTTTTATTTAGCTGATAGCAAGCAGGCGGAAGCGGCCCGCCGCGTCGAACTACTTCTTACGAGAGTATTTCAGCGAATCCAGCGCCACGGCGAAGATGATAATGCCGCCCTTAATAATGTACTGCCAGTAAGGATTCACGCCGATATAGGTCAGGCCGTAGTTGATTACGGTAAAAATCAGCACCCCGGTCACCACGCCCGCCACCGTACCAACACCACCGGCGAAGGAGACACCACCCACCACGCAGGCGGCGATGGCATCCAGCTCATACATAAAGCCCAGGTTGTTGGTGGCGCTGCCGATACGCCCCGCTTCCAACAGGCCACCGAAGGCATAAAACACGCCGGAAAGCGCATAAATCAGGATCAGGTTCAGCGGTACGTTAACGCCGGAAACTTTTGCCGCTTCCGGATTGCCGCCGATAGCAAAAATATTTTTCCCGAAGCGCGTTTTGTTCCACAGGATCCAGACGAACACGATAGCGATAGCGGCGTAGAAGGTAATGTAGGAGAGTTTAAAATCACCAAAGCGCAGGAAGCCCTGAGCGAATGTCGAAAAACCCGCATCAAAACCGGCGATCGGCGACGCACCCACATAGTCATAGTAGAGCGAGTTGATACCGTAGACGATAATCATGGTGCCCAGTGTGGTAATAAACGGCGTCACCTTCAGGTAAGCGATAATAACACCGTTCAGCAGACCGATCAGGCCGCCAATTACGCAGACCGTCAGGATTACCAGCGGAATAGGCACGGTATCCAGCTGCGGAAACACCTTATTGGCATTGTCCATCGCCTGTAGCATAGTTGCCGCCACTACCGCCGCCAGCCCTACCTGCCGACCGGCAGAAAGGTCGGTGCCCTGGGTAACAATCAGCCCGGCAACGCCCAGCGCGATAATAATACGCACCGAGGATTGGGTAAGAATATTACTCAGGTTCATTAAGCTAAGGAATGTCGGGTCCTGGAAAATAATAATCGCTAACAGCACCAGCAAAACAACATAGATGCCTCCCTCTTTCAACCAGGTCAGCGCATTCTTTTTCGTTGTAGCTTTCATGGTAAACAGCCCTTACATCATTAAAGGTGTAACGACGCTAAACGTAATATTTCGTTTTGCGTGGTGTTTTTCGTTTCGACAATACCGGCGACGAGGCCATTGCTCATCACCAGAATCCTGTCGGTAATACCCAGCAGCTCCGGCATTTCGGACGAGATAATAATGATCCCCTTATCGCGTTTCGCCAGTTCAGAAATAAGCTGATAAATTTCAAACTTGGCACCTACATCGATGCCGCGCGTCGGTTCATCCAGCATTAATATTTCCGGCTGGGTAAGCAGCCAGCGTCCGATAATCACTTTCTGCTGGTTGCCGCCAGAAAGAGAGCCAATAGAGGTATGGTGTCCCGGCGTTTTTACCCGCATGGCATCAATTACCCACTGGGTATCGCTTTTCATCCGGCTGTTATCCAGCAGGCCGAGCTTATTTTTATACTGGCGGATATTTGAAATCAGCGAGTTAAAGCCGATATCCAGGTAGGCGTAAATACCGGTCGAGCGGCGCTCTTCGGTCACCAAAGCAAAGCCATGATTAATTGCTTCATTCGCGCTGTGGTTATTAATCGCTTTGCCGTGCAGCTTAATCGTGCCGCTCGCCTTTTCGCGAATGCCGAACAGCGTTTCGACAATGTCGGTACGTTTAGCGCCCACCAGTCCGGCGATGCCCAGGATCTCCCCTTTATGCAGATCGAATGAAATATCGCGAATTGAGGGCTGACGCAGTGAGGTAAGGCCGCGTACCTCCAGAATCACCTCGCCCGGCACGTTGGTTTTATCCGGGAAGCGCTGGTTCAGGGAACGTCCCACCATCATGGCGATAATTTTATCCATATCCAGCCCTTCCAGCGGCTGAGTATTGATCCACTGACCGTCACGCAGGATGGTAATTTCGTCGCACAGCTGAAAGATCTCCTCCATCTTATGCGAGATATAAACAATGCCGCAGCCGCGATCTTTTAGCTTACGGATAATGGTAAACAGATGGTTTACCTCTTTTTCCGTCAGCGAGGAAGTTGGCTCATCCATAATAACGATTTTGGCGTCATAGGAAAAAGCTTTGGCGATTTCCACCATCTGCATTTGCGAAACCGACAGCTGCGCCACTTTATCACGCGGATCGATATCGATATCCAGTTCATCAAAAATGGCTTTAGTATCGCGATACATTTTATCGTGATCGACAAACAGCCCTTTTTTTGGATAGCGCCCCAGCCACATGTTATCCATTACCGAGCGTTGCAGTACCAGGTTTAATTCCTGATGCACCATCGATACGCCATTTTCCAGCGCTTCTTTCGCGCTTTTAAAATTAACTTCTCTCCCCTGAAAAAGAATCGATCCGCTGTCTTTACTGTAAATACCAAACAGGCATTTTAATAAGGTAGATTTCCCCGCGCCGTTCTCCCCCATTAGCGCGTGTACAGAATGTGGCCGGACTCTCAGATTAACATTGTCCAAAGCCTTCACGCCGGGAAATGACTTGCTGACATGCGTCATCTCCAGCAGGAATTCATGCTGCTGTGTACTGTTTTCGCTGGCCATAATTTACCTGGCTGAAAAGTGTCTGCGTCTGGCAAATAAGGGCGCGTTCAGGACGCGCCCGCATACCTTTATTTACTGAACTGAGAAAGGTTCTCTTTATCTACCGCCACGTAAGGAATACGGACGATTTTATTTTCCAGTTTGAAGTTGGTGCCTTCGGCAGCCGGTTTGCCAGCGGCGAGGTTTTTCGCCAGCTCAAAGGTGGCTTTCGCCTGGTTAGCGCCGTCGTTCAGCACCGTACCGGCCATCGCGCCCGATTTCACCATGGCCAGCGCTTCCGGCAGCGCATCGACGCCAAACACCGGAATCGAGGATTTGTTATGCGCCTTCAGCGCTTCTACCGCGCCCATCGCCATCGCGTCGTTGTTGGCGATCACCACTTCGATTTTGTTGGCATTCGGGCCGGAGAGCCAGGCGTCAACTTTATCTTTTGCCTGCGCGGTATCCCACATTGCGGTATCCATCGCCAGCTGCTGCGTTTTGATGCCCTCTTTGTTCAGGGTGTCGATGACATATTTGGTACGCGCTTCGGCGTCCGGGTGGCCCGGCTCCCCTTTCAGCAGCACGAACTGAATCTGCCCGTCTTTGTTCAGATCCCAGGCGGGCGTTGCCTTCCAGTGTTTCTCAATCAGCTGGCCCTGAATCACGCCGGACTCTTTAGAGTCGGTGCCGACATAGTAAGCTTTGTCATAGCTGGCCAGCACTTTGGCATTCGGCTCTTTGTTAAAGAACACCACCGGCACGTCGTTGCCGCGCACCTTATCCAGCACCACGGCAGCCGCCGCCGGATCGACCAGGTTAATCGCCAGGGCTTTTACCCCTTTCGCCAGCAGTACGTCGATCTGATCGTTCTGCTTGGACTGGTCGTTTTGCGAGTCATTCATCAGCAGTTGTACGCCACCAGCGGCCTGCGCGTCTTTTTCGATATCCTTACGCACCATCGACATAAAGTTATCGTCATATTTATAGATGGTGACGCCAATGCGAGTATCTGCTGCGTGCGCCGTTGCGCCAAACATCATGCTGGCAACCAGGGCAGTGAGGGTGAAAACCTTCTTATTCATGGTATCTCCGGTTTTTACAGGGTCGTTCTACCTCTGTTGCTTCACCAACAGGCGAAGCAATGGACAGGCAGTGAAAAAAATCGGCTCAGGCGGGTGGTTAAGAAAACGTTACCCAAAGCCGATGGCTTGCTGACACAAAACCTGACTTCCCTGTGCGGTAACGCTTCCTGAGAGTAGTGACAAAATGTTACATGACGCTGATAACTGGCTGCGTTAAGGGGTAATGCAACCGTTACATTATGTTTCAGCAACGTTTAGACGCTGATATCATAGTGAGCACAATGTTAATTAACTGTGAATTTACTCACAGATTGAAAACGGTTACATGGATGAATCGGTGGAAAAAGTGACCGGTGCCACATTTTGCCGCGCCGCCACCGAGTGACGCCGCACCAGAGTGGGCATAAAACAGTGCTGTGCATCGCTATCCAGCTCGCCCGCCGCGCCCTTTAGCGCCAGCTCGGTGGCCAATTTAGCCATAGAAACAATGGGATAACGCACGGTAGTGAGCTGTGGATCGGTATAGCGCGATATCGGAATATCGTCGAAGCCGATAACCGAAAAATGGTGAGGTACTGTGATGCCGTTATCTTTTAGTGCCGTCAGCGCCCCGGCCGCCATGCCATCGTTATAGGCGAAGATGGCGCTAAGTTGTAGGTTGCGCCCCAGCAGCTCGACCATCGCCGCCTCGCCGCCCTGCATATCCGGCTCGCCGCTGCCAACCCAGACTTCCGGCGGTACAATGCCCTGCTCCTGTAGCGCCATCAGCCAACCGGCGCGGCGCTGATCGACATCTTCAATGGGATGGCTGGAGCTGAGATAGCCGATACGGCTATGCCCCTGTTGAAGCAGCATACGCGTGGCCATCGCTGCGCCGGTCACGTTATCCAGCCCGACGCAGCGGTGCGCGTAGCCGGGTAAAATGCGGTTTACCAGCACCATTCCCGGCACCTGGTCCATAAAGTTGCCCAGTTCAGCATCGGAAAGGGATTTGGCGTGGACCACCAGCGCGTTGCAGCGCTGGCGTATCAATACTTCAATGGCGTGGCGCTCTTTCTCTTCCTGATGCCAGGAGTTGCTGATCAGCACATGCTTTTGCACGCGCTGCGCCACGCTATCTACCGCTTTAACCAGCGCGCCAAAGAAGGGATCGGAAACGTCCATCACCACGACGCCAATGGTATCGCTGACCTGGGTAGCCAGCGCCTGCGCGTTGGCGTTAGGGCGATAGCCCAGCCCTTCCACCGCCTGTAACACCGCATCACGGGTTTCAGCCGTCACCGCGCTGCTGTTATTCAGCACGCGGGAAACGGTGGCGACAGAGACGCCCGCCTGACGCGCCACATCACGAATGGTAATCATAAGCGATTACCTGAGAGAGATTTTTGCATGACTCACCTGCCGCATAGGATAGCTGGCGGCTATTCTGGCAGGCCGCTCGCAGAGGCTGCGTGAATTACGTCACACGGATGAAAACGGTTACATACAATTTTTTAACCTTTGTGATACCGGTCATTATCCGCCTGGCGCGGCGCTGCCGGTCGCCAGTAGCGTCAGCCTGCGCCATAACCATTCCAGCGGCCCCTGACGGAAATAGCGCAGCCAGAGCGTGGAAAGCAGCAGATTAACCAGCCACACCGGTGCCACCAGCAGCAACAGCTGACTACGGCTAAAGTGCTGAAACAGGCCGAGGTGATAAAACAGCGTGGTGCAGAGTAGCGTTTGCAGCAGATAGTTGGTCAGCGCCATACGCCCAACGCAGCAGATCGCCTGGGTTATTTTCAACTGCGCCAGCTGCGGCCAGAAACCGAAACAGAGTGCGGCATAGCCAAGGCTGGTGAAAGGTGCGGCCAAATCGCGCGGCATCTGTAGATAAAACGCCGTCCAGTGATAGCTCCACTCCAGATGCCATTGCAGCCAGGTAGCCGGTAGCTGAATCAGCCAGCCCAGCGGCAGCAGAATCGCCGCTGTACGTCGGTAGTGGCGGCGACTCCAGGTCCCCCGTAGCCAGCCGTTGCGCATCAGCGATGCGCCGATCATCATCAGCCCCGCCAGCTGCCAGCCATACTGCGCGCCCAGTGCCAGCAGCATAGAAGAGAGATGATCAAGCCGGTTACGCATCGCTTCCAGGCCGCCGCCCACTTTCCAGGCGGCCTCATACTGGATCTCCGCCGCACCAGGCAGCCAGGTATGTGTTGGCGTAGGGGATGAAATCAAACCAAACAGCAGCAGCACGCCGACGCCGACCAGGTAGAGCATGATGCCGGTATTGAACAGCGAGCGCGTCGAAGGCACCTCGCGGATCATACGCCAGGCAATCAGCCCGACGATGCCGTAAGCCAGCAGAATATCCCCTTCCCACAGCATTACGGCGTGAATAAATCCGATAATCACCAGCCAGGTCAGCCGCGCCTGTATCCAGCGCTTACCGCGCGGCAGCAGCATTTGCAGGCCCGCACCGAACAGTAAGGCGAACAGCGTGAGGAATTTACTTTGCGCCAGCAGATCGAGTAGCGCCCAGCTTAGCGCATCGCCAAATGAGGGAACGCCCTGCCAGGCAGGATTGAGGTAGGCGGCAGAAGGTAAACCGAAGCCGTTGATATTCAGCAGCAGGATACCGAGAATGGCCAGACCACGAATAAAATCAAGCGTGATTTGTCGTTGCATGCACGTTTCCTGCCGCCTCATCTGCGGCGAAAAAGCAATCAGTTATGGCGCACCGCGCGCAAGAACTCCTGGCGCGTATTCTGGCTCGATTTAAACAGCCCGCCCAGCGACGTGGTTGTGGTGGCGCTGTTAGCGTCGCGAATGCCGCGCGCCTTCACGCAATAGTGCACCGCATCGATAGAGACCGCCACGTTATTGGTGCCGAGCAGCGTTTGCAGCGCGATCAATACCTGTTGAGTCAGACGCTCCTGCACCTGCGGGCGCTGGGCGAAAAACTGCACGATACGATTGATTTTCGATAAGCCGATCACCTTATCTTTCGGGATATAGGCGACGGTAGCCTTGCCGTCAATGATAACAAAGTGGTGCTCACAGGTGCTGGTCAGCGTAATGTCGCGCACCGTCACCATCTCATCCACTTTCATCTTGTTATCGATCAGGGTGATTTTAGGGAAATTAGCGTAGTCGAGGCCGGAGAAAATCTCGTTCACATACATTTTAGCGATGCGGTGAGGCGTCTCCATCAGGCTGTCATCGTCCAGATCGAGATTGAGCAGCTGCATGATTTCCGTCATATGACCAGCAATCAGGCGCTTACGCGTTTCGTCATCCATTTCACGCGCAGGCGCACGCAGCGGGGTTTCCAGGCCACGCGCCAGCAGCGCTTCGTGGACCAGAGCGGCTTCATGACTTAACGTCACCATGTGATGTTTCTCCTGCAGGTGTAACTTACCGACAATCGCGCACGCGTCGTTATCGGAATAGTAATCAGAGCGCGTATTCTGAAGCACTCCGGGACGTTTATCCAGTGAATCCCTTTAATCGTCGCTGAAATCCCTTCATGCAGCGCGGCGCCAGACCAGCGCGCCAGCCAGCAGCAGCGCCATGCCCGCCAAATACAGTGCCGGATCGAGCCGCTGCCACAGCAGGCTGGAGAGAGAGGAGAGCATCGGCCCTACCAGCTGACCGATGGCGTAGCCGGTGGTCAGCAGCCCGGCCAGATAGCGCGTATGCTGCGGTGCCAGCTCGCGACCGTACTGTAATGTCAGCTGCACCACGCAGAGAAAGCCGCCGCCGGTCAGCAAGGCACCCGTCGCCAGCCCGGCGAGTCCGGGTGCCATGCCGCCGATAAACACCCCCAGCGCCTGTAACCACAGCACCAGCGCCAGTCGGCTATGGGTACTTGCCCAACGTCGGGTAAGGATACCCAGCAGAATGCCAGCCACCGCCGCGCCGCCAAAAATCGGCCAGACGAACTGGGCAAACGGGCTGTGCGGAAAGCGCGCCGCCGCCAGCTGCGAGAGAAAGGTGGCGGGCAGAATATAGCCAAAGCCCGCCAGGCTGTAGCTGAACACCAGCCGTTTCAGGTTGCCGTTCAGCACCAGCGGTGCCGGAGCGGTTTCCGAGCGATGCAGCTCGCCGTGGCGCGGCAGAGCGGGCGCGATAATCAACGCCAGCAGCAGCGCGAGGCTACCATAGGCAAGCCAGGCACCCGCTGCCGCCACGTGCCAGACGTTAAGCAGCATCGCCAGCAGCCCGCTCAGCACGATCCCGACGCCCGGCCCGGCGAACACCATGGCCGACAGCCCAGGCCGGTTGTGGCGCAGCAGCTGTTCATTGCTCCAGGCCGCCACCAGCACCATCGCCCAGCCGCTGGCCCAGCCGATCAACAGGCGGGCGACACCGTGCAGCCAGGGGTTAGCGAGCAACGCGGAGAGCAACGTCAGCAATACCGCGCCCCACATGCCCGCATGCAGCCGTCGTTCGACATGATGACGCGCCCGCATCGCATCAAAAGATCCGCACAGGTAGCCCAGGTAGTTCAGCGCCGCCACCAGGCTGGCGCTGGTTAACGTTAGCTGACCATCACCGATCATTAACGGCACCTGCGGCGTAAAAGCGAAGCGCCCAATCCCCATTGCCACCACCAGCGACAATAGCGCGCTTAGCGCAATACGCCCTGCGCTTGTCTCCGCTTTACCATCCCTTTGCTGCATTGCGGCCTCATCTTTTGTTGTTTAGCCATTGCATCCATCATGCCCGCCGTTTAAACTCACGAAAAGTGAATGTTTAAGATGAAGTTACTTACGGTAAGAGAACAGATGGATTTAGTCCAGTTACGTATGTTCTGTTCGGTGGCGGAAACCGGTTCGGTGGCGCGCGCCGCAGAACAGTTGCATCGAGTCCCTTCCAATCTGACCACGCGCCTGCGCCAGCTGGAGCAGGAGATCGGGGGCGATCTGTTTATTCGTGAAAAACAGCGTCTGCGTTTATCACCGATGGGCCATAATTTTCTTGGTTACGCGCAGCGTATTCTGGCGCTCAGCGAAGAGGCGTTAAGTATGGCACGCACCGGTGAACCGGGCGGTAACTTCGCCCTCGGCTCAATGGAAAGTACCGCTGCCACTCGCCTGCCGAATCTGCTGGCCGCCTACCATCAGCGCTACCCGGCGGTGGCGCTGTCGCTGATCACCGGCACCTCCGGCGAGATCATCGATCGTGTGCGCGAAGGCACGCTGGCGGCGGCGCTGGTTGACGGCCCCGCCCACTATGACGAACTGAATGGCTGTATCGCCTTTCGCGAGCAGATGACGCTGATTTCCAGCGTCGACCATGCGCCGATCCGCAGCGCGGCGGATGCCAGCGGTGATACGGTATTTGCGTTTCGCACCAGCTGTTCTTATCGCCTGCTGTTGGAAGAGTGGTTCCGCGATGGCGGCGTGCAGCCGCATAACGTGATGGAGATTCAGTCCTATCACGCGATGATGGCCTGCGTTGCCAGCGGCGCTGGCGTGGCGCTGCTGCCCGAATCGGTACTGGCACAGATGCCGGGACGCGAGCGGGTGCAGGCGCATCGGCTACCGGCCAGGTTCCGCGATACCGCCACCTGGCTGCTGTGGCGGCGCGACGCTTTTACTCCCAATGTGGAAGCGCTGAAATATTTGATCATTGAGCAGTTCGACGACAAACCCGTTAACGATGAGTTGATGCATCCTCAGGAGTGTATAAATGGAAATGATTAAGACCCGCGCCGCCGTTGCCTGGGCCGCAGGCGAACCGCTGAAAATTGAAGAAGTGGATTTGATGCCGCCGCAAAAAGGTGAAGTGCTGGTACGCATCGTGGCGACCGGCGTCTGCCATACCGATGCCTACACGCTGTCGGGCAAAGATCCCGAAGGCGTTTTCCCGGCGATTCTTGGGCACGAAGGCGGCGGCATTGTCGAAGCGGTAGGTGAAGGGGTAACCAGCGTGGTACCAGGCGATCACGTCATTCCGCTCTACACCCCGGAGTGCGGCAAGTGCAAATTCTGTCTCTCCGGCAAAACCAACCTTTGCCAGGCGATTCGTACTACGCAGGGCAAAGGGCTGATGCCGGACGGCACCACCCGCTTTTTTAAAGACGGCAAGCCGATCTTCCACTATATGGGCACCTCAACCTTCTCCGAGTACACCGTCGTGCCGGAAATCTCGCTGGCGAAAATCAGTAAAGAGGCACCGCTGGAAGAAGTTTGCCTGCTCGGCTGCGGCGTGACCACCGGCATGGGCGCGGTGATGAATACCGCTAAAGTGAAGGAAGGCGATACCGTGGCAATTTTCGGTCTCGGCGGCATCGGCCTGTCGGCGATTATCGGCGCGAAGATGGCGAAAGCGGGCCGCATTATCGGTATCGATATCAATACCAGCAAATTCGATCTGGCACGTAAGCTGGGCGCTACCGATCTGATCAACCCGAAAGATTATGACAAGCCGATTCAGGAAGTGATCGTTGAGATGACCGACGGCGGCGTGGATTTCTCTTTTGAGTGCATCGGTAACGTTAACGTGATGCGTTCAGCGCTGGAGTGCTGTCACAAAGGCTGGGGCGAGTCGGTGATTATCGGCGTAGCGGGCGCGGGCGAAGAGATTTCTACCCGTCCTTTCCAGCTGGTAACCGGGCGCGTCTGGCGCGGCTCCGCCTTCGGCGGCGTCAAAGGCCGCTCACAGCTGCCGGGCATCGTCCAGGATTACCTTGACGGGAAATTCCAGCTGAATGACTTTATTACCCATACCATGCCGCTGGAAGCGATCAACGAGGCGTTCGATCTGATGCACGAGGGCAAATCGATTCGCTCCGTGGTGCATTTCCGTAAATAACAGGAGCCGCAATGCCAACCACGCTGGAATTACTGGAAGAACATCGTCTGTTTGGCGGCTGGCAGCAGCGCTGGCGCCACCACTCCTCGCAGCTCGGCTGCAATATGACCTTTGGCATCTTTCTGCCGGGGCCAAAAGGCGACACGCCGCCGCCGGTAGTCTGGTGTCTGGCTGGCCTGACCTGCACCGATGAAAACTTTGCGGTTAAGTCGGGCGCGCAGCGGGTAGCGGCGGAGCTGGGCCTGGTGCTGGTGATGCCGGATACCAGCCCGCGTGGCGACGAGGTGCCGAACGACGAGGCTTACGATCTCGGTCAGGGGGCCGGATTCTATCTGAATGCGACGCAGGAGCCGTGGCGACAGCATTTCCGCATGTACGACTATCTGAATGAGGAGCTGCCAGCGCTGATCGCCGCCAGCTTTAACATCAGCGATCGTCAGGCGGTGATGGGCCATTCAATGGGCGGCCACGGCGCGCTGGTGCTGGCGCTGCGTAATCCGCACCGCTTCGCCTCTGCTTCCGCGTTTGCGCCTATCGTCAATCCCAGCGAGGTGCCCTGGGGCGTGAAGGCGCTCGGCGCCTATCTGGGCGAGGATCGTGAACAGTGGCGGCAGTATGACAGCTGCCTGCTGATGCAGGAGGCGGCGGCGCAGCTGCCGATATTGATCGATCAGGGCGACAGCGATCAGTTTCTTGCCGATCAGCTCCAGCCGGAGCGGCTGGAAACGGTAGCGCAGCAAACCGGCTGGCCGCTGACGCTGCGCATTCAGCCGGGTTACGATCACAGCTACTTCTTTATCGCCTCATTCGTTGAGGATCATCTGCGTTTCCATGCGCAGCATCTGTTGGCATAACATTGAGGGCGGCGCAGGCCGCCCTTTTTACCGGCCTCAGAAGTTGTAATCCATCGCCAGGAAGTAGCGACGTCCATCCTCGGTATAGCCGTAATCATCACGGCTGAAATCCTTATCCAGCAGATTCTGCACGCCTGCGCGCAGCTTAACCGCTTTCGTCGCCTGCCAGCTGGCACCGGTATTCCACAGCACATAGCCACCCGGCGTGTTGCCATCGTTTTTCAGCGTACGACGCTCGCCGGAGTAGTTAGCCTGCAAATAGAAGTTCCAGTCGTCAAGCGGCGTCCAGTCCAGCGTTCCGTTGGCGGTGTGTAGCGGCAGCTCTTTCAGCGGCTTATTGCCGCCGTTGCTAAGATCGCGTCCGTCGCTATAGGTATAATTCAGCGTCAGCTTCCAGCTATCGTTAAACGGCACCTTCAGTTCCGTTTCCACACCGTTAATACGCGCCTTGTTGACGTTGTAGTAACGGAATACCGGCTTACCATCTTTATCAAAACCAACAAAGTTGCTGTAACCCGGTGCCAGCGCTTTGTTAGAGGTACGTGCAATATTGATCATATCGTCAATATTGTTCTGGAAAGCGGTCACGCTGCCGCTTACGCCATCCAGCCAGCCTTCATCACCGTGATAATAGAGCCCCAGCTCAAAGCTTTCGCTGGTCTCCGGCTTCAGTTTCGGACTGCCGACTACCGCACAGCTGCCGCGACAGGAGTTGCTCTGCCAGTCCGGGCTAAGCTGCAATAACGAAGGTGCTTTAAAGGCATTGGCCCAGCCGCCTTTCACCGTGACGGTATCACTGGCGTTCCATACCAGATAGAGACGCGGGCTCCAGTGATCGCCGTAGGTCTCATGATCGTCCATACGCACGCCGCCGGTCAGCGCCAGCGACTCCAGCAGCCGCCATTCATCCTCCACAAACAGCGCATACTGGCTGGCGGAGGTGCTACCGCTGCCTTTCAGATTAACCGCATCGCTCAGCTTATCGTGACGCCATTCGCCGCCGAAGGTCAGTAGCTGATTGATATCGGCCAGCGGCACGACCAGCTTGCCGTCGAGACTGTTATTACGCGAGGTAATCATCTCGCTGGAATAGTTGTCGATTTTATCGCCATAGAAGCGCAGCTCGGTGTTGCCAAAATCCCAGCGTCCGTTGTGGCTCAGACTGTAGTTCTGGCGCTCCAGGCGGTTTTTATCCAGCGAATCGGAATCGCGATCCTGACGATCGAAACCATAACCGACACCGATCTCCTGGTTATCGCTGGGCGTCAGGGTAAATTCCGCGTTGCCGTTGCGCGAGGTGTAGCCTTCAATACGCGGAGAATCGCCGCTGCTGGCAGAGGGCGCATCATCTTTTTCACGCTTGCCGAGGTTGCCGTAAACCTTCACACCCAGCAGATCGTCAACCAGCGGGCCGCTGGCGAAAAAGTTGCCGTTATAGCTGTCGCCGCGATCGCGATGTTCCTGCAAGGTGGTATCGGCGCTCAGGGTGCCGTGCCAGGCTTTGCCAACCTTGCGGGTGATGATGTTAACCACGCCGCCCAGCGCATCGGAGCCATACAGTGAAGACATGGGGCCGCGCACCACTTCGATACGTTCGATGGCGTCTACCGGAATCCAGTTAAGATCGAAATCGTTATGGCGGAATACCGCATTGCGCGAATTGACGCGCTTGCCATCAATCAGAATCAGCGTGTAGCTGCTGTCCAGCCCGCGCAGGCTGACGCCCTTACGATTGTCGCCTTCGTCGGTTAACTGCACGCCCGGAACTTCACGTAGTACGTCACGCAGGTTCTGTACCGGTTTGCGCTTAAGCTCTTCGCTGGTAATCACGCTGATACTGGCAGGCGCATCCTGTAAATTAACTTCATTTGCCGAGGCGGTAACCACCATCGTCTCATTATGATCTTCTCCTGCGGCATAAACCGGCAGTGACAGAATAACAGCAGACGAGCAGATACCTGCGCGCATCACGGCATTTAAGCGGAACATACTTCTCTCCATGAGGTAACAATAGTAAGGATAAAATTACGCTCATGCCCACATTGAAAAGACGATAATCATCGCCAACAGACTGCCATTTTCCGTCCGGGATACCCGGACGCTAATAATAATTATCTTGTCGTATCAGATTATTTAGCTGATAGCGAACACAGGCGTCCGCCACCCTTTATTTCTCTGCCTGCTACAGGCCAGGCTCGGCGACCAGCCCGTCGATTAACACCTGCGGTGTGCCCTGCGAACAAAGTTCGATGCGCCCGCGCACGCCGTAGACCTGCGCCAGGCTTTGCGCGGTGATCACCTGCGCCGGTTCGCCATCGGCAATTAATTTACCCTGCTTCAGCATTAATACGTGTTCGGCATGGCGCAGCGCGATATTAATATCATGCACCACCACCACCGTAATAATATTGCGCCGCCGCGTTTCCCGCCGGACTAAATCCATTACGTGAAACTGATAATTTAAATCCAGCGCGCTTAATGGTTCGTCAAGTAATAATAATTCAGGACGACGAATTAACGATTGTGCTAATCCCACCAGCTGCTTTTGTCCGCCGGAAAGCTGATCGAGATAGCTTAACGCCAGATGAGAAATACCCAGCTGCTCCAGCAGTGCCATCACCTCAGCTTCACTGGCGCTGCCGCCTGAAGCGCCGGAGGCGCGCTGGGCGACGATAATCGATTCCAGCACGTGCAAATGCACGCCAGCCGGTAACGACTGCGGCAGATAAACCACCCGCTCGGCGCGGCGGGAGAAAGGTAATGCCAGCAGCTCTTCCCCGTTGATCCACAGTTCACCCTGCGCCGGATTCAGACCGGCCAGCGCACGCAGCAGCGTGGATTTGCCGCAGCCGTTAGGCCCCAGCAGCACGGTGATTTTGCCGCGCGGCAACTGTGGCACGCTAAGGTTTTCAATTACTTTGCGTTTTGGATAACCGGTATGAAAGCCGCGGATCTGTAAGCCTTCCATCAGACATTCCCCCGATGACGCAGAATAATGGTCAGGAAGAACGGCACGCCCACCAGCGAGGTAACAATGCCGACAGGAATAATCACGCCCGGAATCAGATTTTTCGAGGCAACCGAAGCCATCGACAGCACCAGTGCCCCGGTCAGCGCACTGGCGGGCAGGTAGTAGCGGTGATCTTCACCAAACACTAAACGTGAAATATGGGGCGCAACCAGGCCAATAAAGCCAATCGGCCCAACAAAAGCGACCGCCAGCGCGGAAAGGATACTGATGCGCAGCAGCGTGCCAAGACGCAGACGGCGCACGTCGATACCGAAGCTGACCGCCCGATCTTCACCGAGGCGCAGCGCGGTCAGCTTCCATGAACTCATCAGCGAGAACGGCAGCATTATCACTACCGCGATACTAAGCACCGCCAGCTTTTCCCATGAGGCGCGCGCCAGGCTGCCCATGGTCCAGAATACCAGCCCCTGCAAGGTATCTTCGCTGGCGATAAACTGCAACATGGAGACCAGCGCGTTAAAGGTAAACACCAGCGCGATGCCAAACAATACCACGCCCGAAGAGGCGACGCGCGTCCAGCGGGTGACGCCATCAAGCATCAACGCGGCGAACAGAGCAAAAGCAAAGGCGTTACCGGAGATAAACCACTGATCGGGAATGCCGGGGATACCGATACCAAGAATAATCGCCAGCGCAGCACCGAAAGCTGCCGCCGAGGAGACGCCCAGCGTAAAAGGGCTGGCCAGCGGATTGTTGAGGATGGTCTGCATTTCTGCGCCAGCCAGGCCGAGCGCCAGCCCTACCACCACCGCCATCAGCGCGTAAGGCAGGCGAATTTCCCAGACGATGACGCGCGTACCGGCATCCACGCTCTCCGGCTGTAGCAGCGTGTGCCACAGGGTATCCAGCGTCAGACCGGAGGGGCCAAGCGTAAAATCGAGAATCAGCGAGGCCAGAATAGCCAACAGCAGTACGCCGATCAGCAGCAGGCGACGCCTTAATAGCTGGTGGTAACGTCCCATTACCGGCAAAGGCGATCCCGTGCGGTCAAGGGGCGCAGAATTATGCGTTACACTCATGTTAAATCCTGTCAGTATCCGTCATTCCGGACAAGGCGGGTCAGCCTTCAGATTACCGCTTTTTACAGCGTTAGCCTGATAATAAGCGCCCGTTTACTATGGTTTTTTGCCTCTGGCAGAAAGCCTGCATGGTCAGGGCTGGAACAATAAATCAAATGATAATGATTATCAATGCAATTTGTAACGGTGACGTTGATAACCTGATTAAAACAAAAAGGCACGACCTGCGTCGCGCCTTTACGTTCACGGCTTTAGTCCTGACCGTTAATCACCGAAACGGGGAAACTCCATATCGCGGTAACGTACAAAACGGGTGCGACGCGTCAGCTTGTAACCGAACCAGATTATCAGGAATAGCGGAATGCCAATATAGGTAGCCGCCACGCCATACCAGTCGATAGTGTCACTCAGGAACGCCTCATAGTTCTGCCCAAGCGTGATAATCAGACAGAGAATAAAGGCAAAGATCGGCCCCAGCGGGAAAAAACCAGAGCGGTAAGGCAGATCCGCCAGGCTGTGACCCTGCGCTTCGTAGCCGCGACGGAAGCGGTAATGGCTGATAGCAATGCCGAGCCAGGCGATAAAGCCGGTCATCCCGGAGGTATTCAGCAGCCACAGATAAACCTGCTGATCGCCGAATTTTGAGGTCAGGAAGCAGAGCGCCGCTACGACGGTAGTAGCGTACAGCGCGTTGCGCGGCACGCCATTCTTCGACAGCTTCGCAAAAATGCGCGGCGCTTTACCTTCGCTGGCCAGCGTAAACAGCATACGCGTGGAGGCGTACATGCCGGAGTTGCCCGCCGACAGCACCGCCGTCAGGATCACCGCGTTCATCACCGCCGCCGCCGAGAGCAGGCCCGCGTGCTCAAACACCAGCGTAAAAGGGCTAACGCTGATATCTTTTATATCGTTACGCAGCAGGCTGGGATCGGTATACGGAATAATCAGGCTGATAATCAGAATGGCGAAAATATAGAACAGCAGAATACGCCAGAAAACCTGACGCACCGCGCGCGGAATATTTTTCGCCGGATCTTCCGATTCGCCCGCGGCGATACCAATAAGTTCGGTGCCCTGGAAAGAGAAGCCGACGATCATCGCCACGCCAATCATTGCAGAGAAGCCACCGGCGAACGGCGCATCGCCAATCTGCCAGTTATGCCAGCCCGCATTTTCACCGCCGCGCAGAATGCCTATCATCATCAGTATTCCGATAACGATAAAAATGACCACGGTGGTGACTTTAATCAGCGAGAACCAGTATTCCGCTTCGCCGAAGCCCTTCACGGAGATATAGTTCAGCAGGAACATCAGCGCGAGGAACAGCGCGCTCCAGATCCAGCCCGGCGTGTCAGGGAACCAGTAACTCATCACCAGCTGTGATGCCACCAGGTCAACGGCGATAGTGACTGCCCAGTTGTACCAGTAGTTCCAGCCAAGCGCGAAGCCAAATCCCTCTTCGACATATTTGGCACCATAGGTGGAGAAAGAGCCGGAAACCGGCATGAAGGCAGCCAGTTCGCCCAGGCTGGTCATCAGGAAGTAAACCATCAGGCCAATAAGAACGTAAGAAAGCAGCGCACCGCCGGGGCCCGCCTGAGAAATCGTGGCGCCTGAAGCGACAAACAGCCCGGTGCCAATCGAACCGCCAATAGCGATCATGGTTAAATGACGCGCCTTAAGCGCGCGTTTTAACCCTGGCTGCTGTGTTGTTTTTTTATCCTGAACCATATTTAAACGCTGTAAATGGGTAAAAAATGAGGCCGCGATTGTAACAATTCACCCGGTCAAGTATAGCGATAACGGATCGTTATAAGTTACCTTCATGATGCGGCCCGGATTATTAGCAAAGGCGTCCGTCGCGCCGGGACCTATTCCCGACAATAACTAAGGAATCGATTCAGCGCATTAGAGACATGCTTTTGCCGGTGATGAATACGATACAGCGTGCGCGACAGTTTCGGCAGTGGAATCGTCACCTCCACCAGCGAGCCGCTCTCCAGCTGCTCAGCCACCACGCGTCGCGACAGGCAGCTGACGCCCATGCCGTGGCGTACCGCATGTTTGATCGCTTCGGAATTGCCCAACTCCAGCGCCAGCTGAAACTGCGGCAGATAGGACAGCAGCAGATAATCGACAATTTCCCGCGTGCCGGAACCCTGTTCGCGCAAAATCCAGGGGGCGGCGGCAAGGCTTTCCAGCGTCACCGGCTGGCGTAACAGTGGCGCATCCGGGGCGGTAAAAACCACCAGTTCATCTTCCAGCCAGGGATGACTGACAATATCACTGACGTGACAGGGACCTTCAATAAGCCCTAAATCAACGCGGAAATCGGCTACCGCATCAATCACATCCTTGCTGTTGCCAACGCTCAGCTCCAGCGGCAAATGGGGATAATCACGACGCCAGTCAGCGATCATGCCCGGCAGCAGATAGTTGCCGATGGTACTACTGGCGTAGAGCCGAATCGCACCCTGATCCTCACGGAATAGCTGCTCGATATCGGCTGCCTGCTCCAGCAATGCCACCGCACGCGGATAAAGTAATCGTCCATGTTCGTTCAGCACCAGCCGCTTGCCGACCCGGTCAAACAGCCGTACTCCCAGCTGTCCCTCCAGATCGGCCAGCGCTGCGCTAACCGCCGACTGAGAAAGGGAAAGCAGCTGAGAAGCCTGCGTAGTAGAGCCGCTTTTCAGCACCTCGGTAAAAACAGCAATCTGCCGCAGCGTAATGTGCAAGGTTTTTTCCTTATGCCATAAAATGATGGATGCACCAGAAAACTATCGCCAGCCAGATCAGCAGCACCGTTAATAAGCCAGCACGACCAAACAACCTTTTGCCCTGCTGTCGTTGCTGTTCTACCTGAGCTTCACAGCTCAGACGAACCTCGCGCGGCAGCAGGCGCAGCAGCAATATGATGCCGAGCGGCACGATGATGGCGTCATCCAGCAGCCCCAGAACCGGGATAAAATCAGGAATGAGATCGATAGGGCTGAAAGCGTAAACGGCCAGCAGAATGACCAACAGTTTCAGCCATAGCGGCGTACGCGCATCGCGAAAGGCGAACCACAGCGTCAGCGAATCCTTTTTGATCGGCCGCACCCAGCGCCGCATACTCTCAAACAACATCGTATACTCCGCGCTTATATCAATTATTTCGATTGATTATAAATATATAATCAATTTCTCTTTTAAGCCAGTGAAGGTGCACACTCTCCGTCAGTGACGGGAGACGAAGTATGGCTGATGTAACGATAAACAAATCACTACCTACGCCGGGGCGTTATCTGCCCGGCCTGCTGTTAACCGGCGTGATTGCCACAGCTGCGTTGCTACTGGGCAATCAACCCAGCTTCACCGGCCTCGGCCTGAGCGCCCTGACACTGGCAATTGTGATTGGGATGGTGCTGGGAAACAGCCTTTATCCACCTCTGAGTACCTTTTGTGACAGTGGCGTTCTGCTGGCGAAGCAGCGGCTGCTGCGGCTGGGGATTGTGCTTTATGGCTTTCGCCTGACTTTCCAGCAAATTGCTGACGTGGGCGCCAGCGGCATTGTTATCGACCTGCTGACACTCAGCTCCACCTTTTTTCTCGCCTGCTGGCTGGGACAGCGCTGGCTAAAGCTCGATCGTGAAACCTGCTGGCTGATTGGCGCAGGCAGCAGCATTTGCGGTGCCGCCGCGGTACTGGCTACCGAGCCGGTGATTAAGGCGCAGACATCAAAGGTAGCAGTGGCGATCGCCACGGTGGTACTGTTCGGTACGCTGGCGATTTTTATCTGGCCGTTGCTCTGGCCGCTGGCGCACCATTTCTGGCCAGCACTGAGCGCCGCGCAGTTTGGCATCTATACCGGCTCCACCGTGCATGAGGTGGCGCAGGTGGTTGCGGCGGGCCACGCCATCGCTCCACAAACAGAAAACGCGGCGGTGATCACTAAAATGCTGCGGGTGATGCTGCTGGCACCGTTTCTGCTGTTGCTCTCCGCACGGCTACGTCAGCTGGTTCCGCAACAGCAAGAGGGAAAACGCGCTCTCGCCTTCCCCTGGTTCGCCCTGCTGTTTATTGCCGTCGCGCTGTTTAACTCATTCCACCTGCTGCCCGCTCGCTGGATTGCGGCCATTGAGCAAGTCGATACCCTGCTGCTGGCGATGGCAATGGCCGCGCTGGGGCTGACTACGCATATCAGCGCGCTGAAGCAGGCTGGTATACGCCCGCTGTTGCTGGGGCTGCTGCTGTTTATCTGGCTGATGCTGGGCGGCGGCGCGCTTAACCTGCTGGTGCACCATTTCATGCCCTGAGCGCATCAGTTATCATGACCTGTTTGCTCAGGCACGATCATCAACAGGAGAACGGCATGAAATTTATCGGCGCTCACGTAAGCGCGGCGGGCGGCGTGGATCAGGCGGTAGTGCGTGCGCACGAACTGGAAGCCACGGCGTTCGCGCTGTTTACTAAAAACCAGCGGCAATGGCGCGCTGCGGCGCTCACGCCGGAAACCATTCGCGCGTTTCGCAACGCCTGCGAAAAATATGGCTACAGCAGCGCCCAGATCCTGCCGCACGACAGCTTTCTGATCAACCTTGGGCATCCGCAGGCGGAGCCGCTGGAGAAATCCCGTGCGGCTTTTATTGATGAGCTACAGCGCTGTGAGCAGCTCGGTCTGTCGCTGCTTAACTTCCATCCCGGTAGCCACCTTAACCAGATTGATGAAGCCGCCTGCCTGCGCCGCATTGCAGAATCGATCAATATCGCGCTCGATAAAACCACCGGCGTTACCGCCGTTATTGAAAACACCGCCGGTCAGGGCAGTAATCTCGGCTTTCGTTTTGAGCATCTGGCAGCAATTATTGATGGCGTGGAGGATAAATCACGCGTCGGCGTCTGCATTGATACCTGCCACGCTTTTGCTGGCGGCTACGATCTGCGCAGCGAGGCGGACTGCACGACAACCTTTGCTGAATTTGAGCGTATCGTTGGCTTTCAGTACCTGCGTGGAATGCACCTGAACGATGCCAAAAGCGCTTACGGCAGCCGCGTTGACCGCCATCATAGCCTGGGCGAAGGGAATATCGGCACCACCGTATTTAGCTGGCTGATGAAAGACAGCCGTTTCGATAACATCCCGCTGATTCTGGAAACTATCAATCCCGATATCTGGAAGGATGAGATCGCCTGGCTGAAGTCGCAGCAGCGCGATCCGGCGCTCACGCAATAAGCATCTGTCACATACAAAAACGCCAGCCGCAGGGCTGGCGTTTTGCATGACGCAATATAAATCAGGCTTTTACCAATTCCGATTCCGGGCGTTTCAGGATGGCGTAGGCGATACCCGCCAACAGCGTACCCACGATAATCGCCAGCAGGTAACCCAGCACAGGCGTAATCGCGCCGGGGATCAGCAGCACGAACAGGCCACCGTGCGGTGCCATCAGCTTCGCGCCGACCATCATGGAAATCGCGCCGGTAACCGCACCGCCGATGATACAGCACGGCAGTACACGCATCGGGTCACGCGCCGCAAACGGAATCGCGCCTTCGGAGATAAAGCACAGGCCCAGCACAAGCGCCGCTTTGCCCCCTTCCTGCTGGCCTTTATTGAACTTCCTGCGTGCCAGCAGCGTTGCCAGGCCCATTGCCAGCGGCGGCACCATACCGGCAGCCATAATCGCTGCCATCGGGGCATAGGTTTGCGAACTTAGCAGGCCCACGCCGAACGCATAGGCAACTTTATTAATCGGACCGCCCATATCGGCACACATCATGCCGCCAAGAATTGCGCCCAGCAGTACCGCGTTGCCGGTGCCCATGTTACCCAGCCAGTGGGTCAGGCCTTCCATGATTTTTGCTACCGGCGTACCCACAACATAAATCATCAGCAGACCGGTAATCAGGCTCGCCACCAGCGGAATTATCAGTATTGGCTTCAGCGCCTCCATACTTTGCGGCAGTTTTACCTTGTTGCTGAGGAACTTCGCCACATAACCGGCGATAAAACCGGCAATAATACCGCCGAGGAAGCCTGCGTTAACGCTGCTGGCCAGCATCCCGCCGATCAGACCCGGCGTCAGGCCAGGGCGATCGGCGATGGAAAAGGCGATAAAACCTGCCAGCACCGGCACCATCAGCGCAAAAGCGGTATCGCCACCAATCTGCATCAGCGCCGCTGCCAGTGTCCCCTGCTCTTTAAATGCGTTAATACCAAAAGCAAAAGAAAGCGCAATTGACAGGCCACCCGCCACGACCATCGGCAGCATATAGGAGACGCCGGTCAGCAGATGGCGATAGGCACCGGCCCGCTCCTTCTGCTGTTCACCCGTCTCTGCCGCACCAGGCTGACTGCCTTTCGGCTGATAAGGCCGGGCTTCTGCCAGCGCTTTATCAAACTCCTGCGCGGTTTTCTTCAGCGCCAGGCTGGTAGAGGTACGATACATCGGCTTACCGGCAAATTTCGTCAGATCGACTTCAATATCCGCCGCAACGATCACCAGATCGGCCTCGGCCACTTCCTGCGGTGTAACAGGATTACCGGCACCAACGGAACCGCGAGTTTCTACTTTCACCCACCAGCCGCGTTTTTTCGCTTCGGTTTCAATCGCCTCTGCCGCCATAAACGTATGCGCCACGCCGGTTGGACAGGCGGTGATCGCCACAATGCGCTTCATAGCATTCGGGAGTGCAGTGTCGATGGACGCAGCGTTCGGTTCAGCAGCCGGAGCCTGCCAGGGTCTGGCTTCTGCTTTGGCCTGAGCCAACAACGCCTGCGGATCGCGTACTGCCTGTGCAGCATCGCCCAGCCATACCATTTTACCATTTAACGCATCGTCCGTTGGCATCCGGTCACCCAGTACAATGACCAGTTCGGCGTCGGCAGGATTTTCCACCAGCGTCAGGCCTGCGTTGCCCGCCGCGGCCGCGATAAGTTGTTTCGCCATATAGCCGGAGGCAAGCCCCAGCGAAGAGTCCGTCATCAGCAGCGTTTTCATTATGTCTCTCCCGCTGTCAGTTAAAGGGTTTCAGGTCGACGCGTGCCATCATGGCGGCCAACTGGGTACGATCGGTGATACCGACGTTGCTCTGGCTTACCGCCAGCGCAGCGACTGCTGTCGCCAGGCGCAAGGTATGCTCGCTGGATTCGCGCATCAGCAGGCCATAAATCAGCCCGCCTACCATTGAATCCCCGGCACCCACGGTGCTGACCACTTCACAGGCAGGCGGCCTGGCGATCCATTCACCGGAAGCGTTAACCCACAGCGCGCCCTCTGCGCCCAGCGAGATCACCACATGAGCGATGCCCTGTTCGCGCAGCGCATGCGCCGCTTCAATCACCTCTTTCAGCGTCGGCAGCTTGCGCCCGGCCCAGATTTCCAGTTCGCGACGGTTGGGTTTTACCAGCCATGGCGCGGCTTTTAGCCCGGCGACCAGCGCTTCGCGGCTGCTGTCGAAAATAATGCACGGGCAATGGGTGCGCAGTGCGCTCATCCAGCGGGTAAAGGCCTCCGGCGTCACGCCCGATGGCAGGCTGCCGCTGACGCAAACCATATCGAACTGCCCCAGCCAGCTCAGCGAGTCTGCCGCAAAGCGCTCCCAGTCCTGATTACTGACCTCAAAACCGGAGAAATTAAGATCGGTAACTTCGCCATCCTTTTCGGTCAGCTTGACGTTAATGCGCGTGCGGCCCGGCACTACCTGAAAACGATTGGCGATACCCAGTTCGCTGAACAGGTGCTGAAAGCCATCCTGATTCTCTTTTCCCAGGAAGCCGCCGACGGTAACGTCGATGCCTAAATCCTTCAGAACCTTCGCTACGTTAATGCCTTTTCCTGCGGCATGCAGGCCGGTAGTTTTCACCAGATTGACTTCGCCACGCTCAATTTCCGGGCAGAAACCGACCAGGTCATAGGCCGGATTTAAGGTAATAGTTGCTACGCGTCTGCTCATGCTGCACCCTCACCGAGGCCGCTGTTAATTGCCTCCTCAATTGCTTCCAGCGCCTGTTGCGCATCTTCACCGCTGGCGGTAAAGCGCAGGCGATGTCCTTTTTTCACGCCCAGCGCGACGACCTTCATCAGGCTGCGTCCGTTAGCCGGTTTACCGCTGCCGTCGAGATTAGTAATCGTTACGTCGCAGTTAAATTTCTTAATAACGCTGACCAGCGCCGTACCCGGGCGGGCATGAAGACCATGCTCGTTACGGATGATAAATTCTGCTGTCAGCACGTCTGCCTGCTCGTTGACCTCGCTGGTCAGCAACGCCAGTACGCCTGCCGCGTCCGCTTTCAGCAGACGTTCAGCTTTTTGCTTCAGCAGCAGATCGCTCAGGTAGTTCAGCACCTGCAACGGCTTATCATCCGTTACGGCAACGGTTACCAGCATCGCTGCCGTTTCGCCATCGACGTCAAAAGGTTGAGCCGCACGGCTTACCGCCACGGCGCTGCCGAGATTGCCCTCGGTGCTGTCGTTCAGCCAGATCCCCTGCCCCAGATTCAGCGGCTTCGCGCCGATAACCTGCGCGACAAAGCGCGCATCCACCGCGCCCGCCTGCTGAAGACGACCGGCGTTGAGCGCCTGTAGCGTCATCAAATCGCTGGCGTTAACCTCCACGGCGATCAGTGAAGTATCAAATTTAAATTCGCTGCCCTGCTTTTCACCCATCAGCAGGCTGCGCAGCGTTTCCGCGGAATCCGTTGTTCTCAGCTCGGCGGCAACATCGTCATCGCTCAGGACGTGCGTCAGCTGACGCAGCAGCGCCAAATGCTCATCAGAACGTGCGGCAATACCGATCACCACATAAGCAGTCTGCTCGTCACCCCAGGCGATACCCTGCGGAAACTGAAAAACCTGTATGCCGGTTTGCAGTACCAGATCGCGGGTATCAGTAGTGCCGTGGGGAATAGCAATACCATTGCCAAGATAGGTTGAGGTCTGCTGTTCACGTGCGAGCATGCCGGTCACATAGCCTTCACCGACATTTCCAGCCGCCGTCAACGCAGCAGCAACCTGGCGAATCGCCTCTTCCTTATTGCTGGCCGTTTGGCCAGGATGGATGGCGCTAATATCAAGCTGGAACATAGATCTCCTCTCCTGCTGAAATTGAATCGTTTCAGCCGTATTGAGAAAAAAAGCGTTATCCCATGCCAACATTACTACCGAGATAACGCTGAAACGTTTCAAGTAGTTTGGTGCACAGGTTTCTGGCGCGCAAGTTCTACATCAAACTACGTAGCATAATTTTGAACTGACGCACATTTCATTTACTTTTTCGGAATAACCCCAATGCAGAAGCTGAAATGGTAGCTGAAACCAAAATGAAATTCGGATATTTTTTCAGCATGCTTCAGCTAAAAAGAAGAGGTGTAGCGAGAAGAGAAGAAAAGAGACCGGCCAGTACCGTATCAGGGGGCAGTAGCCGCTTCCAGCGTAAGCAGCCAGGTTATCGCCTGCTCACGCGTTAAGGCGCACATCTCCGCAGAGGGTTGCAGGCTGGCACACACTTTGGGGCGCAACGGTGAACCAAAGATTTTACAGCGAAGATCCTCATCCAGCTGCACGCAGGGCGTATTAGCCGGCTTGCCATGCGGCATACCGGGAATCGGCGATGAAATAGACGGTGCTGTACAGCAGGCTCCGCAGGCGGTGCGACATTCCATACCTTTCCCCTTGTGAAAACTGCGCGACAATAGCAGCCTGTCGCCTTAAATGCTATGCACTTTGCTAAAAATCGTCCGGGGATCTTGCCTGATCCCTCGCCCAGGCGTACTTTGTCGCGATTCTTCATTATTACGCCATTAAAGAGAGAGCTAACATGCCAAAAGCTAACGAAATTAAACGCGGAATGGCCGTCACCTGGAACGGCAAGCTGCTGCTGGTAAAAGATATTGATATTCAAAGCCCCAGCGCACGTGGCGCTGCCACGCTGTATAAAATGCGTTTTACCGATATCCGCACCGGCCTGAAGGTAGAAGAGCGTTTTAAGGGTGATGATATCCTTGATGCAATCTCACTGAGTCGCCGTTCGGTCACCTTTTCCTACGTGGATGGTGACGAATATGTCTTTATGGATGATGAAGACTATACGCCCTACAGCTTTAAGAAAGATCAAATAGAAGAAGAGCTGCTGTTTATTCCTGAAGGTGGCATCCCGGGCATACAGGTACTGACTATGGATGGACAGGTGCTGGCGCTGGAGCTGCCGCAAACCGTGGATATGGAAATTGTTGATACCGCACCCGGCATTAAAGGTGCCTCAGCCAGCGCCCGAACTAAACCCGCAGCAATGAGCACCGGCCTGTCGATCCAGGTTCCGGAATACCTCAGCAACGGCGACAAAATACGCATTCATATCGCCGAACGTCGCTATATGGGCCGCGCTGAGTAAGTACAACACACTACCCCGGTAGTTTATTGACTGTCGGGGTAAATGTTATGTTCAGCAAAAAGAGAGATTAGCGGTAGCTAAGCACTAATTCCACTTTACTTCGCTCGCTGTCGAGCCAGTTCAGATCGGTCTTATCAAACGTTCGCTGTTTGTATTTGGCGAAATCAACCAGCGGCATCGACAGCGTTTCAAAATCTCCGTCATCGTTACAGCTGCTATGCAGCGTTTGCAACTCAAGTGAAAAGTCACAGTTTTCCTGCCCATTAATGATAACGCCGGTAATAAAAACCGTACCGCTGGAAGCTGGGACAGATAAAGCTCCAGCCAAAGAAGAAAAAAGTAGTAAAAAAGGTAAAACAATATACTTCATGTGTCGCTCCGTGACGCAAGGTAATGGATTTTCCATACTCTTAAATAACGGCATAATTTTTAATTTCATAAATAAAAAAAACGACAAGCAGTAAAAAAAGGAGAAAAGATGATCCAGGTCAATTTAATCACCGGTTTCCTCGGTAGCGGTAAGACCACCACGCTGCTGCATTTGCTGGCACATAAACCAGCAAATGAAAACTGGGCGGTACTGGTGAATGAGTTTGGCGAAATCGGTATTGATGGTGCACTGCTGGCCGAGAGCGGTGCCGTATTAAAGGAAATTCCCGGCGGTTGTATGTGCTGCGTTAACGGCTTGCCAATGCAGGTAGGTCTGAATATGCTGCTACGTCAGCACCCGCTTGATCGCCTGCTGATTGAACCCACTGGCCTGGGCCATCCAAAGCAGATTCTGGATATGCTCAGCGCCGAAGCCTATCAGCCCTGGCTGACGTTACAGGCTTCCCTGACGCTGATCGATCCGCGCCAGCTAAGCGACCCGCGCATACGCGAAAATGAAAACTTTCGCGATCAGCTGGCGGCGGCAGATATCATTATTGCCAATAAGCAGGATCGCTGGCAGGAAGCAGATCGTCAGGCACTGGAGCAGTGGCATGCCGCTCAGCCTGGCGATCGTCAGCTGATTTGTACTGAATATGGCCGAATCGATCCTGCGCTGCTGGCGCAGCCACGGCGTAACCTGCGTGTACTGCCACAGGGAGAGCTCCATCATCAACATCAACGCGACTCCGGCCTTGCCGCGCTACGTGTCGATCGCCATGTTCCCTGGCGACGCGCCTTGAATCAGGGACAGGGCTATTATGCCTGTGGCTGGGCATTCGACAGCGACACCGTTTTCGATACCGTCGGCATTCTGGAGTGGGCGCGTCTGGCACCGGTTGAGCGCGTTAAAGGGGTCATGCGCATTGCTGAAGGCGCGGTCAGTATTAACCGACAGGGTGCTGATTTTCACATTGAAACGCGGCAGGCACCGCCGCCGGATAGCCGCATTGAGATTATCCATCACAGTGACGCTAACTGGAATCAGCTGCAAAGCGAACTGTTGAAACTCCGTTTAAACAATTAACGTTAATTTACAACGTTATTTTCGACCATTGATTTGGGATCCTATGAACGCAAAACGGTTAGCGGCTATTTTGCTGCTGAATCTGGCCGGGGTAGTGCTGTTTTTATCCTGGTATCTGCCAGCAAATCACGGCGCCTGGTTCAGCATTGATAAATCGATATTTTTCTGGTTTAACCAGCATATGGCCACCAGCCATGCTTTCGCTTTCGCGCTGGCAATCGCCAACTTTCGCGGTTTCGATGCGGTTTCTTTGCTGGCGATGGGGCTGCTTTACTGGTCTTTCTGGCGTCGGGAAACACCCGAGGGGCGGCGTCGGATGCTGGCGATCGGTATCTGTATGCTGCTGACGGCGGTGGTTCTTAATCAGCTGGGCCATCTGCTGCCGGTAAAACATTCCAGTCCGACGCTGTTTTTTGATAACGTCTGGCGCGTTAGCGAGTTGACCGGCATTCCGGCTAAAGACGCTTCGAAAGACAGCTTCCCCGGCGATCACGGCATGATGCTGATTATTTTCGCCTGCTTTATGCTGCGCTATTTTGGCATCAGAGCCTTTGTGACAGCCCTGCTGATTGCCATTGTGTTTTCTCTGCCGCGCATTATGGCTGGCGCTCACTGGTTTACCGATGTAGCGGTAGGCTCGTTGTCGGTGGTCCTGATGGGATTAAGCTGGTGGCTGATAACACCCGCCAGCGACCTGCTGATTAACTGGCTTTACCGTACGCTCCCCGGTAAATATAAGCCGGGTAAAACAGGCTAAAACAGGCCCGCCAGAATAATTACTGGCGGGCTTTTTTGATCGCCTTATCATTAGATAGCTAATAAAGAATTAAGAAAACTAATCAACAACCTTAAGCGCTTATTATATCTGGTAGCTTTTTGTCCAGCGTTTTTTGCCGCATCTTCCCTCTATTCGCTAAATTAGACCAGTAAACCCGCCCTAATCTCGCCATTATCTCTTCATGATTGCCGATAAATTAACCAAATGATTACATATTATTTTCGCACCAATAAAACCTGAAAAAAAGTGCGTAAAACCGCTCGCCATGCGGCTTCCGATCGTGTAACTTCAGCCAAAGCCTGAGATAAGCGAACGTTAAAACGCAGTTTCTGACAAAAAAATGTGCGGATTTACACATTTTAAAGATTCAGAAATTGTCTTATGTCGTCGCTGTAATTATTCTCATGCCGTTTTGCTCATTAATCAGCGGCCTCCGGTCGTAAGGACTTCAAGGGATAATAAACATAATGGTCAAATCTCAACCTTTCCTGAGATATATCTTGCGGGCAATCCCTGCTGTCGCGCTGGCGACATTACTCTCAGCATGTAGTGGTCATCACGGACAGAACGAACAAACTGAGACCCATGCAGTTAATAACCACAATGGTTTTTTACTTCAAGCGTCTCAGGATGAATTTGAACAAATGGTGCAGAATGTCGATATTAAATCGCGTATTCTGGAACAATATGCCGACTGGAAAGGCGTGCGCTATCGTTTTGGTGGTACAACCAAACGCGGCATTGACTGTTCCGCTTTTGTTCAATTAACTTTCCGTGAGCAGTTTGGTCTGGACCTGCCCCGTTCGACGTGGGAACAACAGGATACCGGCCATCAGGTAGCACGCGGTAAGCTGCGCCCCGGCGATCTGGTGCTATTTCGTTCCGGCTCTACCGGACGTCACGTAGGTATTTATCTGGGCAACGATAACTTTGTCCATGCTTCAACCAGCAGCGGTGTAATGATCTCCAGCCTTAATGACACCTACTGGAAAAACCGTTATCGGGAAGCCCGACGCGTACTGAGCAGGACGCAAAGTTAATCACTCCCTGAAGCCCGTATTATTATTTAATGAGCAAAGAGAAACGCTGCCCCGGTAGCGTTTTTTTTCGTGTGGAGCTTTTTATCTGGATTAATATGCTGCCCCAGCCGTTAAACAGAATAACGAGACTTTATATCCCGACTCGTTATATCCTCCACCATTATTAACGGAGGCGGCTATACAGCCTTGCACTATAAAAGCTGGCCTGAAGCGAGAGACGAAGCACCATGCCGTTATCCAAAGTTATCAAGCGTCATGCCGCTTATCCACGCAGGATAGCCGGGTTCAGCGCCGCAGCAGGCCTTCTCTTTTTCCTGCTTTTTAGTGCCGTTATGCTTTTTATTATTCAGCAGAAACGAGCGGAACAGCACGATCGGCTGGCTGATGCCAGTAAAGCCTGGCTGCAGGAAACCTTCCGCACGCTTGAAAAGAATCTGCTACCGCTGCTGCCCTACAGCGATGATAACTGCCAGAGTATCAGTAACGATCTCAGTACCCGCGCCACCTTTACCCATGGTATCCGCACTATTCTGCTGGTGCGCCACGGCGATATCTGGTGCTCATCAGCTACCGGCGCGCTACGGCTTCCGGTGCGAACTTTTTCCTCATCGTTAAACTATTCCCGCAGTCGCGATCTCCGTCTGGTTGCCGGTACGCCAATGATGCCGAACAGCCCGGCGTTTTTGCTGTGGCTGTCACGCCCTGACGTACCAGATGAAGGTATCGTCGCCACGCTGGATCTGAATATCGCTCCTTTACTGCTGCTGGCGGCCCAACAGGAAGGCATCAACGATCTGGCCATTGCCGTAGGCGATAAGGCGCTGCGCCTGTGGGATAATCAGCTGCTGGCGCGTGCGCAGCTGCCTGCCGCACCGCTGCGCCAGTTTAGCCTGTCCGAAGATGGGCTGACATTCTATCTCTACGGCGAAGCGTTGCCCTCACGGGATATCACGCTAACGCTGTTGATAGGGCTGCTGCTGGCGATGTTAGCCGCGTCAGGCTGCTGGCTGTTTTTCCTGCTGTGCCAGCGTCCCGGTAAAGAGATTTTACAGGCGATTAAGCACAATGAGTTTCATGTGGTGTATCAACCGTTGATTGAGGCGCAGTCGGGGCGTGTTTGCGGCCTTGAGGCGCTGTTGCGCTGGACGCATCCGGTCACCGGCCCGATTCCTGCTGATGCCTTTGTCACCTACGCCGAAAGTCAGAATATGATTGTTCCCCTGACGCGCCATCTGTTTGAACTGGTGGCACAGGATGCTCAACTGCTGTGCCGCTATCTGCCGCCCGGCACCACGCTGGGCATGAATATCGCACCGGGGCATCTGACCGATGAAGCCTTCCGTCAGGATGTGAAGGAGTGGATTGCAGCCATGCCACAGGATCATTTTGCCTACGTGTTTGAAATCACCGAAAGAACCATGGTTTCCGAACAGAATGCCACGGAAATTTTTGACTGGTTACACGCCCGCCAGATTACCATCGCCATCGATGATTTCGGTACCGGTCACAGCAACCTGATCTATCTGGAGAAATTCTGCTTCGACTATCTGAAAATCGATCGTGGCTTTGTGCAAAGCATCGGTATGGAAACTATCACTTCACCGGTGCTGGATGCGGTGCTGAACCTGGCACGCAAGCTGAAGCTAAAAACCGTTGCCGAGGGAATTGAAACTGAAGAACAGGCCGCATGGCTGCTTAAACGCGGCGTAACCCATTTCCAGGGTTATCTTTTCAGCCGCCCGTTACCGCCTAATGAACTGATTTGCTATTTGCAAAAACGCCAGGCCACTTTATCCTGATGGCGCCGTCCGAAACCATTCAGCGTCGGCAACCAGAGCGCACCGGAGCGCCGCTTATTGATGCGGGAGTTTACTGACCTGATGCTACTTCGTCTGTTTATACTGACTTTTTTTATCGGCGTGTCGCTAAGCGCGCAGGCAAATATTATTCGTGAAAGCTACGCCTTTTCCGAGCTGGGAAAACCGAAATATGACGTCAACTTTAATCACTATGATTACGCTAACCCGGCCGCGCCGAAAGGCGGCAAAATCACCCTGGCGGTCATTGGTAACTACGATAACTTTAACCTTTACGCCTCACGCGGTTATCCAGGAAGCGGAACCGACAAGCTGTATGACACTTTGTTTGTTACCTCGGACGATGAAATTGGCAGCTATTATCCGCTGATTGCTGAATATGCCCGCTATCCTGCTGATTTTAAATGGGCAGAAATAACGCTTAACCCTCAGGCACGCTTTCATGACGGCACGCCAATTACCGCGCAGGACGTCGCCTTTACCTTTGAAAAATTTATGACCGAAGGCGTTCCCTCTTTTCGGGTGGTTTATAAAGGCGTCAAGGTAAAAGCGATCTCCCGGCTGACGGTACGTATTGAACTGCCGAAGGCGGATAAAAGCCAAATGTTAGGCTTGTTTAGCCTGCCGGTACTGGCAGAGAAATTCTGGCATAACCGTAAGTTTAACGAACCGCTGGGCTATCCCCCGCTCTCCAGCGGGCCTTATCGCATCAGCGCTTACAAAGTAGGTCAGTATATAACCTACTCGCGCGTAAAAGATTACTGGGCGGCTAACCTGCCGGTAAACAAAGGGCGTTTTAATTTCGACACCATCCGCTACGACTACTATCTGGACGATAACGTCGCGTTTGAAGCCTTTAAAGCAGGCGCCTTCGATTTTCGTGCTGAAGGCTCCGCCAAAAACTGGGCAACGCAGTATCGTGGCGACAGCTTTGATAAGCAGCAGATCGTTAAGGAAGCGCGTCCCAATAATGTGACTACCGATGCCGCATGGCTGGCCTTTAATAATGAGAAGCCGTTGTTCAGCGACCGCCGTGTACGTCAGGCGCTGACGCTGGCGTTTGATTTTGAATGGATGAACAAAGCGCTATTTTATGGCTCCTACAAACGCAGCAGCAGCTATTTCCAGAACACCGAATATGCCGCTGTCGATTATCCCGACGCCGCCGAGCTGGAAATCCTCGCACCCTATAAAGGGAAGATCCCGGATGAAGCCTTTACCGAGCGTTTTCAGCCGCCGGTCAGCAACGGCAGCGGCTACGATCGCGATAACCTGCTTAAGGCACTGTCGTTATTGCAGCAGGCTGGCTGGCAGCTCAAAAATCGTCAACTGGTAAACGCCGCCGGTGAGCCATTCCATTTCGAACTGCTGGTGCGCAGCGGCAGTACGATTAACTGGGTACTGCCGTTCCAGCACAGCCTGAAACGGCTTGGCATTACCATGGAAATTCGCCAGGTTGACAGCTCACAATATTTGCGGCGCCTGCGTAAGGGTGATTATGATATGGTGCCATCAACGTATTACGCGATGCCCTGGCCTAACAGCTCGCTGAGACAGATGTGGCAATCCCCGTTTATCGATTCCAGCTGGAACCAGGCGCGGGTAAAAAGCCCGGTGCTGGATGCTTTGATCGATCGTATTCTGGCACAGCAGGGCGATAAAGCGGCGCTGCTGCCGCTGGGACGTGCGCTGGATCGGGTACTGCTGTGGAACTACTACCGCATCCCCATGTGGTACAGCGCCAACGATCGCTACGCCTGGTGGAATAAATTCTCCCATCCGGCGATAACACCTGCCTATGCCGTCGGGCTGGAAAACTGGTGGTACGATGTTAACAAAGCTGCGAAATTGCCGGCCCAGCGGCGTTAAGGAGTGGGTTTGGGCGTTTATCTTATTCGTCGTTTGCTGCTGATTATTCCCACGCTGTGGGCAATTATTACGCTGAATTTTTTTATTGTGCAGATCGCCCCCGGTGGTCCGGTTGAACAGGCGCTGGCCAACATACAGTTTGGGCACGCCAGCGGATTACCCGGCGGTGGCGGTGAAACCAGCGGTAACCGTGCGGCACTGAACCCCTCGCCTGGCGATAACCAGTATCGCGGCTCACGCGGGCTCGATCCGGAAGTAGTGGCGGAAATCACCAAACGCTACGGTTTCGATAAGCCGCTGCATGAGCGCTACTTTAACCTGCTGTGGGACTATATCCGCTTCGATTTTGGCAACAGCCTGTTTCGCAGCGCCTCGGTGGTGCAGATGATTAAAGATAGCCTGCCGGTTTCCGCCTCGCTCGGCCTGTGGAGCACGCTGATTATCTATCTGGTATCGATACCGCTGGGCATTAAAAAAGCGGTACGCAACGGCAGCGCTTTCGATATCTGGAGCAGCGCCCTGATTATTGTCGGCTACGCCATACCCGCTTTTTTGTTCGCCATCATGTTGATCGTTCTTTTTGCAGGCAGCAGCTATTTCGACTGGTTTCCGCTGCGCGGTCTCACCTCGCCGCAGTTCGATGCGTTACCCTGGTATGCACAGATTGGCGATTATTTCTGGCATATTGCCCTGCCGGTACTGGCAACGGTAATCGGCGGCTTCGCAACCCTGACGATGCTGACAAAAAATTCCTTTCTTGATGAAATTCGCAAGCAGTACGTGGTAACCGCGCGCGCCAAAGGGCTGGATGAGAATAAAATCCTCTATCGCCACGTATTCCGTAACGCCATGCTGCTGGTGATTGCCGGTTTTCCCGCCACGTTTATCAGCATGTTTTTTACCGGTTCGTTGCTAATTGAGGTAATGTTTTCTCTTAATGGTCTTGGTCTTCTGGGTTATGAAGCCACCATTCAGCGTGATTATCCGGTAATGTTTGGCACGCTGTATATCTTTACGCTGATCGGCCTGCTGCTCAATATCCTGAGCGATATGACCTACACGCTGGTCGATCCCCGCATCGATTTTGAGGGACGTTGATGAGCCGTTTAAATCCGGTCAACCAGGCGCGCTGGCAACGCTTCAGGGAGAACCGCCGCGGTTACTGGTCGCTGTGGCTGTTTATGCTGATTGCGCTTCTCTGTCTGGGCGCAGAGCTGCTGGCAAACGAAAAACCGCTGCTGGTGCACTATCAGGATCGCTGGTATGCCCCGCTACTGTTTGACTATACCGAAAGCGATTTTGGCGGCCCTTTCGCCACGCTGGCAGATTATCAGGATCCCTGGCTGAAGCAGCGCCTGTCGCAGGATGGCTGGGCGCTGTGGGCACCAATCCGCTTTAGTGACAGCACGATTAACTTCGCTACGCCGGTGCCCTTTCCTTCTCCGCCCTCGGCACAAAACTGGCTGGGTACCGATGCCAACGGCGGCGATGTGCTGGCGCGCATCCTCTACGGCACGCGGATTTCCCTGCTGTTCGGCTTTATGCTGACGCTGATATCCAGCGTTATTGGCGTTACGGTTGGCGCAGTGCAGGGCTATTTTGGCGGTAAGGTCGATCTGCTGGGGCAGCGCATCATTGAAATCTGGTCGGGAATGCCGACGCTGTTTTTAATTATTATGCTCTCCAGCGTCATTCAGCCTGGCTTCTGGTGGCTACTGGCGATTACCGTCGCCTTTGGCTGGATGAGTCTGGTGGGCGTGGTGCGCGCCGAATTCCTGCGCACGCGCAACTTTGACTATATTCGTGCGGCGATGGCGCTTGGCGTCAGCGACAGCCGCATCATGCTGCGCCATATGCTGCCTAACGCAATGGTAGCGACATTAACCTGGCTGCCCTTTATCCTCTGCGGTTCCATCACTACGCTCACCTCACTCGACTTTCTCGGTTTTGGTCTGCCGCTGGGCTCGCCTTCTCTGGGCGAGCTGTTGTTGCAGGGAAAAAACAATTTGCAGGCACCGTGGCTTGGTCTGGCAGGCTTTTTCACCCTGGCGATTTTGCTGTCGCTGCTGATTTTTATCGGCGAGGCGGTACGCGACGCGTTCGATCCCGCGAAGGTATCATAATATGGCTTCTCCCCTGCTCAGTATTAATCACCTCAGCATCGCTTTTCGCCGTGGCAACACCGAACGCCTGGTGGTGGATGATGTTTCCCTCGCCGTAGAAGCGGGCGAAACGCTGGCGCTGGTGGGCGAATCCGGCTCCGGCAAAAGTATCACCGCACTGTCGGTTATGCGCCTGTTGCCCTCACCGCCAGCGGTCTGGCCACAGGGCGAGATCCTGTTCGCCGGGAAAGATATTCTGCGCGCCGATGAACGCACCCTACAGCGGCTGCGCGGCAACCGTATGGCGATGATATTCCAGGAGCCAATGGTTTCGCTGAATCCCCTGCATACGCTGGAGAAACAGCTGTATGAAGTGCTGTCGCTGCATCGCGGCATGCGGCGTGAAGCCGCACGCGCGGAAATGCTGAGCTGTCTCGACCGCGTAGGCATTCGTCATGCCCGCACTCGTCTGGCGGATTACCCGCATCAGCTTTCCGGCGGTGAACGCCAGCGCGTAATGATCGCCATGGCGCTGCTGACCCAGCCGGAACTGCTGATTGCTGATGAGCCAACCACGGCGCTGGATGTCACCGTGCAGGCGCAAATTCTGACGCTGCTGAAAGAGCTGAAGCAGGAGCTGAATATGGGGCTGCTGTTTATCACTCATAATTTTAATATTGTGCGTCAGCTGGCAGACAGCGTCAGCGTTATGCAGAACGGTAAAATTGTGGAACATAACCGCTGCAACCAGCTGTTTGCCGCACCGCAGCATCCCTATACGCGCAAGCTGATAGACGCAGAACCGGCAGGCCGCCCGGAACCTATCGATGCCAGCCTGCCTCCCCTGCTTGAAGTGAATAATCTACAGGTTTCCTTCGCGGTGAAGCGCGGGCTGCTACGACGCGTGACGCATCAGCATCATGCAGTGAAAGGTTTGAGCTTTAGCCTGCGCCCCGGCGAAAGTCTGGGATTGGTCGGCGAGTCCGGCTCTGGCAAAAGTACCACCGGGCTGGCGCTGCTAAGGCTGATTGCCTCGCAGGGCGAAATCCGTTTTGCCGGACAGCCGCTGCAAAACCTGAGCCGTCGACAGATGCTTCCCTGGCGTCCACGCCTGCAGGTCGTTTTTCAGGATCCCAACTCCTCGCTGAACCCACGCCTGAGCGTGTTGCAAATCATAGAGGAAGGGCTGCATGTGCACCGCCCTGCGCTGACCGCACAGCAACGAGAAGAACAGGTCGTGAAGGTGATGCAGGAAGTGGGACTCGATCCCGATACTCGCCATCGCTACCCCGCCGAATTCTCCGGCGGTCAGCGCCAGCGCATCGCCATTGCCCGTGCGCTGATTCTGCAACCGGAGCTGGTGATCCTTGATGAACCAACCTCATCGCTCGATCGTTCAGTACAAAAACAGATCCTGGAGCTACTGAAGAAACTGCAACGGGAACATCGCATCGCCTGGATCTTTATCAGTCACGATCTGCAAGTGGTACGTTCACTTTGCCATCAGGTAATCGTGTTGCGTCAGGGCGAAGTTATTGAGCAAGGCGAGTGTGAACGGCTTTTTGTCGCACCGCAGCAGGATTATACGCGGCAGCTGATGGCGCAAAGCGTGGGTTGATAACGGGAATCGTCGCCGTCAAATTGGCTGGGTGATAAAGGTCTCAGCAATAGCAACGCCCTGGTTTTTCAGTCGAACCGTGGCGGCGCTCTCATCGCTACGCTGTACAAACAGGCAGGGTTCGCCCTGCCACTCTACCAGCGTACACTCCACCTGAATTTCCGCCAGCATCGCACGCAGCTTCTGCATCACCTCCCAGGCTGGCGCGCCGTCATGGCTCAGCAGACGCAGACCGATCAGATCGTCTGCCGCCGCCAGCGTGTTTGACGAGTGAGACTCAACCACGCCACCGGCCAGGCCAGCAGCCCAGCGATAGCTTTGCGGTAAGCGGTGCACGACCGACATCGGTAAAGTGTTCAAATGCAATCCCCAGGGCATCTGATGCTCAGCGAATTAACACGCAGCCCGTTTAACGTCGGATAAAAACCAACCGGGCTGCATACAACGCGCTGCGCGTTATCGTGACAGAATTTTGAGAGTTATCTCTCATTTTGTTGCTATATGTACCGCGTTCAGCAAACAGAAACAACCATTTTTGCTTCATTTGCGTAACTTTTGCGCGAGAATAACTTCACATATAAGCAACAAATCACATTTTTGCCAGGGATGTTTATCCTTTAATGAGCAGCGGCAGGCTTGCGCGTGCGGCTGGCATACCAGTAAAGCAGCAGGGAAAGCGTAGCACAGATCGCGATTGACCAGACCATCGGCCAGGCGCTGGCAAAATTAGCCAGAGAGAGCAGCGCGCCAACAATCGCCCCCACGCCAAAGCGCAGCGTTCCCGCCAGGGAAGAAGCAGTACCGGCAATATGCGGGAACTCATCGAGGATCACCGCCATCGCGTTGGAGGAAACCATCGCCACGCAGCCGATAAATAGCGCCACGCCAAACACCAGTGGCAGAAAGCCCAGATTCAGCGCGCTGACGATCAGCAGCCAGATGCCCATTAAAAACTGTATTATCAGGCCAAAGCGAAACATCGCCAGTGGGCCAAAACGGCGTACGGAACGGCTGTTGATCAACGTCATGATAAACAGGAACACCACGTTGAGCGCAAAGTAATAGCCGAAATGCTGTGGCGATACGTGATTGACCTCGATATAGACGAAAGGCCCGGCGTTAAGGAAAGAAAACAGACCGGCAAAAGAGAAACCGCTCGCCAGCATATAGCTGAAGGCGCGCTTATGGCGAAACAGCGAGAGGAAGTTACGTAGCGTGGTGCGCAGATGAAAGCGTTGACGCTGCTCCTTTGGCAGGGTTTCTTTGATCTGCGTAACCACCATCAGCGTCACCGCCAGCGCCGCCAGCGACAGGCTCCAGAAAATAGCGTGCCAGCTCCATAACACCAGCAGCCAGCCGCCAATAATCGGTGCCAGCAGCGGCGCAACGGTAGTCACCAGCATTACAAAGGACATCATGCGCGAGAACTCCTCATTCGAGAAGGAATCACGCATCAACGCATTGATAACCACGCTGGCCGCCGCAGCTGAAAGACCATGCAGAAAACGCATATTAATGAGCTGCTCAACGCTCTGCGACATGGCGCAGGCCGCTGCCGCCAGAGCGAAAATCAACGTACCGATGGTAATCACCGGCTTGCGGCCAAAGCTGTCCGCCAGCGGGCCATAAAACAGCTGACCCAGCGCAAAACCGAGAATATAGGCGCTGAGCGTCATCTGCACGCTGCCGGCGCTGACGCCATACTCTCTGGCGATCTCCGGCATCGCTGGCAGGTACATATCAATCGATAAAGGCATCAGCATCGCCAGCAGGCCAAGAATCACCACCAGCCCTGTCGCTGAATTTTTAACTTTATTTACCACTTATTTTCCCTCTGCTGCCTCGCGAAAAGCTGAACCTTGCCGCATCAGCGCGGCACGCCGACGCTGGCAATCTCTTCTTCGGTCAGTGGACGGTATTCCCCCGGCTCCAGCGCGGCATCCAGCACGATGTCGCCGATACGCTCGCGATGCAGCGCAACGACATGGTTACCCACTGCGGCAAACATACGTTTCACCTGATGGTAGCGCCCTTCGCTGATGGTCAAACGCACTTCGGTATCACTCAGGGCTTCCAGCACCGCTGGTTTGGTAGGAGCCTTTTCGCCATGCAGCTGCACGCCAGCGGCGAAGATCTGCGCGGTATCCTCGCGCAGCGGCGATTCCAGCGTCACCAGATAGGTTTTTTCGCAATGGTGACGAGGCGAAGTAATACGGTGCGACCACTGTCCGTCATCGGTCAGCAGTACCAGGCCCGTGGTATCAATATCAAGCCGCCCTGCCGCGTGCAGCTTCCAGGCCGTCGGCTCCTCGATAAAATAAAGGATGGTAGGATGATCGGGATCGTCGGTGGAGCAGACATAGCCCTGCGGTTTATTCAGCATAAAGTAACGCGGGCCGACCTGAAGCTGCAGCAGATTGCCATCATATTCAACCTGATGTTCCGGCTGCACTTTAAACGCGCCGTCGCGCACGATTTCACCGTCTACCGTGACGCGTTTCGCCCGTAATTCCCGTGCGGCAATAGCCCGGCTGACTTCCAGTTGTTGGGAAAGAAATTTATCAAGTCGCATTGCTGGTTTGGTGCCTGTTGTCTGACCTGGAGAGATGCGCTCTGGCGCATGTGAAGCGCCCAGTATACCTGGAGTTGTCGGCAGCTGACAGAGTGAAATGCCGTTTCACCCGCTTTCATGGCATAATGAGGGCCGGTTTCCAGAATGCGCTATCACCATGTCTTTCACTCTGCGTCCCTATCAACAGGAAGCGGTTGCCGCCACGCTCAACCACTTTCGTCGTTCTCACCAGCCTGCGGTTATCGTGCTGCCTACCGGAGCGGGTAAAAGCCTGGTGATCGCCGAACTGGCTCGTCTGGCGCGCGGGCGCGTACTGGTACTGGCGCATGTCAAAGAGCTGGTGGCACAAAACCACAGCAAATACTGCGCGCTGGGGCTGGAAGCGGATATTTTTGCCGCCGGTCTGGCACGCAAAGAGAGCCAGAGCAAAGTGGTGTTCGGCAGCGTACAGTCGGTAGCGCGTAATCTGACACTGTTCGACAGCGCGTTTTCACTGCTGATCGTTGATGAGTGCCACCGCATCGGCGATGATGAAAACAGCCAGTATCAACAGATCCTGACGCATCTGCGTCAGCACAATCCGCAGCTGCGCCTGCTTGGTCTGACCGCCACACCTTATCGTCTGGGTAAAGGGTGGATTTATCGCTATCACTATCATGGCATGGTACGCGGCGATGAGGGCGCGCTGTTTCACGACTGTATCTACGAATTACCGCTGCGCTATATGATTAAGCACGGCTTTCTGGTACCGCCGGAGCGCCTCGATATGCCGGTGGTGCAATATGATTTCAGCCGCCTGAGCGCCCAGGCTAACGGCCTGTTTTCTGAAGCCGATCTGAATCGCGAGCTGAAACAGCAGCGGCGTATTACGCCGCATATTATCAGCCAGATCGTCGAGTTCGCTGCCGAACGCAAAGGCGTCATGATCTTTGCTGCCACCGTCGAACATGCCAAAGAGGTGCTGTCGCTGCTGCCGGAAGGTAAAGCGCTGGTCAGCGCTGAAACGCCCGGCCCGGAGCGCGATGCGCTGATTACTGCTTTTAAGCAGCAGCAGGTTAAATATCTGGTTAACGTGGCGGTTTTAACCACCGGCTTTGATGCGCCGCATGTCGATCTGATCGCTATCCTGCGCCCTACCGAATCTGTCAGCCTCTATCAGCAGATCGTCGGGCGCGGCCTGCGTCTGTGTGAAGGGAAAACCGACTGTCTGATCCTCGACTACGCCGGTAACCCGCACGATCTCTTTACGCCAGAAGTTGGCGCACCAAAGGGGAAAAGCGACAACGTACCGGTACAGGTTTTCTGTCCGGCCTGCGGTTTCGCCAATACTTTCTGGGGAAAAACCACCGCCGACGGCACCCTTATCGAGCACTTCGGTCGCCGCTGTCAGGGCGTGCTGGAGGATAATGAAGGCCATCGCGAACAGTGCGATTATCGCTTCCGCTTTAAAAGCTGCCCGCACTGTAACGCCGAGAACGATATTGCCGCCCGCCGCTGCCATGAATGCGACGCGGTGCTGGTCGATCCTGACGATATGTTGAAAGCGGCGCTCAAACTTAAGGATGCGCTGGTGCTGCGCTGTGGCGGCATGACGTTACAGGCGGGGCGCGATGACAAAGGCGAATGGCTGAAAGCGACCTATTACGATGAGGATGGCACCAGCGTCAGCGAACGTTTTCGGCTGCAAACGCCTGCGCAGCGCACCGCTTTCGAACAGCTGTTTATGCGCCCGCATCAGCGTGCGCCCGGCGTACCGCTCGGCTGGCAAAACGCCAACGATATCGTGGCGCTCCAGCCGCTGCTGCGCCATCCCGATTTTGTGGTGGCGCGCGCTCGCGGGCAGTTCTGGCAGGTGCGCGAAAAGGTGTTCGACTATCAGGGGCGCTATCGCCGCGCTAACGAGTTACGCTAACTTACGCAGGCGGCGTGTTCCGTTTGCGCCCGTCGGTAAAGATGGCTATAATGCCGCGCGCTTTTGTCTGACAAGAGCTGAACAATCCAGGCTGCTGCTGGGTCGCCTGTAGCAGCGTCATTTATTAAAGAGAGTTACCATGTTAACTATCAATGCAACTGAACGTAAAGAGCAGGGTAAGGGTGCGAGCCGCCGCCTGCGTGCAGCTAACAAATTCCCGGCTATCGTTTACGGTGGCAAGGAAGCAGCTGTTTCTATCGAACTGGATCACGATTCTGTGATGAACATGCAGGCTAAGCCTGGCTTCTACACTGAAGAACTGGTTCTGAACATCGATGGCAAAGAAACCAAAGTGAAAGTACAGGCTGTACAGCGTCACCCGTTCAAGCCGAAACTGCATCACATCGACTTCGTTCGCGCTTAATCGCAACAACGATGAAAAAACGCCGCAATCGCGGCGTTTTTTTATGCCTGCGCTTGGGAAATACCCCGTACGCCTGCGCTTACTTGCCGCTGGTACGGCGCTGTAACTGATCGCGTAAATTAGGCGGTGTACCCTTGATCGTCAGGGTATCCGTGGTGGGATCCCAGAAAATACGCTCGCCGAGCAGCATGGCATCAAAATTAATGGTCAGCCCGCCGCCGCTACCGGCAAATTTAGTTAACTGGCGCAGCGTGCTGCGATCCGCCGGAAAGCTCTCCTCCAGCTCGTAGCCCTGCTCCTGGGTAAATTCGCGGAAATTTTTCTCACCCAACGGCGGCAGCTCTTTCGCCAAATCCTCAATGGCGATCTCTTCTCCTGCCTGTAGCTGCTCGTTACAGTAGCTGTAGACCTGCTGACGATAGTTCTGGCGCTCAGCCTTATCCAGGCTGGATTCAGTGCAGTAATCATCCACCGCCTGTAACAATCCGCGGTTTTGCGCTTTGGTATCCAGCCCTACGCTGGCACCGAGGAAATCCATAAAGAAGTCGGCAACTTTACGCCCTACCCGCCCGCGCAAAAAGGTCAGATAGCGCGTCGATTCCGGGTTGGTTTCCCATTCGGTTAAATCGATGCGCGCCACGATATCGGCGTGATTGATGTCCAGATAGTGAACGCTACTGATATCCAGCTGCTCATTGACGCGCATACTGCTCTGGCTGTTGAGTACCGCCACCAGCAGATACTCTACCGCCAGATAGCGATAGTGGCAAAACAGCACCACGCCGCCTTCGGCAAAGGGATATTTCGCCAGTTCATCGCGCAGGCGTCCGGTAGCGGCGCGGCTGAAGGCCAGAAAATCCTGCTGACCCTCACGACATTCACGCAGCGTTTGCGCCAGTTCGCTATCTTCGTTAAACAGGCCGAACGCCTTACTTTTGGCACTGTAAACCCGATGCAGCTCCTCAACCAGCTCCGACACGGCCTGGGTGGTCGGCAACAGGCTATCACGCAGTACCAGCTCCAGCGTCTGCTCATCGCGTTTGATCAACTGATGCAGGGCGATCTGGTCGATATCCAGACTCATGTTAGACTCTCCTTTTAGCTTCAGGCGCGTATTCAAACACCGTGCGCCGTTGCAATCAACCAGCGGATGTGCGATTGCCGGGTTCTGCCGAAGTTTAACGAAGTACTAACGATAAAATTGCAGAAAAAATGGCATGCTTACGGTAAGATACCGCCTTTTCAATACGTATTAGTTAAAGGTTATGCCACAATCATCCCGTTACAGTGACGAACGCGTGGAGAAGATCCTCGCGCAGCTGGTGCAGGTGCTGGAAGAAAACCATGCGCCGACCGATCTTTCCCTGATGGTGCTGGGAAATATGGTCACCAACTTAATCAATACCAGCGTGGCGCCCGCTCAGCGTCGTGCGCTGGCCCGTTCCTTCGCAGATGCGCTTCAGGCCTCGGTACGCGAAGATAAAGCTCATTAATGTGATGATCTGACCGCAAATATGGTTACCAATCGGCAGCGCTACCGTGAAAAAGTCTCCCAGATGATCAGCTGGGGGCACTGGTTCGCGTTGTTTAACATTATTTTCGCCGCCCTGTTGGGCAGCCGTTACCTGTTGGTCGCCGACTGGCCCGGTTCGCTGGCGGGGCGTATTTACGCCTTTACCAGCTGGATCGGCCATTTCAGCTTTATCGTTTTTGCGGCTTATCTGCTCCTGATCTTTCCCCTGACTTTTGTGGTGATGTCGCAGCGGCTGCTGCGCTTTCTCTCTGCTATTGTCGCTACCGCCGGGCTAACGCTGCTGCTGGTTGACAGCGCGGTGTTCTATCGCTTTCATCTTCACCTTAATCCGGTGGTGTGGGAGCTGGTAGTCAACCCGGACCAAAGCGAAATGGCACGCGACTGGCAGCTGATGTTTATCAGCGTGCCAGCCATTTTCCTTGTCCAGATGCTGTTTGCTACCTGGAGCTGGCAAAAACTGCGCAGCCTGAACCGACGCAGCTTCGGCAAGCCGCTGGCCGCGCTGTTTATTTGCGCATTCTTTGCCAGCCATCTGCTCTATATCTGGGCGGATGCTAACTTTTATCGCCCTATTACCATGCAGCGCTCTAACCTGCCGCTCTCCTATCCCATGACCGCGAGACGTTTCCTTGAGAAGCACGGCCTGCTGGATGCGCAGGAGTATCAGCGTCGCCTGGTGCAGCAGGGCAACCCGGAGGCGGTTTCCGTCGCTTATCCACTAAGCGATATTAAATTCCGCGACGCCGGGGCAGGCCATAACCTACTGATTATTACCGTTGATGGCCTTAACGAGGCGACGCTGACTAAAGCGTTGCCAAACCTTGCCCGCTTCAGCGCGGAGAACGTGCGTTTCAGTCAGCACTTTACCGCAGGCAACACGCCAGACAGCGGGCTTTTCGGTCTGTTTTACGGCATTTCGCCCAGCTATATGGATGGCGTACTCGCCTCCCGTATCCCTTCTGCCTTTATCAACGCGCTGAATCAGCAGGGTTATCAGTTTGGCCTGTTCGCTTCAGACAGCTTCCGTTCGCCGCTTTATCGTCAGGCTCTACTGGCCGATTTTTCTCTGCCTACCGTTAACGATCAGCCTAACAGCCAGACGACTTCCCAGTGGCAACGCTGGCTCGGTACGCTGCCGTCAGGACGCACGCCGTGGTTTTCCTGGATCTCATATAACGGCCTGCGCGATCTGCCTGAACGCGGTAAAGAGCGTATGCAGCACTACAGACGCAGCGCTAAAGAGGTGGATAATGAAATTAGTCAGGTGCTGACCACCTTGCAGGAGAAGGGGCTGATGGAGAAAACCGTGGTGGTCATTACCGCGCAGCAGGCGGTGCCGCTAAACGGTAAAGTCAGCGACGGCAACCGCGCGCTTCTGCAGGTGCCGCTGGTGATTCACTGGCCTAATACGCCGGCACAGACGATTACCCGGCTGACCGATCATCAGGATGTGATGACGACGCTGATGCAGCGCCTGCTGCACGTCAGCACGCCTGCGGCTGAATATTCACAGGGTGAGGATCTCTTTGCCGCCCAGCGGCGTCATAACTGGGTTACCAGCGCCGATCGCGATAGATTGATCATTACTACGCCGCAGATGACGCTAATTTTAAACGCTAACGGCAGCTCCCAGGCCTGGGATCGCGAGGGCCAACAGCTGAAAGATCACAAGCTTGAGCTGGCATTGCTGCTACAGGTGTTGACCGAAGAGAAACGTTTTATTGCTAACTGATACGCGCCCTGCACCCGGGCGCGACAACGGCGCTTAACGCTGTACAAATCCCAGCCGCCGCGAGATCAAACCGCAAGCCTGAGCAAGCTCTTCGTTAACCTCGGCAATTTTATGCTGCATACGGTGCGTCGGCCCCGCCACGCTCAGCGCGCCAACAATCTCCCTGGTGTAGTTAAACACCGGCCGCGCCACGCAGGTCAGCCCTTCCTCGTTCTCTTCGTTATCCAGCGCATAGCCTTTCAGGCGTATATCCGCCAGCGTCTCATACAACGTCACCCGGTCGACGATGGTCTTTTCGGTAAAGGGAACCAGCGGCTCGCTTAATACCCGATCGATCTCGGTCAGCGGCTGGTAAGCCAGCAGCGCCTTGCCGATGCCGGTACAGTAGGCGGGCAACCGCGCGCCCAGCCGCGCATGGGTCTGAATAGAAAGCGTGCCTTCGCTTTTGTAGAGATAAACCACGTAGCCGCTGTGATAGACGCCCAGGAAGCAGGTTTCAGAAGTGGTAGCCGAGAGAACTTTCAGACAGGGGATTGAAGCCTCCACCAGATTAACGTTCATCAGCCCTTTGATACCCAGCTCAAGGCTTTTCAGATCCAGATGATAGCGCTCAGTCAGCCTGTCCTGCATTACATACTGGCGTTCGCGCAGGGTTTCGAGGGTACGAAACAGCGTGGTTTTGGCGATACCGGTACGCTTAACCAGCTCCACCAATGATATGCCCTCAGGATGGTCGCTGATCTCTTCAAGAATCGTCAGTACCTTGTCCACGCCGGAAGAGGCGGCGTTATCACCATTTGCCATACAAATCATTCCCGCCAGAAAAAAGCCTATTGTACCCGCATTGCCCTGCCTGGCAAAACGCTTTCATTTTAAACAGTTAGCTTATTTCTCCGCTTTTATTCGGCGCTGATATGCCGTCGCCGCCCTTCCTTTTGCTGTGAAGCGCATCACCAAAGCTGAAAAAACGGAATGACATTCCTATTTTATAAATTTAACCTCTAAAAAAGGAACAACATTCCAAAACATCAGCAAGTCAGGGAAAACCCATGCTTATTGTCACCATTGATGCCGGAACAACTAATACCAGGGTACGCCTCTGGCGCGATAAAAAGATCGTTGCCGCCAGCAGCAACGCGGTGGGCGTGCGCGATATCGCCGTTACCGGCGATCGCGGCACGCTGATGAGCGCGATAAAAAGCATGCTGGAAAGCCTGTTCAGGCAGATCGGCGGCGTTAACCGCGAGCGCTATGCGATCGTGGCGTCGGGCATGATCACCGCCGAGCTGGGGCTGCATGCCGTTCCGCATCTCACCGCGCCGGTCTCTTTTGCCGATCTGGCGGCTGGCGCGGTGGCCCATATCCTGCCGGAGATCGCACCGCAGCCCATCTGGTTTATCCCCGGCGTGAAAAACGCCGTCGCCAGCATCGACGTTAACAACATCGACGCCATGGATATGATGCGCGGCGAAGAGGTAGAAACCTTCGGCCTGCTGGCGCAGCATCATATCTGCGGTCCGGTGCTGGTCGCGCTGCCGGGTACCCATTCAAAATTTGTACTGGTAGATAAAGAGCAGCGCATTCTGAGCTGCGTCACCACGATGGCCGGCGAGCTGCTTGATGTCCTCACCCACCAGACCATTTTAAAAAACTCGCTCGACGGCGAATTCACTCATGAGCTGGATCGCGAATACCTGTTAAAAGGTGCCGCCTCCTGTCGTCGCCTCGGCATTAGCCGTAGCTGCTTTGCGGTACGCCTGCTGGATCGCTTTACGCCCGCCAGCCACTGTCAGAAGGCCAGCTATCTGCTCGGTGCCGCGTTTTATTCCGATCTGCAGGCGCTTAAGCACAGCGCCGCGCTCAATCTCACCGGCGATATCGCCATCGCCATCGGCGGCAAATCGGTGTTGCAACAGGCGCTGGCAACGCTGATCGCCGACGATCCCTTTTTTAGCGGCAGCATGCTGCTGGCGGAGGATCGGCCTGAACGCCCCTTCTCCGGCAGCGGTGCCGTCGCCGTTATGGAGCAGATACTGATGCGTTCAGCCAGCTCTGCCCCGCTTTGTTCAGGCATCTCACCTTCAGGAACCTCCCGATGAAAACTATGACTATCGCGCCGCTGGTCGCCATTCTGCGCGGCATCAGGCCGGAAGAGATCGACAGCCATCTTCCGCTGCTGATTGAGGCAGGCTTTACGGCCATTGAAATTCCACTTAATTCGCCGGACTGGGAAACCAGTATCGGGCACGCGGTCAGCGCCTACGGCGATCGCGTCACCATCGGCGCGGGCACGGTGCTCAGCGTGGACAATGTCGATCGCCTGGCGGCGCTGGGCTGCCGGCTGATTATCTCCCCCAACAGCAACCCGGCGGTGATACGCCGGGCGCTGCACCATGACATGCAGGCGATGCCCGGCTGCGCCACGCCTGGGGAAGCGTTTATCGCCATCGAAGCGGGCGCGCGGCAGCTCAAGCTTTTTCCCGCCAGCTTTTTCGGCCCCGATTATGTCCGGGCGCTGAAAACGGTGCTGCCGACCTCCGTCGCGCTGTTCGCCGTCGGCGGCGTCACGCCAGAGACGCTGCCGCGCTACCTGGCCGCAGGCTGCGCCGGTGCCGGTATCGGTGGCGAGCTTTATCGGGCAGGTCAGCCTGCTGAGCAGACGCAAAGACAGGCGCTGGCGTTTATCGCTGCCCATCAGCGCTTTATCACGCCATCACAGCAGAACGGGAAGTCCATATGAAAATCAGCTGGCTGTTTAAAAACGCCACCGTCATTGACGGCTCCGGTAGTCCGGCGTATCGCGCCGACGTGGCGGTAGTGGGCGATCGCATCGCGCGCATCGCTCCCGCCATTAATGAAGAGGCGCACGCCACTCTTGACTGCCACGGACTGACGCTGGCGCCCGGCTTTATTGATGTCCATACCCATGACGATCTGGCGGTGATTAAGCGTCCGGACTATATCGAAAAAACTTCCCAGGGCGTGACCAGCATTATCGTCGGTAACTGCGGCATCAGCGCCGCCTGCGCGGTCATGCAGGATCAGGTGCCCGATCCCATCAACCTGCTGGGCGAGCTGGATGAATTTCACTACCCGGACTTAGCCAGCTACCGGGATGGCATCAATGCCGTTACCCCTTCGGTTAACGTAGCCACGCTGATCGGCCATACCACGCTGCGCAATAACTGCGTGGATTCTCTGCTTGAGCCCGCCAATAGCCAGCAGATCGCGGCGATGCGTGAAACGCTGCGCCTGGCGCTGCAACAGGGCGCGCTGGGGCTGAGTACCGGGCTTTCTTACGGTAACGCGGTTAACGCCTCGACAGAGGAGGTTTGCGCGCTGGCGGAGCTGCTGGCCGAATATCACGGCATCTATACCACCCATCTGCGCACCGAATATGACGGCATTATCGAGGCGATGCAGGAAGCTTTCCACGTGGGACGTCACGGCGGCGTGCCGGTGCAGATCTCACACCATAAATGCGCCGGGGCGAAAAACTGGGGACGCACCACCGAAACTCTGGCGCTGATTGAGCAATATCAGCAGCAGCAGGAAATCAGCTGTGACGTTTATCCCTACCGCGCCGGATCGTCCAACCTCGATCTACGGCAGGTCACCACCGATTACGACATCCTGATCACCTGGTCCACCCCTTTTCCGCAGATGGCCGGTAAAACCCTACAGGAGATCGCCGGGCTTTGGCAGACCGACGTGCATGAAGCGGCCAGTCGCCTGCTGCCGGCAGGCGCCATCTATTTTCAGATGGATGAAGCTGACGTGCGCCGCGTGCTGCAACACCCAAGCGCAATGATCGGATCCGACGGCCTGCCCTGCGATCCTAACCCGCATCCCCGCCTGTGGAGCACCTTTCCACGCGTGCTCGGCCACTACAGCCGGGACGAAAAGCTGTTTCCGCTGGTTACCGCCGTCCACAAGATGACCGGCATGTCCGCCCAGCGTTTCGGGCTGCCGCAACGCGGCCTGATCCGCGAGGGCTGGTTCGCCGATCTGACCCTCTTCGACGCGCAAACCGTGAATGAAGCAGGCACCTTTCAGCATCCGAAGCAGGCGGCCGTCGGCATTGAGCGGGTATGGGTTAACGGCGTGCTCAGCTGGAGCGACAAAGCGATGACCGGCCAGCGCGCAGGTAAATTTTTAGCAGCCAATCAGTAATCACAGGGGAAAAATGATGAAACGTTATGGTGTGGAAGGTTCTGCAGGTACTGGCGGCCAGGCGCTGCCCTTTGCTAAAGCGGTAGCCGCCGACGGCTGGCTCTACGTCTCCGGTCAGACGCCGATGGTGGATGGCGAGATTATCGACGGCGGCATCGTCGCCCAGTCAACGCAGGCCATTGAGAACTGCCTCGACATTATGCATGAAGCGGGCTTCGGCATAGAGGATATCGTGCATATGAAGGTGTTCCTTACCGATGCCCGCTACTTCCAATCCTTTAACCGGGTGTTCAAAAAATTCTTCGGCGCGCATCCGCCCGCCAGGATCTGCTGCGTCGCCGATTTGGTGGTCGACTGCATGGTGGAAGTGGATATCACCTGCTTCAACGCTAAATTCAAAAGCTAACACAGAGTAACCCTCTGATATAACAAGGATATATTATGCAACATAATAATTTCCTGACATGGTTTTTGCTTTACGCCTTCGCCATGATGGCGGTTGGCTGGTATGTTACGCGCCACCAGAAAACCGGGGAAGATTTTATACTCGGTGGCAGAAAACTACCGATGCTACTGACGCTCGGTTCTACCGTCGGCACCATGGTCGGCACCGGCTCCAGCATCGGCGCGGTCAGCTTCGGCTACAGCAACGGCTGGGCGGGGATGCTGTACGGCCTCGGCGGTGCCTCCGGCATTCTGCTTACCGCATGGCTGTTCGGCCCGCTGAGAAATCTGCGCTTTATGACTATGAGCGAAGAGATCTGCTACTACACCGGCGGCAGCCGCATCGTTAAAAATCTGGTAGCGCTGCTGATTTTCCTCGCCTCGATCGGCTGGCTGGGAGCGCATATCCTGGGCGGCGGCCTCTATCTCGCCTGGGCGGCGGGAATCGATATTACCCTCGCCAAAATCATTATCGCCGTGGGCTTTATTTTCTACGTCGGCATCGGCGGTTATAAAGCCGTCTCCTGGATCGATACTCTGCAATCCGTCGTGCTGTTCGTGGGCTTTATCGTGCTGGCGGCGATGTCGGTCAGCTATGTCGGCGGCTGGGAGGTTATTGTCGCGAAAACCGATCCGCAGGCCTTTACGCTGTTCGGCATCGGCAAACTCGGCCTGCTGCCGGCAATTTCGCTGGCGACCGTGATCGGCATCGGCGTACTGGCCACCCCCTCCTATCGCCAGCGCATCTATTCGGCGGCCTCGACGCGCACTATCCGCCAGTCTTTTATTATCACCGGACTGCTCTATATGGGTTTTTCATTCCTGCCCGCCATTATCGGCATGGCGACCCACGTGATGAACCCTGAACTGGACAACTCAGGCTTCGCCTTCCTGTATGCCACCAACGCGCTGCCCCATGTCGTGGCGATGGTGGTGCTGATCGCCGGGATGTCCGCTAACCTCTCCTCCGGCAGCTCGGACGCTATTGCCGGCGTCTCGATTATCCTGCGCGATATCTACACCATGATCGTCGGCCAGATGCCGCCGCCGGAAAAGGCGATCGGCCTGTCGCGCCTCTTCCTGCTGGGGGTAATTCTGCTGGCGCTGATTTTCGCACTGACCTCCAACGATATCATCGGCTATATCACCAAGATGATCTCGATGATCATGTCCGGAATGTGCGTAACCGTGCTGCTGGGTAAATTCTGGCCGCGCTTTAACTGGCAGGGCTGCATTGCCGCGCTGCTGGGCGGCAGCCTGACGTCGCTTGCGGTGATCTTCTCGCCGCAGTGGTCCGCCGCGCTGGGCAACCCGGTGCTGCCCGCCCTCGCCGTCAGCGTCGTTGCGGCGGTGGTGGTTACGCTACTGACGCCGCAAAACGCGCTTTCACGCGAAGCGGTTTTGCAGATGATTACCGCAGAGCGGGAAAACGACGGCCAGACGCCGCGCGCTGACGCCACTCCGGTAAGGAGCGCGGAATGATGGTCGATAGCGGTCTGGCGGCGCATAAGTGCGACGCTATGTTCAGCCCGTCAGCGGAGGGTGCCAGGGTTCTGCATGAGGAAGTTTGCCTGCCCGCTGCGGTGATTAAAGCGCAGGCGCTGGAGAATAATATCCGCTGGATGCAGCGCTATGCCGATCGACGCGGCGTATCTCTGGCGCCCCACGGCAAAACCACCATGACGCCGTGGATCTTTCAGCAACAGCAGCAGGCTGGCGCCTGGGCTATCGGCGTCGGCAGCGCCTGGCAGGCGCAGGCGGCGATGCTCAGCGGCATCCGGCGCGTGCTGATGGCCAATCAGCTTACGGGCAACGCCAATATGCAGCTGGCGGCGCAGCTGAAGCGGCGCTATCCGACGGCGGAGTTTATCTGTTGCGTTGATAATCCGCAGCAGGCGAAAACGCTCTCCGCCTTTTTCAGCGCGCAGCAGCAGAGGCTGGACGTGCTGGTGGAGCTTGGCGTCACGGGCGGACGCTGCGGGTGCCGCTCCGCTGCCGAGGCGCTGGTGCTGGCGGAAACGGTCGCTCAGCTGCCGGGGCTGCGCCTGCGCGGGCTGGAACTCTATGAGGGCGTGCTGCACGACGCCAATCCACGGCCGCAGATTGAAAAACTGCTGCGGGATGCCGCCGCGCTGGCCTGTCGCATGGCGGTTTGGGTAAGCGGCGAGTTTATCCTTACCGGTGCCGGCACCGTCTGGTATGACGTAGTCTGCAACGTCTGGCTGGCTGCGGAAAAACCCACCGACTGCCGCATCGTGATCCGTCCCGGTTGCTATATCACGCACGATAACGGCATCTACCAACAGGCGCAGAACGCGCTGATGGCGCGTGACGCCACGGCCTGCGCTATCGGCGGCGATCTTGCCTGCGCGCTGGAGATCGTCGCCATGGTGCAGTCGGTGCCGGAACCTGCCCTCGCGGTGGTTAATTTCGGCAAGCGCGACGCGGCTTTCGACGCCGGTCTGCCGCAGCCGATCGCGCACTATCGTGCGGGCAAAGCGCTGCCGCTGACGCCGGGCTCCATGACCAGCGTCGGGATAATGGATCAGCACTGTATGCTGCAACTGACGCCGGGGGCCGATGTGCAGACGGGGGATATTCTGCTGTTTGGTATCTCGCACCCCTGCCTGACCTTTGATAAATGGAAAACGCTGCTGCTGGTTGATGAGGAGTATCGGGTGTTGAAAACGCTGGAAACCGCCTTTTAAGGCGTAATGGCAGAAATAACCGGGAAGCCGCCGTCCTCATCGGGGACGACGCTCCCTTGCCGCCGCGATTGCGGCGGTGCAATTTCGCGCTAACGGATTATTAATAAAGCAGTTAGCGCGTAAGCATCTTGCTTTTAGCGAGATTCCAGGTACTATAGCGTCCACATATCGGCACGTAGCGCAGCCTGGTAGCGCACCGTCATGGGGTGTCGGGGGTCGGAGGTTCAAATCCTCTCGTGCCGACCAAATTACTCCGAAAAAACCAACCCTTACGGGTTGGTTTTTTTATGTCTGTAATCTATTGCCGCAGTAGTCGCAGGCCATTGGCAACCACCAGCAGGCTGGCACCAACATCGGCGAATACCGCCATCCACAACGAGCCCATACCCGCCAGCGTCAGCGCCAGAAAGACAATCTTAATCCCCATCGCCAGCACGATATTTTGCCAGAGCACGCCGCTGGTGCGTTTTGACAAGCGCACAAAAGCAGGTATTTTGCGCAAATCGTCGTCCATCAGGGCGATATCAGCGGTTTCGATGGCGGTATCCGTACCTATCGCGCCCATCGCGAAGCCAATATCGGCGCGCGCCAGCGCGGGTGCATCGTTAATGCCATCGCCTACCATACCGACAGCACCACGCCCAGCGAGGTTTTCCACCGCTGCCAGCTTATCTTCCGGTAGCTGGTTACTGTGAACTTCATCAACCGCAACCTGCGCGGCAATCGCCTGCGCCGCTCCCTGATTATCGCCGGTAAGCATGACCGTTCTGACACCCAGCTGATGCAGCTGCGCAATGGCCTCACGGCTACTCTCTTTTATCGTATCCGCAACGGCAAACAGGCTCAGCAGTTCGCTGTCGCTACAGAGCATAACCACCGTTTTTCCCTGCTTTTCCTGTTCAGCCAGTGCTGTTTTCACGGCATCAGGGCAGTTAACCCGCTCTTCCATCAGGCGAAGATTGCCCAGGCTGTAGCTGACGCCCTGAATTACGCCGCAGACGCCGCGCCCCGACAGCGCGGTAAACTGGGCTACCGGCAGCCGATCTGACTGCGTCGCCGCCAGCACCGCCTGTGAAACCGGATGATCGGAATACTCCGCCAGGCTTGCCGCCAGCGTTTGACAACGCGCCGCATCCAGGGAACCAAAGGGGATGATGTCGGTCTGAACCGGCTTGCCGTGCGTCAGCGTGCCGGTTTTATCCAGCGCCAGCCATTTCAGCCTTCTTCCCTGTTCCAGATAAACGCCGCCTTTAATCAAAATGCCGCGACGTGCGGCAGCCGTTAGTCCGCTGACAATCGTTACCGGCGTGGAAATGACCAGCGCACAGGGGCAAGCAATCACCAGCATCACCAAAGCCTTATAGATCCATTCCCGCCACTCACCGCCGATAATCAGCGGCGGCAGCAGCGCTACCGCGAGCGCCAGCGCACAGACCAGCGGCGTATAAATGCGAGAAAAGCGATCGACGAAACGCTGTACCGGCGCTTTGGCTCCCTGTGCCTGCTCAACCACACGAATAATCCGTGCCAGCGTAGAGTCTGCCGCCGCTGAGGTAACGCGATACTCCAGTACGCCCGCGCCGTTCAGCGTACCGGCAAACAGCGTATCCCCTTCCTGTTTCTCGACCGGCAGACTTTCTCCGGTAACCGGCGCCTGATTGATTGCCGACTGCCCACGCACAATAGTGCCGTCAAGGCCGATACGTTCGCCGGGTTTTACCCTGATCAGGCTACCGGGCGCGACGCTCTTCACTTCCTTCTCCTGCCAGGTGCCATCCGGCTGCTGCACGCTGACCGTTTCCGGTGCCAGTTGCATCAGCGAGCCAATCGCGTTACGTGCGCGATCCAGCGATTTCGCCTCCAGCATTTCAGCCAGCGTAAACAGCACCATTACCATCGCCGCCTCTGGCCACTGCCCGAGCGCCAGCGCGCCGGTAACGGCAATACTCATCAGGGCATTGATATTCAGATTGGCGTTTCTCAGCGCCGTCCAGCCTTTCTTATAGGTATCCAGGCCACAGACAGCGATCGCCAGCAGCGCCAGTACCGCCTGCACCCATCCGGGCAGACCGCTCCAGTGCGCGATTTCCGCTGCGGCGGCGGCAATACCCGCCAGCGCCAGCGGCCAGATACGCATCTTCTCCGGCGGCGCGCCCGACGAGGTTTCATCAACCACCAGCTCCGGTTCAAAATCCAGCGAGCGGATAGCGGCAAGCAGCGGCTCCAGCGCCTCCGGCGCGTGCGTCACCGTCAGCACGCGCTGTATCAGATTAAATTCTAACGCGCTGATACCTGGCATAGCGCCCAGCTTTTTACGAATCAGCGTCTCTTCAACCGGACAATCCATCTGTTTAATCAGAATACGCGTCCGTTGATCGCTGGCGCTGCCTGCCTTTTGCTGCGAAGGCGCGGTAACTTCGGCGTTCTGGCATGCTGCCTTTGTCGACAGCGGCGTAAAGGCGGTAAAGCGGCCTGATGCGCTCGCCGCCTCCTCTTTTCCCTGCCCTGCGTTGCAATTGCGGTTTCCGCAACAATCACTCATATCCTTTCCCTCCCCGGTAACCTATACTGGCATTTAAAACCCTGTAGTTACTTCAGGGTCAAGCAGGAGAAAAATAAAATGAAAATTGGCGAACTGGCACGACTGGCAGGCTGTTCGGTAGAAACGGTACGCTATTACGAGCGTGAAGGGCTGCTACAGGCGGCGCTGCGTAATCTCAACAACTATCGCTATTACGACAGCCATCATCTGGAAAATCTGAAGTTTATCCGGCGCTGTCGGGCGCTGGATATGACTCACGAGGAGATTCGTACGCTGTTGCAGGCACGCAGCCAGCCCGACGCCGACTGTGGCGCGGTCAATGCGCTAATCGATCGTCATCTGCATCATGTTCAGGCGAAGATTCAGGAGCTGAACGTGCTGGAAAAGCAGCTAACAGAGCTAAGGGGATGCTGCCATACCAATCGCACGGCACGACACTGCGGCATTTTGCGTGAATTAGAGCAGACGGAAGATATTAACGCGATGCCTTCCCTGCCGCGCGGCATCTGAACAGTTTTTCCACCGGTAAGGTGATGATCGCCAGACAGAAGATAATCAGGCCCACGCCGCTCCAGCCGGACAGCGGTAGCCGTTCCCCTACCAACAGCACCGCCAGCAGAGCAGCAACAACCGGTTCCAGCAGGGTAATGGTAGTTGCCATACTGGCGGGGATGCGCGCCAGCCCGTAGCCATAGCAGAGATAACCAATAAACATCGGGATCAGTGCCATATAGAGACCCACGGCAGCGTTATTCCATGCCGCAAATAACGGTGCGCCGGTCAGCAACAGAACCGGCATCAACAGCAAGCCACCAGCGCCAAAGGTCACGCCCATTGCGGCACGCGGCGCTATCTTTTGCTGCATCATACGGCGGGCGGACCAGGAGTAAAGCGCGTAGGTAAAGCCCGCTAACAGCCCCAACAGGATACCAGCCAGCGCATATCCCGCCTCACCTCCCGCGCTATGACTGCCGCTTTCAGCAAAGCAGAGCAGAACCATACCCAGTAAACCCACCGTCGCACCCAGCATCCACTGTTTCGTCAGGCGTAAGCCATCGAGCCGGTATTCAATCAACGCGGAGAGCAGCGGCGCAGAGCCGATAGAAATAACAGTGCCAACGGTTACGCCCGCGAAGCGCATAGAGGTATAAAAGGCGAGCGGATAGACGGCTACCGCCAGCGCACCGGTCAGCAAATAGCGCCACTGATGGGCAATCAGCCGTCGCTGCCGTTTAATCGCGGCAATGGCAATCGCTCCCTGCATTAGCCCACCCACGCCCATCGCCACAGCGCCCACTGCCAGCGGGCTAAGCGCAGGCGCAAACGTCGCCGCCGTGCCGGTGGTGCCCCATACTACCGCAGCGATAAAAACGCCGATGATGCCCGCCAGGCGCGATTCCGAAGTCAGCATCAGATTTTAGCGTCCGGTATCGGTGCGCTGCACCGCATCCAGCGTGGCTTTCTCCCTTTCGCTGCCGGTCAGCTCATACAGCTGTCCGTCACGCATTTCCAGCAGCCGATCCGCCTGGGTAAAGTAGTGATCGTCATGGCTGATAGCAAAAATCGTTTTGCCGCTCTGCTGTAGCCACGGTAGCAGTTCACGGTAAAAAACACGGCGAAAATGCGGATCCTGATCGGCGGCCCACTCATCCAGCAGCAGCATATCGCGCTGCTCCGCCGCCGCCAGCAGTAGCGCCAGACGCTTGCTTTGCCCTTTCGACAGCTGCAAATTCAGTACCCGGTTACCTTCCAGCTTCAGCTTATCCTGCATTTTTAGCTTCTCCAGCCATTGCTGTACCAGCCTCGGACTGGCCGGTAGCGCACCGGGGCCGATAAGCCGATCGAACAGGTGCGGATCGGTGAAGACCGCCGAAAACAGCTGGCGATAATGCTCGTTATCCTTGATGACTTCCCCATCCAGTAAGATGGTGCCGGAAACCGGCTGATAGAGCCCGGTCAGCAGCATCGCCAGCGTTGATTTACCGCTGCCGTTGCCGCCGATCAGAAATATAAGCTCGCCGCGTCTGAGCGTCAGGTTAACCGGCCCCACGGTGAAACCTTTCTCACCGTAATGAAACACCAGATCGCGCAGCTCCAGCGTCTGCCAGTCAGCTACCGCAGGCAGCGGTGCAAAATGTTCGCGCCACTCCGCCAGCTGGAAAGTACGCAGTTTATTAAAGGCCACCTGGGCGCTCAGTAACATCGGCAGCGCGCCCATCGCCTGTAACAGCGGCGTGCGCAAAAACAGCAGGGTCAACGAATAGGTGGCGGCTACCGCCGTGTTTGCCCAGCCAAGGCCGTTCGCCATAAAGAACACCATGCCGATGGCGCCCAGCATCATGATATTTGACCAGTTTACCGCGCTGAGGTGGTAGGTATCGGCACGCACGATATGATGGCGATAGGCGTTAGCGTTTTCCTGATAAACGGTATCGTAGATGAGTTGCGCCCGCTCACGGTTCAGCGCCAGCTCCTTGCGTCCGTCAATAACCGTTTGATAATCAGCGTACAGGCGATCTTCCGTCTCTCGCAGCGCCGCCATATGGCGATAAACACGCGCCACCAGCAGCCAGCCGCCGACCAGGGTCACCGCAATCCACACCGCGCTGACCGCCAGCATACGCGGCGACAGCCAGGCGAGGTAGATGGCCGATCCGAGGGTTAAAATAACCCCCTGAATCAGCTCCGGCAGGCGCACAAAAGCCATCGTGATATTACGCACGTCGCTGGTCAGGCTCGCCAGCAGCTGAGCGCTGCCGATCTGCTCGATACGTTCCACCTGGGTATCCAGGATACGTTTGATAAACTCGCCGCGTAGCCGCCAGACAAAGCGGTGTCCCAGCAGCGTCAGCGCCATCTGTGAAGCCAGCGTCAGCGCCATCAACAGCAGCAGTAAACCAAGAAATTCCGGCAGCACCGCCATTGAGGTGTTAACGCTGGCAATCAGTTCCTGATTAATCCAGGCGATAAGGCCGATGCCAAGCGCGGCGCTCAGCAGATTAAGAACGATGACGGCAATAAACGGCCAGCGGTACTGTTTACAGACAACGGACAGCAACTCCATAAAAACATCCTGATAAAAACAAAAGCAGCATGCAGTTTAATGAGAAGCCGTTTGATAGCAATAATAATTCTCAACTGCGCTATCAGCGCGCGCGGCGGAAGGTGAGATTATAGCGATACGGTCCTGCCAGCGGATGCACGCCCGGCTTTACTGGCAGAATGCCGTGAAAGCGCAGCCGTGACGGGCCGCCCCATACCACCACATCGCCATGCTCCAGTAAAACACGCTGCACGCCGTCGCCACGCGCAAAGCCACCGAACTGAAATACCGCAGGCAGGCCGAGCGACACTGAGACGATCGGCTGATGCAGATCCTTCTCATCTTTATCCTGATGCAGCGAAAGCTTAGCGCCCGGTTCATAGCGGTTAATCAGACAGGCGTCGGGCTGAAAACCGGCAAAGCCCGCTTCCTGCGCAGCCGTCTGTGCCAACAGGCGAAACGGCTGCGGCATGGCTGGCCAGCGATGCCCGCTAAGGTTATCGGCCTCGGTATATTGATAGCCGCGGCTGTCGCTTGACCATCCCAGATCGCCACAGTTGGTCATTGCGACCGACATACGATAGCCGCCGGGCGTAATGCGGTGCTGAAAAGGATTCTGTTCGGCAATCTGCGCGATCGATGTCAGCAGCGCTTCACCCTGCTGACGGGCGCGGCGGCGCAGAATAACCGCACCATCGGCCAGCGGCTCTGCCCAGGGTGCCTCATCGCTAAAGAGATCTAACATGGTTGTTCTCCTTTACCGCATTATGATTCAGCCATGCTACTCAGCGTTGGCTGCCTGCTGCAACAGAAACGCGCGGAACTGCGGCGACATCCAGCTACTGAACCCCTCTTTATCTTTAGTAATCAGGTAGACTGCCAGATTTTCCCGCAGCGCCAGCGCTTTTGCTTTATCGGTGCCCAGCACCATCAGCCCGGTATCCCAGCCATCGGCCTCCAGCGCGGTGGTGGCAATAACCGTCGCCGAAACCAGCCGATGCTCAATCGGGCGTCCACTCAGCGGATCGATCACATGCGAAATGCGCCTGCCATCCAGTTCATAATAGTTGCGATAGCTACCGGACGTGCTGATGCCGTGGCCCTGCAAATCGACCAGCGCCTGAGCCGCATTCTCCCGATCGGTAGGTTTCTGGATCGCTACCCGCCAAGCTTTACCGGCAGCGTTGTGTCCCCGGCTAAGCACCGCGCCACCCACCGAAACCAGATAGTTAGCGATCCCCTCTTCTTCCATCAGCCGCGCCAGATGATCGGTAGCGAAACCCTCGCCGACGGTAGAGAGATCAACATACAGCCCCGGTAAATCTTTTTGCAGAAAAGCGCCTTCGCCCCGCTCGATAACCTGTAAATGTTGTAGTCCGGTCAACGCCTTTGCAGCGGCGATATCCGCCTCGGAAGGCGTATGCGGCGGCTGTTTATCCGGGCCAAACCCCCAGAGATTGACCAGCGGGCCAATGGTGATATCCATTGCGCCATCGGTCAGCCTGCCGATACGCAGCGCAACGGTGATAATATCCGCCATATTGCTGCTGATGGGCTGCGGCATCCCACTACGATCCTGATTGAAGCGCGACAGTACCGACTCTTTTTTCCAGGTAGAAAGTTCATGATCGTCAGCATCCAGCCGCCGTTGAATCTTTTCTCGCAGCGCCGCTACGCGATCGGCGGGCACGCCAGCCAGACTTACGCGCCATTGGGTGCCCATGGTTTTGCCCTGCAATACTACGCCGGAATCGGTATTATCCTGCTGTCGATCGCAGCCCGTTACCAGCAATGCCAGCAGTCCTATTACCGCCAGCGCTACTTTTTGCATTTTTCTCGCCCTTTATATGTCTTTTTGTTAACTGGTACTACAAACCTTAACAAGTGTAAGGTGGTCTCATTTCGCTTGAGTCGGTTTTCGGCTTCCGCCTGAATGGCGCACTGAAACAGGTGTCTTCTCACGGCGTTTTATAGCGATTTGATTAACCAGGAGACCCTTATGCAAGCTATTATCCTGCTGCTGTTCTTCACCGCAGTAAGCCTTTTCGCTGGTGTTAAACACTATAAAAGTACGCGTATACGTACGATTCACCGTCCCCGCCGCCGCTAGGTAGCACCTTAACAGGCCGCTACGTGTAAAGTGGCCTGTTTTCTTCCTCCTTCGTTGCCGTCCTATATTAACAAACGCGCCTTAACCTTCACTTAACCGCTCCCCCTAAAGAGTCCGTTGACGCTGCCGGTTGTACTCGATCGCATAAAAATCACGCAACAAACGGGCGCAAGCACTTACGTAACGGGAAATGGCGGCATAAAAAAAGGCGACGCCAGGCGTCGCCTTATACCCGCTATAGCGTCATCAGAACTGATAGACCAGACCCAGCGCTACTACGTCGTCGGTATTGATACCGGCAGCGTCAGTGAACGCGTTGTCGTCCAGCAGGTTGATCTGATAATCAACATAGGTAGACATGTTTTTGTTGAAGTAGTAAGTCGCACCTACATCGATATATTTTTTCAGGTTCTGTTTGCCCCAGCCCTGAACATCGGTACCGCGAGAGCTGACGTAGGCCAGAGACGGACGCAGACCGAAATCGAACTGATACTGCGCAACCAGTTCCCAGTTATCCGCTTTATCCGCAAAGCCGTAAGCCGCCGGGTTATCGCTGCTGCCGAAACGGGTTGCGTTGATGGAACGGGTATACATTGCCGCCAGGTAGATGTTATTGGCGTCATATTTCAGGCCGCCGGTGTAGGCTTCTGCTTTGTCACCGTTACCCAGAATTGCACCGCTGTTCTGGTAGTTGGTGCGGTCAGACTGGAACATCGCCGCACCCAGGCCCAGGCCGTTGCCCAGATCGTAAGTGGTGCTCAGGCCCCAGCCATCGCCGTTCTGCGCCACCGCTTTACGGGTGCCGGGTTCTTCCGGGTTGCTGTCGTTTTTACCCTGATATTGCAGAGCAAAGTTCAGGCCATCCACCAGACCAAAGAAATTGTTGTTACGGTAGGTTGCCACGCCGTTGGCACGCTGGAACAGGAAGTTATCCGCGCCGTAGGTGTCGCCGCCGAACTCCGGCAGCACATCGGTCCATGCGCCGATATCATAAGCCACGCCGTAGTTACGACCGTAGTCGAAAGAGCCTGCGTCACCGAACTTCAAACCGGCGAAGCCAACGCGGGTAAAGTTATCTTCAGTACCTTCCGCTTCGGAATGGTTCAGGGCAACCTGGTATTCCCACTGGCCGTAGCCGGTCAGCTGATCGGAAATCTGGGTTTCGCCTTTGAAGCCAAAACGCACGTAGGAGTTGTCGCCATCGCTACCATCGTTGTCAGAGAAATAGTGCAGGCCGTCTACCTTGCCGTAAAGGTCAAGTTTGTTGCCGTTTTTGTTATAGATTTCTGCTGCACCCGCAGAGCCAGCTACCAACAGCGCGGGGATCATCAGCGAGAGAATATGACGTTTCATTATTATTACCCTCTGGTTATGTGCCTTATTTTGCCACTGCAAGCTGAACGATTAATTTTCAGCCGGCACCTCATTGTTAAGTTGACAGACGTATTAATCCATCACGAAAATGCTACTAAATTTCCGAAACTGTTTCTTTATATTATTTACTGGTAACAGATGTAAATAGAGGGGAACTTTTATACAGCACGACACGCTAAATAATTTCGCACATTTTGATAAAAAACAATTTGATTTAAAGCTAATGAAAAGTAAACGTAACGCTACGTTAAGCACTGAATGATAAAAATTTTCTCAACTTCAGTTATAGAATAGATCCCGCTATCATCATTTTATTTGATTATTACCTTCATTCACCCCGAATGAGCTGTTTTACCCTTATTTTCAGCCGGACATTGATTGTCCGGCTTTTTTTATTCATTTCCTGCACTTACATAATTCACTGCGCTAAATTAACGTTCGCGCATGGCCTCATTAACTTTATTTAATGGCTTAACTAAATAGTCCATTACGGACTTCTGTCCGGTTTTAATTTCCACATTAGCAACCATTCCGGGAACGATAGGAAATTTACGCCCGGCCCGATTCACCAGCTCCGCTTTTTGCGTACGTACATAGACGCGGTAATAATATTGATCGCGCTTTACTTCATCCTGCAAGGTATCTGGCGATACCGTCTCTACCTCACCCCGCAGATCGCCATAGATTGATGAATCATAGGCGGTCACCTTTACTACCGCAGGCAGGCCGGGACGGATATAGGCGATATCACGCGGGTTGATGCGAGTTTCAATTAACAGCTGATCCTCCAGCGGCACAATCTCCATCAGCTTGCCGCCCGGCTGTAGTACGCCGCCAACCGTAGTCACCTGAATATCTTTAACGATGCCGCGCACTGGCGAGTAGAGCGTGGCGCGCGTCAGCTGATCTTCTTTACCGGTCAGCACCTGTAGCTGCGCATCCAACTCCGCGTTGTTCTTCACCTGTTCTTCACGAGCGCGTACCGCATATTCGTTACGCGCCTCATCGATTTTCCCGCGCAGCTCACTGACCTGACGACGCAGGCGGATCACCTCAACCTGCCCCGCCGCGCCTTTTGCTACCAGCGGCTCGGTCATGCGCAGTTCATCCTGTACCAGGCTGAGCGACTGTTGCAGGTTGCTGACGGTTTCCTGCAAATTACGCCGCCGTGATTCAAACAGCTGCGTTTCACGCGCCACCAGCTCCGGCTCACGTAGCGTTTCCGCGCTGAATTTCAGCGGCGCGCCGGTCAGTTCAGCGCGCAGACGCTCCGCCGAGGCGCGCAGGGTGCGTACTTTGGCCTGCGCTTCACCGAAGTTAGACTGAAAGCGCGTCGGATCGAGGCGCGCAAGGATTTGCCCTTTATTAACAATATCCCCTTCATGCACGTTGAGCTGATTGACAATACCGCCATCAAGACTCTCAATCACCTGCGCACGCGTGGAAGGCGTCACTTTGCCGGTCCCTACCGTGACCTCATCAAGAATAGCGAAGTGCGCCCATACCAGGAAAATCAGCAGCGCCGCGCTGCACAACCAGATAATCAGCGAAGTATTGCGCTCACGCTTTTTCAGTTCATTTTCTACCGTGATCTGACTCATGCGGCATCTCCTTTTGCGGGCTTCACCGCTCCGGCGGCGCGCAGAATCTCATCGCGCGGCCCGTCCGCCACGATACGCCCGTTATCCATGACCACAATTCTGTCCACCAGCTTCAGCAGCGCCGGACGATGGGTGACCAGCACCAGCGTGCGCCCGCTCAGCCAGCTCGACATCTGGCGAATCACATGCTCTTCCAGCTGCTCATCCATCGAAGCGGTAGGCTCATCCAGCAGCACTACCTGCGGCTGACGCAGGATCATACGGCTCAGCAACACCATCTGACGCTGGCCGCCCGACAGCCCGCGTCCCCCTTCGTTCACAATGCGATCGAGGCTGGCGGCATCCTGCTGCACCAAACCCAGTGCTCCGCTGATGCGCAGCGCCTGCAACATCTCCTGCTCGCTGGCGTGAGGGTTGCCGAGCATCAGGTTCTGCCGCAGCGTACCAAAGAAGAGCCGCGAATCCTGTGAGAGCCAGCCAAGCTGACGCCGTAAATCCACCGGATCGATACGGTTGATATCCACGCCATCAACGATAATTTTGCCCTGTGTTGGTTTTGCCTGCCCGGCCAACAGCTTCAGCAGCGTCGATTTACCGGCCCCAACTTTGCCCAGCAGCGCAACGCGCTCGCCCGGCTTGATTTGTAGCTGGCCGATATTCAGGACGTTCTTCACATTCTCTTCATCATAGGTGTACTGCACGTTACGCAAATCGTAATGACCGGTCAGCGTCGGGCAGTGCGCCATCTCGCCTGCTTCCGGCTGATCGAGCGGCTTCTTCAGCAGCTCATCCAGGCCGTTCATGGCGCTTTTGGCATGCTGCCAGCGCGAGAAGATCATCGTCAGCTGCATCAGCGGCGCAATGGTACGCGAAGAGAGCAGGCTGCTGGCGACCAGCGTACCGGTAGTAATATCTCCCGCCAGCACCAGGTAAGTTCCGAACACCAGCATCCCGGCGTAGGTCAGCTGCTGTACCGACGAGGCCCAGCCGGTAAGGCGCGCGCCCCACAGCCGCTGCTTCATGCCGATCGCCGCACTCACCTCGTGAGTCTGCTCCCACTGCCGCTGAAAATAGGGCTCCGCCTGTAGCGCCTTGATATCCTCCACCCCTTCGATGGTCTCCACCAGCACCGCGTTACGCAGCGCCCCTTCACGCAGCCCCTCTTTCGCCAGCCGCGCCATCGGGATCTGTACCAGCAGGCCAGGAATAACAATTAACGGAATCGCCAGCAGCGGAATAATCACCAGCGGCCCGCCGATAAACCCCATAATGAACAGGAACAGAATGATAAACGGCAGATCCGCCGCCGCGCCGACGGTGGTGGAGGTCAGCAGCTCGCGTACCTGATCGATTTCACGCAGCTGAGAGATAAAGGATCCGGTGGATTTCGGGCGGGCCTCATTACGAATATTCATCGCGCGCGCAAACAGCATTGACGAGACCTTCAGATCGATGCGTTTCCCCATCAGATCGGAAACCTGGGTACGCATCAGGCGGATCAGGTATTCAATCGCGGCGGCGATCAGCACGCCGATAAACAGCACCCACAGCGTCGACTCCGACTGCGCCGGGATCACGCGGTCATAAATCTGCATCGAAAACAGAATGCCCGCCAGCGCCAGTACGTTACTGACTATCGAGGCGAGCGAGATCTCCGCAATGCGCCGTCCCATTCCGCGAAAGTTTTTCCAGAACCAGTGCTGCTCCCAGGGCTGTACAAATTCATCAATGCGCGCATCACGTCCACGCGCTGCCACGCCGGGCACCGCCACCTGCTGCTGGCTCTGCGCCAGCAGCTCCGTCAGATCGCTTTCGCGCACCACGTCACCGCCCTCGCTCAGCCAGTAGCGCGCACGCCCGTCGGCGTCGATAGCTTCCACTACCGCCACGCTGCCATTCTCCAGCAGCAGGATCACCGGCGTCACTTCCTGACGCCAGCGCAGCTTATCGCGAGGCGTCATGGTCAGGTGTAAACCTAACAGGCCCGCCAGCCGCTCCAGCTGCTGCTCCGGCGTCAGATTTTCAAACCAGCGCATCTGCTGGCGCAGCGTTTTGCCATCGGCGGGCTTGCCGAAGCGGGCGGCGACCCGCAGCATCGCCGCAATCCAGTTTTCGGTCGAGGTTGTCATAGTGGCTACCTTATTTATCTGTCGTTGCCCGCTCACTACTGCAATGAAGGCAGCAGTTCACCGCTGTTTTTCTCGCGATCGATACCGATAATATCGAGCAGATTGTCTACCGCTGCGGCGTAACGCACCGTGGCGCTCCAGCCGTCATACAACGCTGAAATACGCATACTGTCGGCCTGAAATACATCCTGCTCGACGCTGAGCAAATCGTTCAGGCTGCGCTTGCTGAGCCGGTATTCATCGGCGTAGACCGAACGGGTGTGCTCCGCACTGGCCAGCTGCGCCTCGCCCGCCTGCTGACGCTGCTGCGCGCCGATCATATCGGCGTAGGCGGTAGAGGCGTGCTGATTGATATCGAGCTTGGCACGCTGGATCTCCGCCTGCGCCGCCTGGCGCTCCGCCTCTGCCGAGCGGGTTTTAGCGTTAACCAGCCCGCCCTGATAAAGCGGCGCTTCAACCCGCAGCTGTAGCTCATCGTTCCAGTAGGAACGGCTGTCATTTTCATAGCGGGTGCGTCCCGCCTCGACCCTAATCGTCGGCCAGTGGTTAGAGGCCGCCTGACTGATGCGCTCGCGCGCCGCCTCCTGCCTCGCCTGCGCACTGCGCACCGCCGCGCTCTTTTCATAAGCGATGCGATCCAGCGTCACCTGCTGTTTCAGCAGCGATTCCGGCAGTTCAGGCAGGTTGTCAGAGATCACACCGGTCAGCACGGTAAGCTGCGCCTGAGCGGATCGCTGCTGGGCGCGGTACTGCTCCAGCGTGGCGCGCATTCCTGCCAGCCGCGTCCCCGCCTGCAATACATCAGATTGAGAGTTAAGCCCGGCATCAGCGCGCAGCATGGCGATATCGCGCACGCGTTCCAGCGAATCGATATTTCTGCGTGCCGAAACCACCAGCGCCTGGTAGCGCTTTACTTCCAGATAGGCCTGAAGCGTATCGGCGGCGACGGTGGTCATGGTATCGAACAGGGCGAAGCGATAAGCGTCAGAGAGCGCGTGTTGCTCGTTGATCGCACCGCTGGTGCGACCAAAATCGTACAGCAGCTGGCTGAGGGTAATGCCACCGGAGGCGTTATTATTCAGGCTGCCGGAAGAATCGGTCTGATGAGAACGCCCGCCGCTGCCCTGTAACGAGATCTGCGGATACCAGGCACTTTCCGCCGCATCCAGCTCCGCCGTGCCAACGTTGATTTGCGCGGCGGCCTGGGCAATCTGCGGGTTACGGGCAAAGGCACGCAGAATCGCCTCACGCAGGCTCAGTGTAGCGATCTGTTCTTCAGTGGGCGCGGCGCGCCAGTTAAATTCGGCTTTCGGCTCTGACGCGGCCCAGACGGGATGCCCGGCGGCGCTCCACAGCGCGCTCAGGCAAAAAGAAACAAGGAGTTTACGCATCTGGCTGAGTTAACCTTTTTATTATCCTTACGCGCGGACGGGCTTCCGCGCCATCCGTCATAGCAATACTTGCTTGTAAAATAACATCATGAATTATTACAAACTTCCATTCATTTTATTAATCAAATGATGTAATTTTGCCGTTGAGCTCGTTTTTTATTTACCAACATCACTGATATTTCCTACGCAATACAGCGCCGAAACAAATAAAAACGGCGGCTATCGCCGCCGTAAACATTAAAAAAATAACTCAATCAAGCAGATAAAATCTTAAGCCTGACTAAACCATTATACCAACGGCTGTAGATGCGGCTGCTGAAGCTGATCGTCCAGTGTGTTCTCACTTACATAGGGATGCTGCGCCGTGATATCGCTTAACGAAGCACTCTGATGCACAGCCGCCAGGTTTTGCCACATTTCTGTTGGCGCTGCCGGGATACTCTCTATTTCAGCAAGCGAAACAGACGCTGGATTATCTACCCTAATCTCCTGCTGTGACTCATCTACCATGGTCAGGCGATCGATTAATGCCGTGAGGGTGGGCTGCTCATTCTGGAGCCCCAGAGCTGAAGCCCCGATAAGCGATGCCACATCAATATCCTGCGATTCAACGGGCTGGCTGAGAGTTGCCATGTCATTCTCATCAACATGGTTAATTTTCACCTGCGTCTGCGTAACCTGTGAGCCGTTCCATTGCAGCCAGTCACTGACGGAAGCCTCCACGGTGGAATCACCGCCGCGCTCAACGGTGCTCAGCGCATCGTCACCGATGACCTTATCGATAAACAGGCTGGGCGAATGGTTCACATTGATATCAGAAGCCAGCGCAAAAGCGCCCTCGTTCTGATGAAGTACGCTGTCCAGCGTGCCGGTATCGATTTTATCGTTCAGCGTTACCGTTTCTCGCGGCGCGCCGTCATTGGCATAGCCGGAGATAATGGCCTGCTCACCATGTTCATTAACGCTGATGTGGTTATCAGCGGAGACAGGATGAATGTAGCTATCCGTATCTACTACGGTTATGGTTTTTGCCTGGGTGCTGTTTACAAGTTGCTTGCCCATCCTCGGTGCGGCATCCAGCGAAGCCACCACGGTATAGCTACCGGGCGTTAACGCCGCCACATCACTGGCCGGGATATCAAGCTGCCAGTAATTATCGGAATTGTCACCGGCGGCCCCCCGCTGCACAACGGTAGTATAGGTTTTGCCGTTCAGCGTCACATAGACGGTTTCTCCGACCCCCTGACCTTCGCCGGAGGTAAACGTCCCCCTGATGGTTAAATCCTGATGCCTTTCTTCACCGCTGAGCTGGTTATCCCCGGCAATCTCCTCAAATTCAAAGTGCATCGGATAGCGATACTGATCCTTGCCCGTCGCAACTTTAATTTCACGCGTGGTGGCGTACTGGTTACCGTCCCGATCCTCATAGCTGACGGTGGCATGGGCGGAACCGCCATTCACCAGGCCATGGAGATCCTTGATCTCGACGCTCCAGACGCCATCGCTGGTGACGATACCCTTATAGACTTTATCGCCTATCACCAGTTTAACCTTGCTGTCAGGCGCGATGTTCTCCGCATGCCCGGTAACGTAGAAAGTACTGGTGATTTCAGTAGCGATGACATTATCATCGCCGGAAATGGCATCTATCGTCAGTACCGGCGTTTCCTTGTCCGCTCCGCTATGCGTCAGCGTTACCTGCCGGGCCGCCTCGGCCGTGTGGCCCGGTCGGCCCACCGAGGCCAGCAGCACCAGCTCGCCTGCCGGCAGATCCTGTAAATCCTGTTGCGGTATAGTGACAATCCAGCGGCTGTCTTTGGTGGTTTTGGTGGTGTAGGTGTGGCCGTTCAGCGTGACCTTAATCTCATAGCCCTCACCAATACAGCGTCCCCATCCCGATACCAGCAGATCGCCGCCGCGCTCGACGGCGCTCAGTACATCGTCTCCGGTGACCTTGTCAATAAACAGGCTGGGCGAATAGCGCACGTTGACATCAGGAGAAACCAGCGTAAAAGTCCCCTCTTTCTGATGGTGTACGCCTGCGGCGTCAGTATGCTCGACGTTAAACACGACTTTGCCGCCCGCAATGGCTGACATATCGTTTTTGGGCACGCTGACAAACCACATATTGTTGTTGTCCAGCGTACCGGTATAGGTTTTATCGTTCAGCGTCACCAGCACCGTTTCTCCCGGCGCGCCGTCATTGGCATAGCCAGAGATAATTGTCTGCTCGCCATGCTCGCCAACGCTGATTTGGTTATCGCCGGAGATAGCGTTAATGGCGATATCCTTGTCCACAACGGTCAACGTTGTTGCCTGGGTGCTGTTAACGACCTGGTTATTACCATCCGTTGTAGCATCCAGCGAAGCCACCACGGTATAGCTGCCCAGCTCTAACGCCGCCACATCACTGGCCGGGATATCAAGCTGCCAGTAATAATCTGAGTTGCCATCGGCGCTCTGCTGCACAACGGTAGTATAGGTTTTGCCGTTCAGCGTCACATAGACGGTTTCCCCGACACCAACGCCTTCGCCAGAGGTAAACGTCCCCCTGATGGTTAAATCCTGATTCCTTTCCTCACCGCTGATCTCGTTGTCTTCGGCAATCGCTTCAAATTCAAAGTTTATCGGATTGCGAGGAGAGTCAATGCTGCCCGTCGCGGTTTTAATCTCGCGCGTGGTGGCGAACTGATTACCGTCCCGATCCTGATAGCTGATGGTGGCATGGGTAGAACCGCCATTCACCAGCGCTTGAAGATCTTTGACCTCGACGCTCCAGACGCCATCGCTGGTGACGATACCCTTATAGACTTTATCGCCTATCACCAGTTTAACCTTGCTGTCAGGCGCGATGTTCTCCGCATGCCCGGTAACGTAGAAAGTACTGGTGATTTCAGTAGCGATGACATTATCATCGCCGGAAATGGCATCTATCGTCAGTACCGGGGTTTCCTTATCCGCCCCGCCATAGGTCAGCGTTACCTGCCGGGCCGCCTCGGCCGTGTGGCCCGTTCCGCCCAGCGAAGCTTGTATCGTCAGTTGACCTTCTGGCAGGTACTTCAAATCCTCCTGAGGTATAGTGACAATCCAGCGGCTGTCTTTGGTGGTTTTGGTGGTGTAGGTGTGGCCGTTCAGCGTGACCTTAATCTCATAGCCCTCACCAATACAGCGTCCCCATCCCGATATCAGCAGATCGCCGCCGCGCTCGACGGCGCTCAGTACGTCGTCTCCGGTGACTTTGTTAATAAACAGGCTGGGCGAATAGCGCACGTTGGCATCAGAAGCGAGCGTAAAGGAGCCCTCCTGCTGATGGAGTTCGCCTGCGCCGTCAGTATGCTCGACGTTAAACACGACTTTGCCGTCCGCAATGGCTGACATATCGCTTTTGGGCACGCTGACAAACCACATTTCATTGCTGTCCAGCGTGCCGGTATAGGTTTTATCGTTCAGCGTTACCAGTACCATATCTCCCGGCGCGCCGTTATTGACATAGCCGGAAATAATTGTCTGCTCGCCGTGTTCACCAACGCTGATGTGGTTATCGCCGGAAACAGGATTAATGATGACAGCACTATCCGGTGCGGTAAACGCCTCGGCATGACCGCCGCTGGTAATAGCAGCCAGCGTAGCGGCGAGATCAACAGGTGCAGCATCAGCCAGTAACGTATTTTCAGAAAAAGAGAGTGCGGCGGCGAGTTGCTGCCGCGAGGTACTATTGGTCATTATAATTCTCCTGTGGCTCCAGATTAAAAATTGCTGTGAGTCAACGCATCCTGTCACTTGGTCAGAACGTATCTCACAAATTTATTTATACTTTCATTGTCTGAAATATAAGCCTGGCGTGCACCTGAGCTAAGTTAGCCCAATAAAAAGGAACATAAAAACCATCTAAAAAAATGAGTTAGCGTAATCGGCGCATATAATGCGCAGAGTAAACAATAACGTCAATTCATCATATAGATTAGTAATATTAATTTCTGGTGCATGATTATTTTCAGTCGGTATTAATTATGCTGCCCTGCGCCCGCTCATTACCCGAGCTCTTATTCTCTGCCTGATAAGAAAGGGTTACGGTAAAAATGGCCTGATATCTGTTAAGTCATTCCGCCTCCATATAATCTAAATACAGTTAATTAATAATTAGCCTGAGGCACAGACAAAAAACGGGGCGCATGGCCCCGTTTGCTCTGATATACAGGGCGCTGGCGCCCCGCTACGTTCAGTCTGTTACACCACATGTACCTGTAGGTTATGCTGCACCAGCACATCGCCCAGGGTATCGTTCGCCGCCAGCGCGGAGTTGTGATAGATATCATACATCTGTCCATCCACCTCACGCTGCCCAACGCTGCTCCAGACGCCGCCGTCGGTGTTCGCCAGCGTCACCTGGCTGCCGTCAGCGCCCTTGATCAGTAGATCGTCTTCCGGTACATCGGTAATCTTCAGTGCCTCATTCAGATCCAGTTTCACGCTGTTGGTGCCAGACTGGCCCAGATTAAGCACTTCGATGTTCTCTACCTTCAGTCCCAGCGAGGTGAGATCCAACTGCATATGTTCGCCGTTCAGCACCAGCGTATCGGTGCCTGCACCGCCGTCGATATGCGTAAAGCCCAGATCGTTGACGATCACCGTGTCGCTACCGTCTCCACCGGTAACCGCCTCGCCCTGCTGCCGCGTACCGTCTGCCAGTACGATAGTCAGCCCGCCAATGGTAAAGGCACCGATATCATCCGTAGCGGTTTCTGCCACCACCGCGCTGCTGGCTGCCGCCTCCTTGCTGCTGGCTGCATCAACGGTTGCCGCCGCCGGAGCCTGAATATCCGCTTCGGTGGTTAAGGTAGAGTCTGGCGTTATCGGGCCGCTGGTGGTCAGCTGTACCGCCGTTTGCTCAGTGGTGCCGCTGGCAACAGCGCTGTGCTCCTGCTGATGATCGCTGGCCAGCGCTTCATCTGCCGATACCGCCATCAGCGACAGCGCCGCCACTTCGCCGGAAGAGGCTACCGGCAACAGCGATCCCAGCAACAGCGTGGTAGAAGTATTGGCGCGGTTACCCGCCGCATCCACTGCGGTAACGGTGACGATAGAGTTAAGGCTCAGCGTGGTCAGCAATCCGCCGGTAAATTTCACGCTGTAGCGCCCCAGCGCATCCACCGTCGCCTGCTGCGTGGTGCCGTTCAGGGTAACGTTAACTACCGTGCCCTGACGCAGGTTCAGCGTGCCGCCGCTGATGGTCAGGCCGGTCAGCAGCACGCTGACCAGACTGAGCACCGGATCCACACCGATAGCCGGCAGGTTGTGGGTGATGGCGTTGAAGCTGCCGCTGGCGGAGGCGGTGTTGCCTACCGCGTCGCTGACTGACACGTTAATCGAGTGACTACCGTCAGAGATATTGCGTAATGTTGCTGACGGTACGTTCACGCTCCAGCTACCGTTAGCGCCCACCGTGGTGGTGTATTGCGTACCGGCGACGTTGACCGTGACCGTCTGTCCAATAGCGTTGGTCGCGGTGCCGCTGATGGTTTCCGTGGTGTTTGCTTCAGCCAGGTTCAGATAGCTGTCGCCACCAAAGAAGCTGTTCAGCGTGACGGTCGGCAGCGTATGGGTGCCTACCTGCACCGTTCCGCTGGTAGATCCGCTGGTGCCCGCGCTGTTGGTGACGCTGACGCTCACCGTCTGCGTGCCGTCGGCGATTGACGCCAGGCTGGCTGGCGGTACCGCCACGCTCCATGCGCCGTTAGCACCAACGGTGCCGGTGTAGTTATTCCCACCCAACCTGACCACTACCGTCGAGCCTTCGGCATTGGTCGACGTACCGTTGATGGTCTGCGTGGTCAGCGCATCTGCCGCGTTCAGCAACCCGTCGCCAAATACCGAGCTGATGGTCAGCGTTGGCGGCGTATGGGCGATCACGCTGACGTTGCCGTTAGCGGTCGCCACGTTGCCGTAGGCGTCGGTAGCACGCACGCTTACCGTCTGCGTTCCATCGTTAATCGCGGCCAAATCGGTGCGCGGCACGCTCAGGCTCCAGCTACCGTTGCTGCCAACGGTAGTGGTATAGCTGCGTCCGTTAAGCGTGACCGTCACGCTGCTGCCGCTGCCGAGGTTACTGCTGCCGCCGCTGATAATCTGCGCGGTGCTGAGATCGGCAGCGCTCAGTACGCCATCACCGAAAATAGTGTTTACCGTCAGCGCAGGCGGATTCGCGATACCTACCTGCAATCCGGTGCTGACGCTGGAGACGTTGCCGACCGGATCGGTCACCGAAACGCCCACGGTCAGGTTGCCGTTCAGCAGCGTACCGAGAATATCCGGCGTGACCGCCGCGCTGAAGCGCCCATCGCTGCCCACGGTGGCGTTCACCACTACGTTACCGATATTCACCCGCACCTGGCTACCCGCCGCCGCATTGGCGACGGTGCCGGTAATATTCTGCGTAACCAGCGATTCCACCAGATTCAACACGCCATCGCCAAACAGCGGATCGAGCGTGATCACCGGCAGATTATGGATACCCACCAGCGCAGGCAGTGAGGCTACGGTGCTGCTGTTGCCGGCCGCATCGGTCACCGTTACGCTGGCCGTCAGATTGCCGTCCGCCAGCCCCTGCAATAGGGTTGGCGGCAGCGCAACGCTGAAGGCACCGTTAGCATCGGTGGTAGTGACCAGCGTCTGCCCACCGATAGCAACGCTGACGCGCGCACCCGGCTCTACGTTGCCGATAGTGCCGCTGACAACCTGGGTCACCAGCGCATCCGCCGCATTCAGCAGGCCATCGCCAAACAGCGGATTAAGGTTAATGGTCGGCAGCGTAACATCTACCACCAGCCCACCCGTAGTCGACGTGGTATTACCTGCCGCATCGGTAACGCTGGCTCTGACATCCAGATTACCCTGGGTCAGGGTGCCGAGAATGTCCGGCGTGACGGTGGCGGTAAAAGCCCCGTTAGCGCCAACGGTAGCGGTCACGGTACTGTTGCCGATACTGATATTAACCGTCGAGCCGGCGGCGACATTCTGCGCAACGCCGCTGATGGTTTGGTTGACCAGCAGCTCCGCCGCGTTCAGGAAGCCGTTGCCAAAGATCGGGTTCAGGCTGATGACCGGCGCGGTGCCAAAGACGCCAATATTTACCGACTGCGAGGCGGTATTGCCCGCCGGGTCAGTCACCTGTACGCCCAGCGCCAGCGTGCCGTCGAGCAGATTGCCAAGATCTGTCGCCGGGATGGTGACGCCCCAGTTGCCGCCTGCGGTAACCTGCGTCTGATAGCTCTGGTTGCCTAAGGTAACGGTAACAATCGAGCCGGTAGCAGCATCAATCACCCCACCGATAGTTTGCGCCTGGCCCAGCTCGGCAATATTCAGCAGGTTATCGCCGCCGAACAGCCCGGTCAGGTTGCCGATCACCGGCAGGTTATCAACGATGGCGGTGACGGTTTCCGTCACCGAGCGCTGGTTACCTGCGGCATCGGTCAGCGTCAGATTGAGATCGATATTGCCATCCTGCAACAGCCCCAGCACGCTGGGCGGTACCACAATCGCCCATTTGCCGTCCTGACCTACCGCCGCCGTCAGCGTGGTGCCGCCCAGCGTCAGCGATACCGTCGCGCCGATGCCCGCCGATTCAGCGATCCCGCTGATAGTCTGGCCAATAGCGGTATCGGCGGCGTTAAGGAAGCCGTCGCCAAACACCGAATCCACAATCAGATTGAGCGCGCCGTTGACCACTTTATTGACGGTCAGCGTCGCATCCGTTACGTTGCCCGCCTCGTCGCCAACGCGCACGCCCAGCACCAGCGGCCCTTCGGTCAGGCTGCCAAGCACTTCCGGCGACAGATCGATACTGAAAGTACCATCCTGCGCCACCACCGCCGTGGCGATGGGATTGCCGTCGCCCAGGTAGATGCCGATGGTTTGTCCTTCCGCGCCGCTGGCGCGTCCGGTCAGGACCTGGTTAACCAGAATATCGGCGGCGTTCAGGATGTTGTTACCGAGCAGCGCATCCAGCTGTAGCAGCGGCGCGCCAGTATCAACGGTTACGCTACCGGTAGCGCTGCCAACGTTCCCTGCCGCATCGCTCAGCGTGGCGGCGATCGGCACATTGCCATCTTCCAGCGCCTGCAGATCGGCGACGGGTACGGTGGTGCGCCATGTGCCGTCAGCCTGCACGATAGCGCGATAGCTGTTATCACCGAACGTGACGGTGACGGTACGCCCCGCTTCTGACGCTGAAGCGGTGCCGCTGATCACCTGAGAACTGGATACTTCCGTACCGTTCAGGTAGCCATCACCGGCAAAGTCGTTGATGGTTAAGGTTGGTGCGGTACGATCCACCACCAGCGTCGAGCCGACAGAGGTCTCGCCTGCCGGACCGGTGGCGTTAACCGTAATGGTATAGCTGCCATCGGCTGGGAAAGTTCCGGCCTCAGGCGTAACTGTCCAGCTGCCGTTAGCCCCGGTGACCGGAACAGTGGCAATCGGCGTACCGTTTACCGACACGGTAATCGTGCCGCCGCTGGCATCGAAATTGGCAAAGGTGCCGCTAAAGGTCGGCAGCCCCTCGCTGGCATTAAGGATGTTATCACCGGCAACGGTTGCCAGCGTCAGCAACGGTTCCGCCGGTGGCGTCAGGTTGACGCCGATGGTGGCGGTGGCGCTGGCGTTGTTGCCTGCCGGATCGACAATGGTGACGCTGATATCAGCGCTGGGTGCCGTCAGCTGTCCCAGCGTCTCCGGCGGCACGTTAACGCTCCAGCCGCCGTTGGCATCCACGATGCCGTTGAAGGTGTTGCCGCCCACGGAGACCGTCACCAGTGAACCCGGCTCGGCACCGGTGGCGCTACCGCTAAGCGTTTGCGATACGATGCTTTCCGCGTAGTTCAGCACATTGTCACCGGCGAAATCACCGATAGTAATCACCGGCACGCTGGTATTAACGGTAAATTCATCGCTTATGCTGCTGCTGTTGCCGCTGGCATCGGTGGCGGTCACAGTAAGGCTACCGCTGCCCTGCGCCAGCCCGTTGAGCGTTGCGGCAGGCAGATCCAGCGTCCAGCTGCCGTCAGCGTTAACGGTAGCCGGCAAGGTCTGGCCGCCCAGCGTGACGGTGATGCCGGTTGCACCACCTGCATTACCGCTCAGCGTTACGCCTGCGGCAGCATCGGCCGCATTCAGCAGACCATCACCAAACGGCAGGTTCACCGTTGGCGCTGGCGGCGTCTGCGCTGAGGTAAAGGTTTCGCTGCTCTGCACCACGTTGCCTGCGCTGTCGACCACGGTAATCACAATATTGTGCGTACCGTCATCCAACCCGCTTAATGCGCCTGCTGGCAGATTCACCGTCCAGTCACCATTTGCGTCAACCGTGCCGGTATAAAGCGTGCCGTTCACATCAATGCTTAACTGTACGCCCTGATTATCGCCGGTAGCGCCGGTGTTACCGCTCAGGGTCACCGAGCCTGCGGCTTCGCTGATATTCAGCACGCCATCGCCAAACGGCGTATCAATAACCGGCTGTGGTAAGGTTACCGCCGTGGTCACTTCCAGCGGTGCGGTAACGCTGGTGTTGCCCACCGCATCGGTGGCGGTCACGGTGATAGTATGCGTACCGTTGCCAAGCGTATCCAACTGTGCGGGCGTCAGGTTCAGCGTCCAGTTACCCTGCGCGTCCACCGTAGCGGTGAGCGGCTCATCGTTATTAAAGCCGCTAATCACCACGCTGACCGTTTGCCCTGCGCCGCTGACGCCGGTTTGTCCGCTCAGCGTTTGCGTCACGTCTGCCTCCGCCGCGCTCAGCGCACCGTTGCCGAACGGCAGGTTGATCGTCGCATCAGGCAGATTATTAACAATAACCTGCACCGGCACGCTTGCACTGTCGCTGTTGCCTACCGCATCGGTAACGGTAACCGTAACCGGCAGCGTACCGTCCGGCAGCGCCTGTAGCTGTTCCGGCGTCAGGGTCAATGACCAGTTGCCCTGCGCATCTACCGTCGCCGGATAGCTGCCGCCGTTGATGGTCACCACCACCGTTTGCGTGCCGGTAATACCGGTGGTGCCGTTAAGCGTAGCGCCGCTGGCGGCCTCAACCGCATTCAGCTGCCCATCGTCAAACGGCGTTTCCAGCGTTACCGTGGGTAAGGTAGTCACAGAAGTGAAGTCGAGCGATGCGGTGTCGCTGTTACCCGCGCGATCGGTGACCGTTACCGTGATGCTGTGGGTGCCATCCGCCAGCGAAGCCAGCTGTTGTGGCGTCAGGGCCAGCGACCAGCTGCCGTTAGCGTTGACGTTAGCCGTTAGCGGCTGTCCATCATTAAGCCCATCAATCACCACGCTGACCGTCTGGCCCGCGCCGCTAATGCCGGTCGTACCGCTAATCACCTGGCCCGCGCCCGCTTCAGCAGCGTTCAACGCACCATCGATAAACGGCGTATTCAGCGCAGCTTCCGGCTGCGTGGCAATCAGCAGATCGACGCTGCTCTGGGCGCTGGCCGGGTTTCCTGCCGCATCGACGGCGCTGACAACGACAGTCACCGTGCCGTCCGCCAGCGCGTTCAGCGTATCGGCCGGAATAGCCACCTGCCAGTTGCCATCGGCGTCTACCGCCGTGGTAAAGTTCAGCGAACCGATAGTTACCGTCACCTCGGTCCCCGCCGCCAGGTTAGTGGCACTGCCGCTCAGCGTCTGTTCAACCGCCGCCTCCGCCGCGCCAATTACGCCATCGGTAAACGGCGTATCCAGCGTCAGCGTCGGCAGCGTATTAATTGCCACCGTCAGATCGATAGTGTCGCTGTTAACGTTACCGTTGGCATCGGTAACCGAGATGGTAACCGGCAACGTACCGTCATCAAGCTGCTGTAGATCGCCGCCGGGAATAGCGATCGAGAAGTTACCCTCGCCGTTCGCCGCGCCGGTATAGGTGCGCCCGTTAAGCGTCACGGTAACCAGCTGGCCCGGTTCGCTCTGCCCGGTGACGTTAATACCCGCCAGCGACTCTGCCAGATTCAGAATGTTATCTGCGCCTGCGCCCAGCTCAATAGCCACCAGCGTCGGCGGCGCGGTATCGACGGTAACGATTTCGCTATCCTGCGCCGGGTTGCCCGCCAAGTCACTGCCACTGACGGTGACGCGGTTATCGCCCTGCGGCAGCGCCTGCGCTGCGGCGGGCGGCACGGAGACGCTCCAGTTGCCGTTAGCGTCAACGGTAGTGGTGTACTCCCGATCGTTCAGGGTGACGGTAACGCTGCTGCCTTCCGGCAGACGCTGACTGCCACCGGTGATGGTCAGCCCATCGCCCGCCTCCTGCGCGTTGACAATATCATCGCCGGTAACCGGATTAAGGGTAATCGTCGGCTGGCTGGCGGCGCTGGCAACGACCGTCACGCTGCCTGTGGCAGAAGCCGGATTACCTGCCGCATCGGTGGCGCTGACAATAATGCTCTGCGGGCCATCGGCAAGCTGCCCGACCACACTCTGCGGCAGCGTTACGCTCCAGTTGCCCGCCTCATCCACCAGCCCGGTATAGCTGGCACCGTTCAGGGTAACGGTCACCGTATCTCCGGCGGCCAGGTTGGTGCTGCTGCCGGTCAGAATTAACGGCTGTCCCGCCTCCGCCTGGTTGATATAGCCGTCGCCGGAGATGGTATCCAGCGTCAGCTGTGGCAGATCCGTAGGGTTCGCTACTACCGTTAATGGACGATCGAGTGTTGTCGTATTACCGGCGGCATCCGTCAACGTAACGCTGACGGTAGTTTCGCCATCGTTCAGTCCCTGGAGAACGCTGGCAGGTACGGTAACGCGCCAGCTGCCATCGTTCAGTACCACGGTTTGCAGCGTCTGCCCGCCAACATTAACCGTTACCGTTTGCCCAATATCGGCACCGTCGGCGCTACCGCTAATCACCAGATCCTGACGCGTTTCCGCCTGGTTGATGATGTCGTCGCCCGCTACCGGGTCCAGCGTCAGCGTCGGCACGGTGTAATCAACGGTCACGGCGTTTTCTACCGTGCCAACGTTGCCCGCCGCATCGGTGACCGTGACCACAATCGGCAGTACGCCTGCGGCAAGATCCTGTAGCGTGTCCGCATCCAGCGTCAGCGTCCAGTTGCCATTATTATCCACCTCTGCGGGGTAATCTGCGCCGTCGATAGAGACTATAACCGTCTGTCCGGCACCGGTTACGCCGCTGGTGCCGGTCAGGGTTTGCGCGCTTTCCGCCTCGTTAATGTTGAGATAGCCATCAGCGAACGGCGTGTTGATGGTCGGTGCCAGCACCGCATTCTGCACGTTCAGCGTGCCGGTGCTGGTGGTGGGGTTGCCAGCCGCATCACTGACGGTGACGCTAAACGGATAGTCACCGCTGTTAATGCCAGCCAGCGCCCCGGCGGGCAGGTCGAGCGTCCAGTTGCCGTTGGCATCCACCTGCGTGGTCCAGGTCTGACCGTTAAGGCTGATGGTCACCGTCTGTCCTTCGCCTGCATCGGTGCTGCCGCTGACGGCGATCGGCGCGGCGGCTTCAGCGGCGTTCACGCGGTTATCGCCCGCTATCGCATCGACGCTCAGCGTTGGCGGCGTGGTATCTACCGTCACGCTGCTCTCTACCGTGCTGGTGTTACCGGCAGCATCGCTGACCGTAACCAGCAGCGGACTTTCTCCGGCGGGCAGTCCCTGTAGCGCCTCGGTTGGCAGCGTGACACGCCAGTTACCGTTGCTGTCTACCGTGCCGCTGTAGTCAGTGCCGTTAAGACTGACGGTCACAATCTGCCCCGCACCGGTGACGCCGGTATTGCCCAGCAGCTGTTGCGAGACGCCGCTTTCCGCCGCGTTCAGGATACCGTCGCCGAACGGCGTTTGCAGCGTTGCATCCGGCAGGCTGTTGATAATGACATTCAGATCGCTGCTGCTGCTGACCGGGTTGCCCGCCGCATCGGTAGCGTTAACCGTTAATGTGGTGGTGCCGTCAGACAGTCCAGCCAGCGCGGTGGCCGGAATGGTCACGCTCCAGCTGCCGTTTTCGCCCACGGTAGCCGTGTAGGTGCGATCGTTAAAGGTGACGGTGATCGGCGTGCCTGCGGTCAGATTGGCGCTGGTGCCGGTGACCAGCAGATCTTCGCCCGCTTCGCTGGCGCTGAGATAGCCATCATCGCTGAGAGTATCAACAGAGAGCCCCGACAGCGCGTTATTGACGGTGACCTCCAGCGACTGCGAGGTGGTGTTGCCCGCCACATCGCTGACCGCCGCGCTAATGGTCACGGTGCCGTTAGCCAGGTTACCAAGCGCGCTGGCGGGTACGCTGACGCTCCAGCTGCCGCCTGATTGCACCACGGCATCATAGGTCTGTCCATCCAGCGTAATGGTAACGATCTGCCCCGCCTCAACGTTGGTTGCGGTGCCGGTCAGCAGCTGCGACGTCTGCTGTTCCGCACCGTCCAGCACATTGTTACCGGCAAAATCGTTAATCGTCAGTACCGGCAGATTCGCGGTTTCCGCTTTGACCGTCAGCGGCGTATCCACCGTGGTGGCATTGCCTGCCGCATCGCTGGCGGTGACGCTCAGCGTATAGCTGCCGTCAGCCAGCGCGCCCAGATCGGCTGCGGGCACGCTCAGCGTCCAGAGCCCGTTATCGCCTACGGTGGTCGTGTAATCGTTGCCGTTCAGGGTAACGGTGATGGTGTTGCCCGCCTCGCCGCTGCCGTTCAGTTCCAGCGGCTGCGTCACTTCGTTAGCGTTCAGCGCGCCGCCGCTGACCGGCGTTTCCAGCGTAACCGGCGGTGCGCTGGTATCCACCGTCAGGATAACGCTGCCGCTGTCGCTGTTGCCTGCCGCATCACTGACCGTCACTGTCAGCGGGGTATCGCCGTCATTGAGCGCCCCAAGCGCGGTAGCGGGCAGCGTAACGCTCCAGCTGCCGTCCGCCGCTACCGTACCGGTATAGGTGTTGCCGTCCAGCGTCACCGTTACCGTTTGTCCCGGCCCGCTAATACCGGTGCTGCCGGTCAGTACGCCATCCTGTCCCTGTTCGGCGGCGTTGAGATAGCCATCGTCAAACGGTGCATCAATGGTTACCGACGGCTGCGCATTCACCGCCACATTCAGCGTGGCGTCGCTGCTTACCGTGCTGCCCGTGGCATCGGTGGTGCTGGCAACGATGGTTAAGGGGCCATCCGTCAGGTTGGTCAGATTAGCCACCGGGATGGTGACGCTCCAGCTGCCGTTTGCCGTAACCGTGGCGGTGTAGTTCTGCCCTTCAAAGGTCACTGTTACGGTGCGGCCTTCCGGCACGTTGGCGCTGGTGCCGTTGATAACCAGATCCTGCGCCGCCTCCGCCGCGTTCAGATAGCCATCGCCCGCCACAGGGGCCAGTGCGATCCCGCTCAGCGCGGTGTTGACGGTAAAATCGGCGCTGGCGCTGGCGCTATTGCCCGCCGCGTCGTTAACGGTCACGGTAAGCGTCTGGCTACCGTCGTTGAGCGCATTCAGCGCCTCTGCGGGCAGCGTGACGCTCCAGTTGCCCTCGGCATCCACCAGACCGGTATAGCTGGCACCGTTCAGGGTAACCGTTACCGTCTGTCCGGCCTCAACGTTCGTGGTACTGCCGGTCAGCTGCTGGGCAACCTGCTGTTCGGCACTGCCCAGCACGCCGTTACCGGCGAAGATATCTACCGCCACGCTAATGGCTGGCTGGTTGGCGGCGGCGGCATCAACCGTCAGGATGGTTTCCCCGGTCGTTACGTTGCCAACCGCATCACGTTCGCTAACGGTAATGGTATTTGGCCCTTCGTTAAGCGTTGCCAGTGTCTCAGGCGGCACCTCCACCCGCCACTGACCGTTAACGCCAACGGTGCCTTCAAAGGTTTCGCCGTTAAGGGTGACAGTAATGGTGCTGCCCGCTTCGCCGCTGCCGGTCAGGGTCAGCGTCTGCTGCTGTTCGGCGGCGTTGAGCAGGCCATCTTCAGACGGCGGATCGATAGTTAACGCCGGTGGCGTGGTATCAACCTGCAACGAAACCCGATCGCTGCTGCGGTTGCCGCTGGCATCGGTCACCAGCACGCTTACCGGATAGCTGTTGCCATCGCTCAATGCGCCAAGATCGCTGGCGGGTACGCTGACTGACCATTGCCCATCGCTGCCGACGCTGGTGGCGTAGTTTACGCCATTGAGCGTGACGATCACGCTGTCACCCGCGCTGCCGCTGCCGCCAATGGTGAGCGCCTCGCCCTGCTCGGTGGCATTAAGGATGCCATCATCAGCCGGAGGGTTAATGGTAAAAAGCGGGGCGCTGGTATCGATAGCAACCGGCGTCTGCGTCGTGGTGCTGGCACCGTCTGGACGCGTGGCGGTAACGGTAACATCGTAACGCCCGTCGTCCAGCGTCTGGAGCGCGCTGGCCGGCAGGCTAACGCTCCAGCTACCGTCTGTCGCAACCGTTGCCGGGTAATCCACGCCGTCAAAATTAACCGTCACGCTGCTGCCCGCATCGGTGGAGCCGCTGATCACCAGCGGATTATCCTGTTCTGCGGCATTAATCACGCCGTCGCCGGATGGCGGATTGACCGTCAATGCAGGCGAGCTAACGTCAACCGTCACCGGCGTCGTGGCGCTGTTGGTATTACCCGCTACGTCGGTCACCGTAACCGTAACCGGATTATCGCCCGGCGGCAGATCCTGAATATCGCCGACCGGTACGGTTACCGTCCAGTTGCCGTCGTTGTCTACCGTTGCCGGATAATCATTGCCGTTCAGCGAAACCACCACCTCCTGACCGCCGCCGCTGATGCCGGTGCTGCCGGTCAGGGTCTGGTCCTCGGTCAGTTCGCTGCCAGAGAGCACGCCGTCGCCAAATGGCGTATCCAGTACCGGCGTTGGCAGCGGCGTTATCGCCACATTTAACGTCGCGTCGTCGCTCAGGGTGTTGCCGTTGCCATCCGGCACGCTGGCGGTGACCGTCAGCGGCCCGTCGTTTAGCGCTGCCAGATCGGCGACCGGTATAGTTACGCTCCAGCTGCCGTCTGCCGCCACCGTGCCGGTGTAGTTGTTGCCATTTACATTGACCGTTACCACACTGCCTTCCGCTACCTGCGCGGTACTGCCGCTGACGGTAAGCGGCTGCTGCGCTTCCTGGGCGTTGAGATAGCCATCAACTGAGACGGGCGCAATGGCAATCGCTGCGCCGCTGTTGGGTGGCGCAACGGTAAAGCTTTCGCTGCCGCTGGCGCTGTTACCGGCTACGTCGCTAACCGTCACGTTTAATGTCTGGCTGCCATCTGCCAGCGCGGCTAAATCAGCAGCGGGAACGGTCACGCTCCAGCTGCCATCAGCCGCTACCGTGCCGGTATAGTCAACGCCGTTCAGGGTTACGGTGACCGTCTGGCCTGCGCTGACGTTAGTGGTGCTGCCGGTAACCTGCTGATCGATCGCCTGTTCTGCGTTATCTAGCTGGTTATCGCCGGTGAAAGGATCGAGGGTTACGCCAGGCAGCGCCGCAGGATCGGCCACTACCGCCAGCGAGCTGTTACTGGTTGCCGTATTGCCGTTAGCATCGGTCGCGCTGACCGTCAGCGTATAGTTACCGTTGGGTAGCGCGGAGAGATCGGCAGAAGGAACAGAAACCGTCCACTGGCCGTTCTCTGCCACGGTGGTGGTGTAATCCGTACCGTTCAGCGTCACCGTGACGGTTGAACCCGCCTCGCCGGTGCCGCTAACCGCCAGCGGCGCGCCAGCTTCGGTATTATTCAGGTAGCCATCGCCCGCCAGCGGTGTATCCAGCGTCAGCGCAGGCGGTGCAGTGTCTACTGTCAGTACCGTCTGCTGCGTATAGACGCCGCCTGCCGGACTGGTTGCCGTTGCGCTAAGCGCATAGTCGCCATCGGCGAGCGCCGCCAAATCGCTGGCAGGTACTGACAGCGACCATCTGCCATCCTCGCCTACCGTGGTCTGGTAATTGATATTGTTCAGCGTGACGCTGACGGTATCGCCAGGGCTGCCGCTGCCGCTCAGCGTCAACGGACTGTCCTGCTCTGTCGCGTTTAAAATTCCATCGCCTGCAATCGGATCCAGCGTCAGCGTGGTGGCAGGCAGCGACGGATCGACCGCCAGCGACGTTTCACCAATCACCGTGGTGGTGCCCGCCGCGTTAGTGATCGACACCTGGAGCGGGTAGTCGCCATCGGTGAGGTTACCCAGCGCGTTCGCCGGAATAGTGATGACCCAGCGCCCGTTGGCCTGCACCACGCCCGTGTAGTCTACGCCGTCGAAGTTAACCGTAACGCGATCGCCAGCGGTTCCGGTACCGCTAATTAACAGATCCTGCTGTAGCTCATCGCCGCTGAGGATATTATCACCGGAAATGGGGGTATCTACCGTACCTGTGGCGGGCGTTGGCGCAGTATCAACCGTCACATTGCTGGTGGTACTGCCGCTATTACCCGCAGGATCGGTGACGGTGACCGTTATCGGATTCTCCCCCTGCGGCAGGTTTTGCAAATCACCGCCGGGAATAGTGACACTCCAGCTACCGTCATTGCCTACGGTGCCGTTATAATCGTTGCCGCCGATAGTGACCGTAACGCTCTGTCCCGGCCCGGTTGCTCCGGTATTGCCGGTTAATGTTTGATCGTTGCCCGCCTCATTGCCATCCAGCGTACCGTCGCCAAACGGCGGGTTCAGCGTAGGCTGCGGCGGCGTAACCAGCACGTTGAGCTGACCGCTGTCGCTAACCGTATCGCCGGTCCCGTCGACGACCGTAACGGTAATATTCTGGACGCCGTTGCCCAGACCGCCCAGCGCGGAGGCTGGAATGGTGATACTCCAGCTACCGTTGCTGCCTACGGTGCCGGTATAATTCACGCCGTTAAACGTCAGCGTGACGGTGCTGCCCGCACTGATGCCGGTTGTCGTGCCGCTGATAATCAGCGCCGATTGAGTTTCACTGGCGCTAAGGTAGCCATCACCGCTGACCGGTTCCGTAATAGTAATGGTGCCCAGCGCCGGTTCGGGGATACCGCCGCCGCCGTTGTCACCTCCGCCACCATCGCCGCCGCCATTATCACCACCACCGCTGCCATTATCTCCGCCGCCGTTGCCACCGCCGTTACCGTTGCCATTATCTCCGCCGCCGTTACCACCGCCGTTACCGTTGCCGTTATCTCCGCCGCCGTTACCGCCGCCGCTATTGTTGTCATCGCCACCACCTCCGCCACCGCCGCCGGAGGCGGCGATGCCAATCCCCGCCAGGCCAAGTACGCCTGCCACGCCCACTGCGGTCGTCAGGTTTTCGCCAATCAGCGAGTTATCCGCCAACAGCAGCGGTTCAATATCGCCAAGGGATTCATAGGTCGGCGTAACCGCCATTGCCGTGGTTGCGTCAGCCGCCTCGCTGGCAGCCGGAAAAATCGCATGCTCAGGCGGATTAACCCCGTCGTCAAAGACCAGTTCGCTGTGTTCGCCATTTTGATCGAGGAAGAAACGCTGATAGCGCACCACGCTGCCATCCTGCATATGCAGAATCAGATCATCACCCTGTCGTTCAAACGATGCCACTGCGGATCGCGTGCCGTTAATCCGTACAACGCTGGGTTCGCTGAGTAAAACGGTGCGGGAGGCCGTGCTGCTGTTTTGCGAGAGTAAGGTGCCGTTTTCGCGCGAAATGATATCCACGCGCCCGGAGGAGAGCTGTGCCATCTGAAACCCCTTTTTTGCACAAGTTGAGGTAATGTTTTAATTAATCAAAGTAAAGAAATGCTTATAGTTAGCGAGCCTTACGGAAAGCCGCGACACGTCTTTAGATTGAAACTTGCCCGGTGCAAAGCAGGGGAGATGACGGAAGAATACGGTCTGCAACCCTGGTTTAATCAAATGCGATGCGTTATTTTTCGTTTTTACTGTTTCAGATATAATCAAAAACCGCTGCGCTGGCGGTGAATAATTTTTATCGTAATCATTAGAAAAAACGATTTAAACAGTAAGAATTACTTATGTTGAGTTAGCGTTAATTATAAAATTAATTAACAATAGGTTTACTAATTATTTGTTTTAAGTGAAAGTTAATGCCGCATCAGCTTGCGCTGGCCTTATTGCCCGTTCAGCGGAAAGAGAGGTTTTACAATCGCGGATGAGCCGCTATTATTTTTCTCAATTGGTGAGGTTTTGCACAAAAAAACCTGTCAGGCGGCTCAGATTAGGACCAGCGAAAAAAGGATAGTAACGATTTTCTGAACGGTTATTTTTTGCACGATTGCCAAAATCCTGCGCTGTAACGCTGGCGGTATTACCGATCGGTGAAACCGGATTCAGACCAGATAACGGCAACATAGCTGCTGCGATGTGCCCGGTTTTGCGCCTTTTAGCCAGGAAATTTCCTGAAAAAACCACTCTGCGACGAAAATTGATTAACAACCGCTATTTTATCGTTTAATAAGCTTTCTGATACAGAACGGGCACCGCTAAGCTCTTTGCCCGATGAAACGCTGCTTTAGCGATGTGTTCTGTGTTAAAAAGGACTCCTCTACCTATTATGGAAAACAACCAATGAGTTCGGCAGAAGCAGGACAGGCGCTAAAAAGCCAAACCGCCACCCAGATAGCAACCCGGATAATTTTTTTGGTTGCCGGTACCGCCGTCTCCGCCTGGGCACCGCTGGTACCCTATGCGAAATCACGCCTGATGGTTAGCGATGCGGCGCTTGGCGGTCTGCTGCTGTTTCTTGGCCTGGGATCGCTGATTGCCATGCCCCTGACCGGCGCGCTGGTAGGCAAACAGGGTTGCAGGCGCGTTATCCTCTGTTCCTCACTGTTGGTGATGGTAATGCTGCCGCTGATGGCAACGCTTTCATCGCCAATCACCCTGGCGGCGGTTCTGATGCTGTTTGGCGCGGCAATCGGCACGCTGGACGTGGCGATGAATATTCAGGCCGTTGAGGTAGAGAAAGCGTCCGGGCGTACCATGATGTCCGGCTTTCACGGTTTTTACAGCGTCGGCGGCATCGCCGGGGCAGGCCTGGTTAGCGTGATGCTGTGGCTGAATCTGTCGCCGCTACAGTCCGTGCTGGTGGTACTGCTGGTGCTGGCGCTGCTGTTGTTGAGCAGTCAGCGCTGGATACTGACCGAGCGTATGCATCAGGACGATACGCCGCTGTTTGTAATTCCACGCGGCTGGGTGCTGTTTCTCGGCGTGCTCTGTTTTATCTTGTTTCTTACCGAAGGCGCAGTGCTGGACTGGAGCGCGCTGCTGTTAACACAGGAACGCGCTATGCCTGCGGCTCAGGCTGGTCTTGGCTATGCGGTTTTCTCTGTTGCCATGAGCATCGGTCGTCTGACCGGCGATCGCGTCGTAAATCGTTTCAGCAACCGGGCAGTGCTGACCGGCGGCTGCCTCTGCGCGGCGCTCGGCGTGCTGCTGCTGATCAGCGTTAACAGCCCCTTTATCGCCCTGCTCTCTTTCCTGCTGATTGGTTTCGGCGCGGCAAATACGGTGCCGATTTTGTTCAGTGCGGCAGGCCGTCAGACCGCAATGCCGGTCAATCTTGCCATCTCTGCCATGACAACGATCGGCTATGCGGGTATTCTGGCAGGTCCGGCGTTAATTGGTTTTGTGGCTCACGGGTTTAGCCTGGTGACCGCCTTCGCCGTCATCGTGGTGCTTCTGGTGGCGGTTGCTGCCAGCGCACGGCTGGTGACTCGTTAAATGGTCAGGTACTTCCTTTCATTATGATGTACAAGCTTCCTCTCTCCTCCAGCAACGTAACACGGTTTTTCATGCTGTTTATTCTGCTGCTGTTGCTGGCGCTGGGCTTTATGATCCATAACTCGGTCAACGCCTGGCTGATGGAAAAGCGCTATGCGATGGCGGATATTACCCATGCGGTACAGAAGCGCATCGATACCTACCGCTTCGCCACCTGGCAGATTTATGAAAATCTGGCGACCAGCGCAGCGGGTACAACGCCATCGGCCAGCCTGCAGGAGACGCGCCTGCGCCCGGATGTCTACTATCTGGAGAAAACCCGGCGCAAAACCGAGGCGCTGATTTTCGGCTCGCACGACAGCAGTACGCTGGATATGACGCTGCGCATGTCCAACTATCTCGATACGCTGTGGGGCGCGGAAAACAGCACCTGGTCGATGTATTTTCTCAACGGTCAGGATAACAGCCTGATCCTGATCTCTACCCTGCCGTTAAAAGATATGGCAACGCGCTATAAAGAGAGCGCCATCAGCAATATCGTCGAAGCACGCCGTACCGAAATGTTACAGCAGGCCAATGCGCTCGACGAGCGCGAAAGTTTCTCGCCGCTGCGCCGCTTCGCCTGGCAAAACGATCACTACTTTACCGTGCGCACCACCTTCAACCAGCCGGGTCACCTGGCAACCGTGGTGGCGTTTGATATGCCGATCAACGATCTTATCCCGCACAATATGCCGCTGGAGAACTTCCAGCTGAAGCAGGATACGTCGCTGAACGGCGGCCCGGAAAGCGAAGATGAGCTGCTGAACACCCGCATCAGCCTCAGCAATCCGAACGTGGAAATCGCCGCCTCGCTGCCGGGCACGGCGTTGCAGATGACGTACCGTATCCCGCTCAGCACCCTCGCCTGGGATACGCTGCACAACCTGATGTGGCCGCTGATTATCGATCTGCTGCTGATTCTGCTCTCGCTGGCAGGCCTGTTTTTACTGCGTCAGCAGACGCTGCGCCCTGGCGACAATCAGAGCGCCGAGCTGGACGCGCTGCGTATGCTGAACGAAGAGATCGTCTCCAGCCTGCCACTTGGACTGCTGGTGTATGATTTCGCCAGCAACCGCACCATTATCAGCAACAAAATCGCTGAACATCTGCTGCCGCATCTTAATTTGCAAAAGATCGTTAATATGTCCGATCAGCATCAGGGCGTATTGCAGGCGACAGTCAACAACGAGGTGTATGAAATTCGCCACGCCCGCAGCCACCATTCACCGCATACGCAGCTGTTTATGATGCGCGATCAGGATCGCGAACTGCTGGTGAACAAGAAGCTACAAAAGGCGCAGCAGGTGCTGGACCGTAATCATCAGCTACGGCAGCAGCTAATGCAGAATCTGGGTCATGCGCTGCACCGTCCGTTACAGCAGGTGGTAGAACAGTTACAGGCGCTTAGCGATACCAGCGAGGATGAACGCGCCATTGACGCGCTGGAAAGTAGCCAGGCGCTGGCACGACTGGTGGATGATATCGTGCTGCTCAACCGGCTGGAAACGCATGACTGGGCGCCGGACGCCAGCTCTTTCCAGCTGCAATCGCTGCTGGATGAACTGACGCTGGCGCTGCTGCCGCTGTCACGCCGTAAGGGGCTGACGCTGCTGGTGCGCAATCAGTTAAACAGCGATGAGATGCGTTTTGGCGACAGCCGCGCCATTTATAAAGTGCTGTTTACCCTGTTGCATTATTCGCTGACCACCACCAGCTGGGGCAAAATTTCGCTGGAGCTGGATGCACCTGCGGATCGTCCTGAGCTGTTACATATTCAGATCATCGATACCGGTGCGGGCCTCACGCCCGATGAGCTGGGCAATCACGATTTCCCCTTCCTCGGCGAAACCTCTGCGGATCGCTTTGGGCAGGCTTCCGGGCTGGCTTTTTTCCTCTGTCGCCAGCTCTGTAAGCAGATGGGCGGTCAGCTGGAGATTATGGCGCGCCCGGAAATCGGCACGCGTTACAACATCACGCTACACGTGCCGCCGGAACATCAGCAGCAGCAGGAAGAGAAGCTACTGGAAGATGTCACCATGCTGATTGATATCGCCGTTGATGACGTGCGTAAGATCGTGACTCATCAACTGGAGAACTGGGGAGCGAAATGTATTACGCCAGATGAACGTTTTGCCGAACAGCCACACGATATTCTGATCACTGACGATCCGGCGCACCTTTCCGGCTGGTCGCTGTTGCTGACAGATAATGAACTGGGCTTTACCGTTCTGAACGAACGGCAGTACCGGGTTAACTTTAACCTTAGTAGCGCTCTGCAGGATGCGCTGTTACAGCTGATTGAGAAGCAGCTTTCTCAGGATATGTCGCTTACGGCGGAAGAAGATAAACAGGAGGAGGAAGCCACGCATTTGTTAAGCGGTGGTTACTACCAGCTATTTGTCGAGACAGTACCGGAAGATGTTGAGAGACTGTATACTGAGGCGTCGCTCAGGGATTATGCGACGCTTGCTCAGACGGCACATCGCCTGAAAGGGGTATTTGCCATGCTTAATCTGGCACCCGGCAAGGAGCTTTGTGAAAAGCTGGAACAGCAAATTAAAGCGAGTGACGATTTAAACATCAAAAATACCACCAGTGACATTGACGCCTATGTCAACGAACTGCTGCAGCAAGGTAACCAATAAGATGAATAATTTGAACGTAATTATTGCCGATGACCATCCAATCGTTCTGTTTGGTATTCGTAAGTCTCTTGAACAGATTGAATGGGTCAACGTAGTTGGTGAGTTTGAAGACTCGACAGCACTGATTAACAGCCTTTCCAAACTGGACGCCAACGTCCTGATTACCGATCTCTCCATGCCTGGCGAGAAATATGGCGACGGCATTACGCTGATCAAATATATCAAACGTCACTATCCCGATCTGTCGATTATTGTTCTGACCATGAACAATAACCCGGCAATCCTCAGCGCCGTGCTGGATCTGGATATCGAAGGCATCGTGCTGAAACAGGGCGCGCCTACTGACCTGCCAAAAGCGCTGGCGGCATTGCAGAAAGGGAAGAAATATACCCCGGAAAGCGTTGCCAAACTGCTGGAGAAAATCAGCGCGGGCGGCTATGGCGATAAACGCCTGTCGCCGAAAGAGAGTGAAGTGCTGCGCCTGTTCGCTGAAGGTTTCCTGGTTACCGAAATCGCTAAAAAGCTGAACCGCAGTATTAAAACCATCAGCAGCCAGAAGAAATCGGCAATGATGAAGCTGGGCGTGGATAACGATATCGCCCTGCTCAACTACCTTTCTTCCGTCAGCACCACGCCACAGGCGGATAAAGAGTAAACCCGCCTGCCCGTCAGGGCAGCGTTCCGACGCGTCAGGGATGACGCGTTACGCCCTCACCTGCTACGCGCCACGCGTCTTACGCACGCGCTCCGCATAGATCGCCAGCGAACTTTTCAACGTATCAAGCGTAACCGGTTTCGACAGGCAGTTATCCATCCCCGCTTCCATACAGCGCTGCTTCTCTTCCGCCAGCGCGTTCGCGGTGACGCCAATCACCGGGAAGGTTTGCCCCAGCTGACGCAAACGCTGCGTCAGGCGATAACCATCCATGTTGGGCATGTTGACATCGGTCAGCACAATATCGATCTCGCTGCGGCTGATGACATTCAGTGCATCCACCCCATCCTGAGCGGTCTTCACCCGATAGCCAAGCGACCCCAGCTGATCGGAAAGCAGCATGCGGTTAATGGGATGATCGTCCACTACCAGTATCAGGATATCGTGATTATCGACGCCCGGCTGTGTCGGCAGCGCCGGTAACGCAGTCAGCCCGTCCGGCACTTCCACCACCACGCTGTAGATACGTCCCAGCAGCGCAGGCAGCTCGTGCGGCATGGCGGTGCTGTAGATCCAGCGTCCTGGCGCGGTTTCGTAAGGCATATCGATATGGCCACCGTCGAAAACAATCACCGCCCGCACCGGCTCTTCCGGCTGAAAATCATAATCGGCGACGATCACATCGTCCGGCTGCCACGCCTGCTCCTCCAGCCGCGTAACCTGAATACCGTGCGCCGTCAGCAGACGCGTCAGGAAGTCAGCCAGAAGATCGTTACGCAGCGCCAGCCACACCTGTTTATCCTGTAGTCCTTCATGCAGCAGCGGCGTCATTACCTGGCTGTTGTAGAGCGGAATACGCACGGTAAACTGGCTGCCCATACCCGGCTCCGATTCCACGTCAATATCGCCATCCATCATGTTGATTAGCTTTTCACAGATCGCCAGCCCCAGCCCGGTCCCCTGGAAGTTACGCTGTACGCCGGTGCCCACCTGGAAAAAGGGATCGAACAGCCGGTTGATCTCTTTTGCCGCGATACCGACGCCGGTATCACGCACGCGCACCGTCAGATAACCCTGGTGGGTATAGGTATGCAGAATAATGCAGCCGGTGTGGGTAAATTTGATGGCGTTGTTCAGCAGGTTCGATACCACCTGTTGCAGGCGCATCGGATCGCCATCCAGCGCTACCGGTACGTCATATTCGATCAGGCAGTAGAGCGTCAGGCGCTTTTTCACCACCAGCGACAGGTAGTTGGCGGTAATATGGGTGATCACCTCACGCGGCGCGAAGGGGCGCGGCTCAATTTTTAGCTGTTCGGATTCAATTTTCGAGAAATCGAGAATATCACTAATGATCTTCAGCAGCAGGCTGGAAGAGTTGTTCATCGCCGTCACCAGCGAATCCACCCCTTTTGGCAACTGCTTAGTTTGCAGCAGGTCGAGGTTACCGATAATACCGTACAGCGGGGTACGCAGCTCATGGCTGACGGTGGCGAGGAACATCGATTTCGACTGGCTGGCCTGCTCCGCCGCCTGCGCCATCTCCTGCAATGACTCTTCCATTTTTACGCGCGCGCTCACGTCCACCAGCACGCAGATCGCCACGTTCTCATTGCGATAGCGCGAATGCACAAAGCTGATTTGCAGGTTAGTATTGCTACCGGTCAGCAGATCGACAAAGTTAACCTGTTGACCACTAATAATTTCCGTCAACTTCTGGCGATCTTCCTGCGTCAGCATAGTGAGATAGTTGTGCGCCAGCTCGTTACTGAGAATATTGGTGCCGTCACGCGTGCGCAGAATACAGATGCCGACCGGCGCGGAGGCGACAATTTTACGGTTGAACTGCTCATGTTCTTCCAGCCGGTGCGCGTTCTCTTCCGCTGGCAGAAACATACGGCGCTCAAACAGCCAGGCCAGGGTAAACAGGATAATGGCGCTGACCAGATTAAGCAGCAGCGCGTTAATAATCAGCAGCTTCAGATGCTCTACCAGCACGTCCGTCGGCACCGAATAGACGATGCTGAGGTTTGAAGGATGCAGATTTTTCTTCAGCACCAGCTGCTTGTAGCTGTCCACATAGCCGAACCACGCTTTATCGCCGGGAATTTCATCCAGCGCAAAGGCGACGCGCCCGCGATTGGAGGAGAGCAGCGGCTTATTATCCTCGTCGATCAGCGTAGCGGTGACCGGCAGGTTGCCCGGCGTAACGAAATCATCCAGACGGATGTTCTGCTCAATGCCAAGCAGCGCTTCCAGTTTATTGGCGATGTAGATCGGGGTAATCATGTAGAAGTAGCCACCGCCCGGCTGACCGTTATTGCTGACCCAGTAGAGGCTACTTTTGCGTTCGTCAGCGCTGCTGTTGCGGTAGCGCAGGATACGCTCGTGCAGCGTTTTTACCGTGCGTTCACGATCCACCGAGCCGTTGCCGATGCCGAAATCAGCCATGCACAGCCCTTCACCGCCGATAAAAAAGACGCGGTTCAGCTCATAGGAGGAGGCGAAATTGGTTTTCCAGTAGTTGAGGAAATAACTTAGTGACTCGAGTGAGTTACGCCAGGTATTGCTCATTGCCGAACAGTTGGAGTTGGCGCACCAGCGGATAAAACTGTGGCAGCGTTGCCTTGCCGGGGAACACGCCGTTCAGTAAGTCCATACTGTTAGCGCTGTTGCTCAGGCGATTCTCAGCAATATATTTCAGCTCGCGGGTAATATCGGCAGAGTGGCGTACATACCACTGCGCCTGATCGTAGTTAAGCGTAAACTCCTGCCGCGCCTGCGCTTCCTGTTCGTGCAGCACGCTGATGATGTAAAAGGCGGTCAACAGCGCGCCCAGCGACCATAGCATCAGCGCCAGCGCGCGAAACAGATAGCGGGAAATCCTGAGCGTAGTGCGAAACGAAACGAGATATTTCAAGGGAAACCTGGGCGCTGCCGCCAGCCAATAGTAAAAATTTCGATCCCGCTACAGTAGCCGTAGATGACAAAAAAAGCCAGACGTTCGCTCTGGCCTCTCTGTTTGACAACATCTCGATCCGCAAGCGCAGCCGCCATTTTCAGGCAAAAAAAAGGCCGGAAAACCGGCCTTTTACAGGGTGAGCTAAAGAAGCGTGTTACTCTTCTTCGCCGTCCACGATATCGTCGTCAGTATCCACTTCCGGGGCGATATCCTCCTCCCCTTCCGCCACGCTGCCGTCGATCGCATCCAGCTCTTCTTCTTCCACCGGCTCCGCCACGCGTTGCAGACCGACTACATTTTCATCCGCCGCAGTACGAATCAGAATGACGCCCTGGGTGTTACGCCCAACCACGCTGACTTCTGAAACGCGCGTACGCACCAGCGTACCGGCGTCGGTGATCATCATGATCTGATCGCTGTCTTCTACCTGCACCGCACCGATGACCGGCCCGTTGCGTTCGGTGACCTTGATGGAGATAACGCCCTGAGTCGCACGTGATTTGGTTGGGTATTCGCTATTCGCGGTACGTTTACCGTAACCATTTTGCGTAACGGTCAGAATTGCGCCCTCTTCACGCGGCACGATCAGCGATACCACGCGATCGCCTTCCGCCAGCTTGATGCCGCGCACGCCTGAGGCGGTACGGCCCATGGCGCGCACCGCCTGCTCGGCGAAACGCACCACTTTACCGGCGGCAGAGAACAGCATCACTTCGTCACTGCCTTCGGTCAGCGCCACGCCGATCAGCTCATCATCTTCACGCAGGTTGACGGCGATAATACCGGCGCTGCGCGGACGGCTGAACTCGGTCAGCGAGGTTTTCTTCACGGTGCCGCTGGCGGTCGCCATAAAGATGTTGGTGCCTTCGGTGTATTCACGCACCGGCAGGATGGCGGTAATACGCTCGTTGGCTTCCAGCGGCAGCAGGTTGACGATCGGGCGTCCACGCGCGCCACGGCTCGCTTCCGGCAGCTGATAAACCTTCATCCAGTAGAGACGCCCACGGCTGGAGAAGCAGAGGATGGTGTCGTGGGTGTTGGCCACCAGCAGACGATCGATAAAATCCTCTTCCTTAATTCGCGCCGCCGATTTTCCTTTACCGCCGCGACGCTGCGCTTCGTAATCAGAGAGCGGCTGATATTTCACGTAGCCCTGATGCGACAGCGTGACCACCACATCTTCCTGGTTGATCAGGTCTTCGATATTAATATCGGCGCTATTGGCGGTGATTTCCGTGCGACGTTCGTCACCGAACTGATCGCGGATCGCGACCAGCTCTTCACGAATCACTTCCATCAGGCGTTCCGCACTTTCCAGAATGTAGATCAGCTCGGCGATCTGCTCCAGCAGCGCCTTATACTCATCCAGCAGCTTCTCGTGCTCCATGCCGGTCAGCTTCTGCAAACGCAGATCGAGGATCGCCTGCGCCTGCTGTTCGGTCAGGTAGTAACGACCGTCACGGATGCCAAACTCCTCTTCCAGCCACTCAGGACGTGCGGCATTATCACCGGCACGTTCCAGCATGGCAGCCACATTACCCAGCTCCCACGCGCGCGCCACCAGGCCCGCTTTCGCTTCTGCCGGGCTTGGCGCATGACGGATCAGTTCGATAATCGGATCGATGTTCGCCAGCGCAATCGCCAGGCCTTCAAGGATATGGGCACGCTCACGCGCTTTGCGCAGTTCGAAAATAGTACGACGCGTAACCACTTCACGACGATGACGAACAAAGGCTTCCAGAATCTCCTTCAGCGTCATAATCTTCGGCTGGCCCTGATGCAGCGCCACCATGTTGATACCGAAAGAAACCTGTAACTGCGTCAGCGAATAGAGGTTGTTCAGCACCACTTCCGCTACCGCATCGCGTTTCACTTCGATCACGATGCGCATACCGTCTTTATCGGACTCATCGCGCAGGGCGCTGATGCCTTCGATACGTTTATCTTTTACCAGCTCGGCCATCTTCTCGATCAGGCGCGCTTTGTTGACCTGATAGGGAATTTCATGGATGACGATGGTTTCGCGACCGGTTTTGGCGTCGGTTTCCACCTCGCCACGGGCGCGAATATAGAGTTTACCGCGTCCGGTACGGTAAGCTTCTTCAATGCCGCGACGCCCGTTGATGATGGCGGCAGTCGGGAAGTCAGGCCCAGGGATGTGCTCCATCAACCCTTCGACGCTGATATTTTCATCGTCGATATAGGCGAGACAGCCGTTAATCACCTCGGTGAGGTTGTGCGGTGGAATGTTGGTGGCCATACCAACGGCGATACCTGACGAGCCGTTTACCAGCAGGTTAGGAATTTTCGTCGGCAGCACTTCGGGAATCTGCTCGGTGCCGTCATAGTTCGGCACAAAATCGACGGTCTCTTTTTCCAGATCCGCCAGCAGCTCGTGGGCAATTTTTGCCATGCGCACTTCGGTATAACGCATCGCCGCGGCAGAGTCACCGTCGATGGAACCGAAGTTGCCCTGGCCATCCACCAGCATGTAGCGCAGCGAGAACGGCTGCGCCATACGCACGATGGTGTCATAAACGGCGGAGTCGCCGTGCGGGTGATATTTACCGATGACGTCGCCAACGACACGGGCAGATTTTTTGTAAGGTTTGTTCCAGTCGTTCCCCAGCACGCTCATTGCATAAAGCACGCGACGATGGACCGGCTTCAGGCCATCGCGAACATCTGGTAATGCACGGCCAACGATGACCGACATGGCGTAATCGAGATAGGAACTCTTCAGTTCTTCCTCAATATTAACCGGTGTGATTTCTCTGGCAAGGTCGCTCATGGAGCCGCTATCCCTCTACATTTATCCCGGATTTAAAGGTGCGAAAGTATATCACATCGCAGCCCTACGGTGAACGGAAAGCGGTGTTTTAAGCGCGCTTTCACGTTTGTCACGCCGTGCCGATCGCCGCGAGAAGATGTATACTCCGGAAAACAGTGTCAGGAGTGAAAAAAGATGAGTGTGAGCGCGCGTGCAGGCAATGTGGATCATGATGAAATCGCGAAATTCGAAGCGGTTGCGTCACGCTGGTGGGATATGGAGGGTGAATTTAAACCATTGCACCGCATCAACCCGCTGCGCCTGAACTATATCGCCGAACATGCCGGCGGTCTGTTTGGCAAGAAGATACTTGACGTTGGCTGCGGCGGCGGCATCCTGGCGGAGAGCATGGCGCGCGAAGGCGCAGAGGTGACCGGCCTTGATATGGGTGCCGAACCGCTGGAGGTGGCGCGTCTGCACGCGCTGGAGAGCGGCATCAGCGTTAATTACATTCAACAAACGGTGGAAGAGCATGCCGATGAACATAGTGGCGCTTATGACGTGGTGACCTGCATGGAAATGCTGGAGCACGTACCCGATCCGCGTTCGGTGGTACACGCCTGCGCCAGGCTGGTGAAGCCGGGCGGCGATGTCTTTTTCTCCACCATTAACCGCAATACTAAATCCTGGCTGATGGCGGTAATCGGCGCTGAGTATGTGCTGCGCATGGTGCCGCGCGGCACCCACGACGCGAAAAAATTTATCCGTCCGGCGGAGCTGCTGCACTGGATCGATGAAACGCCGCTGCGTGAGAAGCATATCATCGGCCTGCACTACAATCCGCTGAGCGACACCTTTCGCCTTGGGCGCGGCGTTGACGTTAACTATATGCTGCACACCCGTCACGGCGCCTGATCGCACTCCCTGACGTAAAAACAATCGTCAGATAAAACAAAAGCGCCAGCATTGGCGCTTTTGTCGTAACAGGAGACGCGATTAGCGTTTTTCGCTCAATTGAAACCTGTTGCTGGCGTCGATATTACCCACTACCGCATCAACATATTGCGCCGGTTTACTGCGCAGCGAAATATTGCCGCTGAAGGTGCCCTGATTATCAGGCTGGGTATAAGGGCCGGGGCGGAAGATAAAGTTGAAGCGATGGTTATCGATGGCAATGTTATTGTTAACCCACAGCGCGCCGGGGTTAAAGTTATCGGTAAAACCGTCCATACCGTTTTCAATCGCTACGCTGTCGATAACGCGATGCGCCACCGGAATCCCCTCGCCGCCCAGTTTGAAACCATTATTGACGTTGCGTAACGCCACGCTATTTTCAATGGTAACCACGCCGTTCGGGCCATCCTCGATTTTATTAAACAGATCGTAGCCGTCATCCACGTTGTCATGGGAGAAGCAGTTAACCAGCTTATTGCCTTCCCCTACGCGCATTTTCACCGCGAAACCGTCAGCGTTGATCAGGCCAGGATCTTTGTTACCCCAGGATTCGGCATTGGCGATCACGTTGTGGCTTGCCCACAGCGCACGTCCCAGACCCGCAGGCGAAGAGACCCAGATCCCGGTATCGTCTGCCTGATACGCCGTCACGCGCTGGATCAGGTTATAGCTGCCGGAGATAGAGAAGCTTTTTTTGGTAACCTCGATATTCTCAATATCCCAATAGCTGGCGGCGAGTTTCAGGCCGTGGAACACCGCTTTGCCGCCGAGCGGGCGCATTTTTTTGCGCTGATCGTCGGTGCCGCTGCTGGCTGTCGTCAGCGTGGTGTAAGGATAAACGCCCTCTTCCAGCCAGAGCACGCCGCCGGGTGCCAGCAGTTCTGCCGCGCTGGCAACATCAAGCGGATGTGCCTGGCTGCCGTCGTTCTGCGCGCTGCCCTGCGGCGAGGCGTACAGGTTATTGGCATCGGCGACGGTTTTCCGCGTCACGTTCAGCGTTCCGGTAATTTTCTCGCCGTTGGCCAGCGTCAGCGTATAATAGATCGGCGTTTTCTCCGCTTTTAACGGCACCGGCACGCCGATCATTTTACCCGCTTCCAGCGCCATGCCACCAGCACGTTCGATGCCATCGCTGTTGACCATCAGTTTGCCGTCGCGATCGCTGCGCAGCTGGAACAGATAGTCCGGTGAAGCGGAAACCGCCGCTGAAGCGATCTCTACGTTAGCCGGTCGCGGCTTACTGACAAATTTTTCCGCCGGAGCGGCGGTATGCGGCGAAAGCGTCAGACGCGCCTGATGCACCGTCATACGCGCGTTACGTGCGGCGAAAAAGCCCACGTAGTAGCCTTCGCTATCCAGCACCTTGATGCGATCCGGGTCATTAACCTGCTGCGTTACCCAGCGATCGCTACCGGCCGGTGCCCACGCGGCGGTAAAGCCGCTGTCGGTACGCGCCAGGCGCAGACGGAAATGGGACGATTTACGCAGATCGATATCACGCTGATAGGGAAGCCGTTTAATTTCCACGCCGGTATTGCCCCAGCTCTGCGTCACGCCGTTACGCGCGATAAGCGTTGCCTGCACCCGGTGATGCGTCGCTTTATCCTGCGTCATAATGGCGTTCATCACCATATTGGAGGCGGCGGGAAATTCCTCATAGCCAACTTTGATCTCTTCCTGACGCGGTTTGCCAAGAATATCGCGCACCAGCAGGCCTGCGCCCTCCTGACCGGCAGGCTTAGCCTCGTTTTCCGGGCCAAACTGCTCAATATTCACCTCCGCTTCCAGCACCATATTGGCGCTGGTCGGCAGGCGGGTATACCAGAAGGTCAGGCCGTCATGGCTGTTACCGATCTTGCCGCCGCGACTTTCGATAGTCGCCGGGAAGTTCAGTTTTTCCGGCTGCGCGGCGGCTTTTTTAGCGTTACCGAAGGTAACCTGGTTAACGCCCACTTTTTCCGGCAGTACATTAGTCGCAAAATTTTTATCGGTAGATTGTCCAAACGTAATCGTATGCCACGTGAGGCTGTCGACGCTTGGTAGCGTTTCGGCAGCATAAGCGCCGCTGGCACCGCTAAGAAGTAAGACAAGAGGTAAGGTTTTCATGGCAATTTCCTTGGTGTTTCCAACGTAACTTATTGTTTTTATTTTTTTCACAGACGCACGGTTACGTCAGTGGTGCCTGTATCGGCTCTGCGTCCTTTTCCAGTATCGGTTCCCGTATAAATGAAAAAATATTTCATTTTTATTGAATAATAATTTTATAAATTATCCGATGTGGATTAACGTGATGAAAGTCGCATTCATAATAAATAGCCGCCGCACTATATAAAATTAGCCACGCTAATCATTCAAGATTAACTTATTGATTTTAAATGTTTTTATATTTTAAGCGGGCAGGAGACAAAAAAAGTCTTCACCTTAACAGAAGAATTATCCCAGGCCGCCTCAGAAATAACTCAGGTAAATTAAACAAGGCGGCTTATGTTTTTTTATGGCTTGCAAATAAAGTAATGGCCGATCTGATACGTTGTGAATTACAGATGAAAGTTCACTTTATTTAATTCATCTTCCAGCCATTTCAGAAAGCATCTTATCTTTTCTTTTTTCTCATTAGCGTGGGGAAACACCAGATGATGGGAATTAACTGGCATCGCATATTGATCGTCAAATACCGGTACCAGTTTACCGGTATTAATGTAATCCTGCGCCAGAAGATTGCTTTCCAGAATAAAACCGGTATTCATACAGGCGGCCTCGAAACTCATATAGGAGCGATCGAAGCTGAAGACAAAACTTTTATTTTTATATTCCACGCCGTGCCACGAGAACCAGGCGTACCAGCCGATTAGCGTGACCTCGGAGTTGATCAGATCGCACGCCACCAGCGATGCCGGTGAAGAGACCGGATGGCGCGCCAGGTAGTCAGGCGCTGCCAGCACAATCATTTTCTCATTCTTGATGGTCTTTACGTTGAGCGTCGGCCAGGCGGAAAAGCCGTGACGAATATCAATATCCACATTATCCCTGGCGAACTGTACATTTTCATAAGAACAGGTCAGGTTAAGCTGGATATCAGGCCAGGCCTGCCTGAATTTATCCAGCCTCTTCATGAGCCAGAGCAAACCAAAACTGGGCGAAGAGTGCACGCGCAAATGTTCGTGATGGATATCGCTCATCACCTTTTCAGTCGCCCGCCCAATGAGGTTCAGCGGGCCAGAGATTTCTTTCAGATAGGTCTCGCCGGTCAGGGTTAACGTCACCCCTTTACCGCTGCGAATAAACAGTTTTTTACCAAGGAAGCTTTCCAGCGCAGCGATCTGATGACTTACCGCAGAAGAGGTAATATTTAATACCTCTGCGGCATTATTAATACTCCCGGAATTTGCCACCTCGATAAATGCCAACAAATTTTTCAACGAGGGTAAAGGAAGCACATTTTTCTTTACATCGATCACATTATCCTCAGCCGTCAGCAATAAACGTCGAAAGTATATCTTAACCGCTGCATAGCAACAATTTATCGCGTCTGGAAATTAATCATCTCCCGGTGATATCGCAAACGCGCCATTAATTCGTGATCGCAATTACACTTTTCACCTCGGTTCATTGACATCACTTTATTTATCAAAACAGCCATTTTTGGCGTTATCTTTATGATGCCAGTCACGAATCAAATTTTCCTCAGCCACAATTGAAGTTTTTTAACTTCCCATTATTTTTTCAATGCATATATTCAACCCACCTGGTGAAAAAAACCGTTGAAAAAATGAATGCCCTACAAACTTTAATCTGACTCATGCCATATCTTTAAAAGAGGCTGATAACATGTCGAAAATAGAAGCCACCGCCTTTCCGCACGTCAGGCGCACCAATTATCGTTTCGTTGTTCTTACTCTAATATTTATTGTTTATGCGATAAATTACGCTGACCGAACAAATATCGGTGCCGTTCTGCCCTTTATTATTGATGAATTTCACATCAATAATTTCGAAGCGGGCGCTATTGCCAGTATGTTTTTCCTGGGCTATGCGCTGAGCCAGATTCCCGCCGGATTTTTCATTGCTAAAAAAGGAATACGCGGTGCCGTCGCCCTTTCCATCTTCGGCTTTTCCTTTTTTACCTGGCTAATGGGTACCGCCACTTCGGTGCTGGGGCTGAAATGGATCAGGCTGGCGCTGGGCCTGAGCGAAGGCCCCTGCCCGGTTGGCCTGGCTTCTACCATTAATAACTGGTTTCCGGCAAAAGAGAAAGCAACCGCCACCGGCGTCTTTATCGCTGCCACCATGTTCGCGCCGATTATCGTACCGCCGCTGGCGGTCTGGATTGCTGTTACCTGGGGCTGGCGCTGGGTCTTTTTCTCCTTTGCCATTCCCGGCATGGCGATCGCCGTTGCCTGGTATCTGCTGGTAAAAACCAAACCGGAAGAGAGCCGTTTTGTTTCCCAGGGCGAGCTGGATATTATTCATGCCGATAACGGCAGCACCAGCGAAAAACCGCGCCAGAATTTAATTATGCACCCTAAATTCGCGCGGCTTGACCGCATCATTCGGGTTAAAAAACTGGCCCCGATCGATACCGCAAAAGGGTTATTTAAATCGAAAAATATTATCGGCGATTTTCTGGCCTATTTTATGATGGTCAGCGTGCTCTACGGTTTATTAACCTGGATTCCACTCTACCTGGTGCAGGAGAAAGGTTTTAACTTCGTTAATATGAGTTTCGTCGCCACCATGCCCTGTATCGGCGGATTAATTGGTGCGATTAGCGGCGGCTTTATTTCCGATAAACTGCTGGGCCGCCGCCGTAAACCCACCATGATGTTCACCGCTGTCACCACCGTAATTATGATGCTGGTGATGCTGAATATTTCCGGCAGCACCCTGACGATCTGCGCTGGCCTGTTTATGGTCGGTCTCTGCCTTAATATCGGCTGGCCCGCCTTTACCGCCTACGGCATGGCAGTCGCCGACAGTAAAACTTACCCGATTGCCGCTTCCATTATTAACAGCGGCGGCAATATGGGCGGTTTTGTTTCTCCGATGGTTGCCGGTTTCCTGCTTGATAAAACCGGCAGCTTCAACGCGGTATTCACTTATTTCGGTGTCTGCGCAGCTATCGGCCTGGTATTAATTTGCCTGCTGGACGAGCCGCAATAAACCGATTCCTCCTGTTTATTCTTACTGTTATGAATGGAGTTAATTATGCTGTTACAAGATAAAGTTGCCGTTATTACCGGTGCCGCTTCCGCTCGCGGTCTGGGCTTCGCCACCGCCAAAATGTTTGCCAGCCAGGGCGCAAAAGTGGTGATTATCGATCTGGACGCCGGGGCCAGCAAAGCAGCAGCCAGCCAGCTCGGTAGCGATCACCTCGGCCTCGCCGCTAACGTTGCCAACGAACAGCAGGTCAACGCTGCGATTGAACAGGTACTGGCGAAATATGGCCGTATCGACGTACTGGTAAATAACGCCGGCATTACCCAACCAATCAAGCTGATGGATATCAAACGCGACAACTACGACGCGGTGCTGGATGTCAGCCTGCGCGGTACGCTGCTGATGTCACAGGCGGTTATCCCTACCATGCGCCGTCAGCGCGCCGGCAGCATCATCTGTATCTCTTCCGTTTCCGCCCAGCGCGGCGGCGGCATCTTCGGTGGGCCGCACTATAGCGCCGCTAAAGCAGGCGTACTGGGCCTGATGAAAGCGATGGCGCGTGAGCTTGGCCCCGATAACGTGCGCGTTAACGCCATCACCCCCGGCCTGATTCAGACCGATATCACCGCCGGTAAACTTTCCGACGAGATGCGTCAGTCTATTCTCGCCGGTATCCCGCTTAACCGTCTGGGTGACGCCAGCGATATCGCCGGCGCGGCGCTGTTCCTGGCCAGCCCGCTTTCCGCTTACTCCACCGGCATTACGCTCGACGTGAACGGCGGAATGTTAATCCACTAAACCTGCTGAGGAACAGACTATGTCACAGAGTGAATTACAGAAGGTGGCCGCAGCAGCCTGGCGCATTCGCCGTTACGCGCTGCGTATGGGAGAGGTGCAGGGTCAGGGTTATATCGGGCAGGCGCTGGGTATCGCTGATGTGCTGGCAACCGCTTTTTGCCACACCATGAATTTCCGCCCTGACGAGCCGGAATGGGAAGGCCGCGATCGTTTCCTGCTGTCGCACGGCCATTACGCTATCGCTTACTACGCTGCGCTGATTGAAGCGGGCATCATCCCGGAAAGCGAGCTGGAAACCTACGGCTCCGACGACAGCCGCCTGCCGATGTCCGGCATGGCGTCTTATACGCCAGCGATGGAAATCTCCGGCGGTTCGCTGGGCCAGGGGCTGAGCATCGCGGTCGGTATGGCGCTGGGTCTGAAACAGAAAAAAAATCCGGCGCTGATCATCAACTCCATGTCAGACGGTGAACTGGACGAAGGCTCTACCTGGGAAGCAGCGATGTCAGCGGCGCATCACGGGCTGGATAACCTGATTAACCTGGTTGACGTCAACCGCCAGCAGGCGGACGGCAACTCGCAGAAAATCCTCGGTTATGAACCGCTGCACGACAAATGGGCCGCTTTCGGCTGGTACGTACAGCGCGTTGACGGCAACGATCTGCGTCAGGTGATTGCCGCCTTCGATAACGCTAAAAACCATAGCGCACCGGTGCCGCGCGTGATTATCTGCGACACGCTGATGGGCAAAGGCGTTCCTTTCCTTGAGGAACGTGACAAAAACCACTTTATCCGCGTCGATGCCGACGAGTGGCAGAAAGCGCTGGCCATATTAGATGCTCAACCACAAGGAGTCGCATGATGTCGCAGTCACAGTCTAAACCCCGTTTGACCACCTCGGCGATGATCGCCTCCATTGCGGAAGAAGGTCAGGAAACCCGCTCCGCGCCGTTCGGTCATGCGCTGGTGGAACTGGCGCGCCAGCGTCAGAATATTGTCGGCATGACCGCCGACCTGGCAAAATATACCGACCTGCACATCTTTGCTCAGGCTTACCCGGATCGCTTCTTCCAGATGGGGATGGCAGAGCAGCTGCTGATGGGCGCGGCGGGCGGGATGGCGAAAGAGGGATTCATTCCCTTCGTCACCACCTACGCCGTGTTCGCCACGCGCCGCGCCTACGATTTTATCCATCAGGTGATCGCCGAAGAACACCTGAACGTGAAAATCGCTGCCGCCCTGCCCGGCCTGACTACCGGCTACGGCCCCAGTCACCAGGCGACGGAAGATATGGCTATCATGCGCGGCATTCCCGGCATGACGATTATCGATCCCTGCGACGCGCTCGATATTGAGCAGGCGGTGCCAGCGATGGCTGAGCATAACGGCCCGGTTTACCTGCGCCTGCTGCGCGGTAAGGTGCCGGTGGTGCTGGATAAATATCACTATCGCTTTGAAATCGGTAAGGCAAAACTGCTGGAAGACGGCAAGGATGTGCTGATTATCGCCTCCGGCCTGATGACCATGCGCGCGCTGGCGGTTGCGGAGCAGCTGCGCAAGGAGAACATCAGCGTAGCGGTACTGCACTCGCCTACCATTAAACCGCTGGATGAGAAAACCATCCTGGAGCAGGCGGCGAAACCGGGACGTCTGGTGATCACCGCCGAAAACCATACGGCGGTAGGCGGCCTGAGCGAAGCGGTGGCCTCGCTGCTGATGCGTAAAGGGGTGCATGTCGATTTCGATACCATTGCCCTGCCCGATGCGTTCCTGGACGCCGGTGCGCTGCCGACGCTACACGATCGTTACGGCATTTCCATTGCCATGATGATTGAGAAGATCAAAGCGCGCCTGAAATAACCCGCAGGTCGTCGGTTTCATCCGGCGACCTGCTTCCCCCACAAGAACAATATTTTTCCTTTTTATTTACTTATCCTTGATTTATCCCTTCATTTTGCTGCTTTTTCATCCGTATTCGCCAGATAATCGGGCAGCCATTTAGCAGAAAAGGTGCATGGCGCAAGTTGGATGTTAGCGCAATGTTCAGAAAACCAGCGTTCGATCAAAATTTCATTTTTTTTTGCTTCGGCATTGACAAGCCGGTGGGCCTTGCGAAACGCGGACTTAAGAAAAAAGCTGAAAAAAGCAAGTCTTCAGCAAGACAAAATCAGTATTGTGCTGGAGCGATAACTTACTAGAATACTCACCATCTAGTTGTTCATTCATTCTTCAACCCCTACATATAGTGTTTATCCACAGAGTTACTCACAAAGAGCAGTCTGTGTATAAACAGGGGGAACACTTTTCACGGACAGGTAAAACGCGACATGAATCAGAGTCTGCTCGTCACTAAACGCGATGGCCGCAAAGAGCGCATCAATCTGGATAAAATCCACCGGGTTCTCGACTGGGCTGCGGAAGGTTTGAATAACGTTTCCGTCTCTCAGGTTGAGCTGCGTTCGCACATCCAGTTCTACGACGGCATTAAAACCTCCGATATTCACGAAACCATCATCAAGGCCGCTGCCGATCTGATTTCACGTGACGCGCCTGATTATCAGTATATGGCCGCTCGCCTGGCCATTTTCCACCTGCGTAAAAAAGCCTACGGCCAGTTTGAGCCGCCTGCACTGTACGATCAGGTCTCGCGCATGGTCGAAATGGGTAAATATGACCGCCATCTGCTGGAAGACTACAGCCGCGAAGAGTTCGAGCTGATGGATGGCTTTATCGACCACTGGCGCGATATGAACTTCTCCTACGCGGCGGTGAAGCAGCTGGAAGGCAAATATCTGGTGCAGAACCGCGTCAGCGGCGAAATCTATGAAAGCGCTCAGTTCCTCTATATTCTGGTTGCCGCCTGCCTGTTCTCCAACTATCCACGCGAGACGCGTCTGGATTATGTGAAGCGTTTTTATGACGCGGTTTCCACGTTTAAAATCTCGCTGCCAACGCCAATTATGTCCGGCGTGCGTACCCCGACCCGCCAGTTCAGCTCCTGCGTGCTGATCGAGTGCGGTGACAGCCTGGATTCCATTAACGCCACCTCCAGCGCCATCGTGAAATATGTTTCCCAGCGCGCCGGTATCGGCATCAACGCCGGGCGTATCCGTGCGCTGGGCAGCCCGATTCGCGGCGGCGAAGCGTTCCATACTGGCTGCATTCCGTTCTATAAACATTTCCAGACGGCGGTGAAATCCTGCTCGCAGGGCGGCGTGCGCGGCGGTGCGGCAACGCTGTTCTACCCGATGTGGCATCTGGAAGTTGAAAGCCTGCTGGTACTGAAGAATAACCGTGGCGTGGAAGGCAACCGCGTGCGCCATATGGATTACGGCGTACAGATCAATAAGCTGATGTATCAGCGCCTGCTGAAGGGCCAGGATATCACCCTGTTCAGCCCTTCTGACGTGCCGGGCCTGTATGACGCGTTCTTCGCCGATCAGGATGAGTTTGAGCGTCTTTATACGAAATATGAGCAGGATGAAAGCATCCGCAAGCAGCGCGTGAAAGCGGTCGATCTCTTCTCGCTGATGATGCAGGAGCGCGCTTCCACCGGTCGTATCTATATTCAGAACGTTGACCACTGCAACACCCACAGCCCGTTCGATCCAACTATCGCGCCGGTGCGCCAGTCTAACCTCTGTCTGGAAATCGCCCTGCCGACCAAGCCGCTGATGGATGTAAACGACGAAAACGGCGAAATCGCGCTCTGTACGCTCTCCGCTTTTAACCTTGGCGCTATCGACAGCCTGGACGAGCTGGAAGAGCTGGCAACGCTGGCGGTACGTGCGCTCGACGCCCTGCTCGACTATCAGGATTACCCGATTCCGGCGGCGAAGCGCGGCGCAATGGGCCGCCGTACGCTTGGTATCGGCGTTATTAACTTTGCCTACTACCTGGCGAAGCATGGCGTGCGCTATTCTGACGGCAGCGCCAACAACCTGACGCACAAAACCTTTGAGGCGATTCAGTATTATCTGCTGAAGGCGTCCAACGAGCTGGCGAAGGAACAGGGTGCCTGCCCGTGGTTCAATGAAACCACTTACGCCCAGGGCATTATGCCGATCGATACCTACAAAAAAGATCTGGATACGATCTGCAACGAGCCGCTGCATTTCGACTGGGATACGCTGCGCGAAGCGATCAAAACGCACGGCCTGCGCAACTCCACGCTCTCCGCGCTGATGCCGTCCGAGACCTCTTCACAGATCTCTAACGCTACCAACGGTATCGAGCCGCCGCGCGGCCATATCAGCATTAAAGCCTCGAAAGATGGCATCCTGCGCCAGGTGGTGCCGGAGTACGAACGTCTGAAAGAGAGCTATGAGCTGCTGTGGGAAATGCCGGGCAACGATGGCTATCTGCAACTGGTTGGCCTGATGCAGAAATTTATCGATCAGGCGATTTCGGCGAACACCAACTACGATCCGTCCCGCTTCGCCAACGGCAAGGTGCCGATGAAGCAGCTGCTGAAAGATCTGCTCACCGCCTATAAGTTCGGCGTAAAAACGCTCTACTACCAGAACACCCGTGACGGTGCGGAAGATGCGCAGGATGATATCGCGCCTGCTATCCAGGACGACGGCTGCGAAAGCGGCGCCTGTAAAATTTAATCGGGTCTGACCGGCAGGCAGCCGGTCATGACACTTCTTTTGGCCGCGCCAGGCGCGGTCACAACATGGCAGGCCGCAGTATCTGCGGTCAGAACGGCTGTCAGCGCCCCGCTCGCGAGGCCAGCCTGTCCCGTTAGCATGTGGAATGAAATATGGCTTACACCACTTTCTCACAAAACAAAAACGATCAGCTACTGGAACCGATGTTCTTCGGTCAGCCGGTTAACGTCGCGCGTTACGATCAGCAAAAATATGACATCTTCGAAAAACTGATTGAAAAACAGCTCTCTTTCTTCTGGCGTCCGGAAGAGGTAGACGTTTCACGCGATCGCATCGATTTCCAGGCGCTGCCGGAGCATGAAAAGCATATCTTCCTCAGCAACCTGAAATATCAAACGCTGCTGGATTCTATTCAGGGACGCAGCCCGAACGTGGCGCTGCTGCCGCTGATCTCTATCCCGGAGCTGGAAACCTGGGTGGAAACCTGGGCCTTCTCGGAGACCATCCACTCGCGCTCTTACACACATATCATCCGTAACATCGTCAACGATCCGGCACTGGTATTTGATGATATCGTGACCAACGAGCAGATCCTGAAGCGCGCCAGCGATATTTCGGCCTACTACGACGATCTGATCGAGATGACCAGCTACTGGCATCTGCTGGGCGAAGGCACTCATCAGGTCAACGGCAAAACCGTTAACGTCAACCTGCGCGCGCTGAAAAAGCAGCTCTACCTCTGCCTGATGAGCGTGAACGCGCTGGAAGCGATTCGCTTTTACGTCAGCTTCGCCTGCTCCTTCGCCTTCGCCGAGCGCGAGCTGATGGAAGGCAATGCGAAAATTATCCGCCTGATTGCGCGCGATGAGGCGCTGCACCTGACCGGCACCCAGCATATGCTGAACCTGCTGCGCAGCGGCGAAGACGATCCGGAGATGGCGGAGATTGCTCAGGAGTGCCGCCAGGAGTGCTATGACCTGTTCAAACTGGCAGCGATTCAGGAGAAAGAGTGGGCGGAATACCTGTTCCGCGACGGCTCAATGATCGGCCTGAACAAAGATATCCTCTGCCAGTATATTGAGTACATCACCAATATTCGTATGCAGGCGGTAGGGCTGGATCTGCCGTTCCAGACGCGATCCAACCCGATTCCGTGGATCAACGCCTGGCTGGTCTCCGATAACGTGCAGGTCGCGCCGCAGGAAGTTGAGGTTAGCTCCTACCTGGTAGGCCAGATCGATTCCGAAGTGGGCGAAAACGACTTCGACGATTTCCAGCTGTAACCATGGCGGGCATGACCATCAAACTCTGCCTTTCCGGCGCACAGCTGGAATGCAGCGACGAGCATCCTTCGCTGCTGGCGCTGCTGGAAGCGCATAACATTTGCGTGGAATATCAGTGTCGCGAAGGATACTGTGGCTCCTGCCGCACACGCCTGGTAAAGGGCGAAGTCAGCTATGCCGGTCAGCCGCTGGCCTTTATTCAGCAGGGCGAAATTCTGCCCTGCTGCTGCAAAGCCAACGGCGATATTGAAATAGAGCTGTAAAACGGGCGACGGCCCGTTATTCGCTTTTCCACCGCAGCCATCATCCCGTCAATAACGCTTGCATCCCTTTAGCCAGACGATGAAAATGCGTCTTATTACTGGTAAACAGGGATGAACTCGTGATTGCGACTACCGCCAGCCGTTGGCTCCTTTTTCTGACCACCCTTTTCCTGGCACACGCCGCCTTTGCACAACAGGCGGGCTGGCCGCGCCAGTTTCACGATCTGCGCGGCATGCATACGCTGACTCAGCCGCCACAGCGCATTGTCTCAACCAGCGTTACGCTCACCGGATCGCTGCTGGCAATTGACGCGCCGGTAGTCGCCAGCGGCTCCACCATCGCCAACAACCGCATTGCCGACGATCGGGGTTTCTTCCGGCAATGGGGCGCTGTCGCGCGTGAGCGCGGCGTCACCAGAATTCCGCCGGGAGAGCCTAACGTCGAGATGGTGGCGATCCAGAAGCCCGACCTGATCCTGGTCAGCGCCACCGGCGGCGATTCCGCGCTGGCGCTCTACGATCGGCTGTCGGCGCTGGCACCGGTCGTAGTGGTGAATTATGACGATAAAAGCTGGCAGCAGCTTCTGACGCTGCTTGGTGATATTACCGGGCATGAAAAGCAGGCGGCGGAACGCATCGCCCATTTCAACCGGGCGATGGAGCAGATGAAACAGCATATCAAACTGCCTGCCCAGCCGGTAAATGCGCTGGTATGGGACATTCACTCCCAGTCGGCTAACCTGTGGACGCCGGAATCGGCACAGGGGCAATTTCTGCAACAGGCAGGCATGACGCTGGCCCCGCTGCCGAAAAACGTGCGCCCGCGCGCCACTCAGGGCAAGCGCCAGGATATCGTGCCGTTAATGGGCGAAAACCTGGTTAACGGCCTGACCGGCAAAACCCTGCTGCTGTTCGCCGCGACCGACAACAGCGTGCAATCTTTAATGGCCAGCCCGCTGCTCAGCCACCAGCCTGCGGTAGCCGCTAAACAGGTTTACCCGTTAGGGGCCGAAACCTTCCGTCTCGACTATTACAGCGCGATGGGGCTGGTACAGCGGCTGAACGATCTGTTCGGCACACGCTAATCGCCGCCGATGCTGACCGTTACCCACGCTTTCGCCGCCCCGCCTTTTATCCACCGCGCGCAGGGCGGTTACCTTACCGCTTTCCCGGCGCTGCGTTTTTGCCTGGCGGAGTTTGACCGTCAGGCTTTTCGCTCTGCGGATTTTCTGCACGCGGGCATTCCCTTTCCGCCGCCGCTGCACGCCGCAGCGATGAAACGTCAGGCTGAATATCTCGCCGGACGCTACTGTGCCGCCATGCTGTTACAGGAAGCAGGTGTTGCCGCCAGCGCGCTACCGTTCAGCCGTTCGGCTCCGCTCTGGCCTGCCGGCTGGCACGGTTCTATCTCTCATACCGACAATCGCGCTATCGCCGTGCTGGCCCCTGCCGCCAGTCATCTGTCGCCGGGGATTGATATCGAAAATGCTCGCCCCGACATGCCGGAGATAGCGACGATGTTTGCCAATGCCGCCGAACGAGCGGTTATCAGCGCTTCAGCGCTGGCAGACGAGCAGGGGCTGCTGGCGCTGTTCTCCGCCAAAGAGAGCCTGTATAAGGCGCTCTGGCCTCAGGTTCAGCAATTTTTTGGCTTTGACGCCGCCGCGCTGATCGCTATCGATACGCAGCGCGCTACCCTTAGCCTGCAACTAACGCGCCGCCTTGCGGCGACGCTGCCGCGTGGTGCGATCTTTACCGCTCACTATCAGCTGGATACGCACGGCGTACTTGTCGCGCTTTGCTCAGCGCTTACGCCTCCGTCACCTCCTCCGGCGACGATATAAAGCGACAGCGGCGCAGCGGCGGTGCCAGCAGGCTGATGAAAACGCCCACGCCCAGCGCACAGGCCCCGAAAGTCAGTGCGGTGAGCGAAGGCGGCAGCAGCCGCCCCAGCGCCCCCAGCCCCAGCGCCCCCAGCGAATCGCCGCTGACATCCTGCGCGGTGCCCAGGCTGTTCACCCGGCCCAGCAGACGATCCGGCGTATAGCTCTGAATCAGGGTGAACTGCAACAGCGACGCCATGGCATTAAAATAGCCGTAGCAAACCAGCGCCAGCAGCCCCAGCATAAAATGTCCGGCCAGGCCGAGGCAGGCCAGCGAGCCAAAGGCGGCGCTGGCGCTGATTAACAGCATCACGCCAGGGCGTGAATGATGCGCTATCCAGCCGCTGGTCACCGCGCCTGTCATCGCGCCCAGCGGCACGGCGGAATACATCAGCCCCACCTGAGAAAGCCCAACCTGCCAGCTCTCCTGCGCCAGCGCCGGGAAAAGAATACGTATCGCACCGGCGACGCTGATCAGCATTCCCAGCAGCACCACGCAGCCAACGACCGGATGGCTGACGACAAACTTGATGCCGCCGAGCATGGCGCGCAGCGGATGTTCCGGTTCTCCCGGCTCTGGCTTCATCACGGGTAAACGCGTCAGCGGGATCAGCGTACAGAGAGTGGCGGCTGCCGCGACGGCAAAGCTCATTCCGACGCCGCCCGCCATAATGATCAGCCCGCCGAGCGCCGGTGAAACGATAGCTCCCAGGCGCACCGTTAGCATGCTGAGCGCCCCGGCAGCGGCAA